>JBKPCH010000108.1:0-5302 GCA_046727275.1 Candidatus Dormiibacterota bacterium
GGGCTCCGCCTCCTCGGCCGGCAGGTCGGGGACGATCACGCCGGCGGCGCCGGCCCGAGCCGCGTCCGCTGCGAAGCGCCGCCCGTCGTAGGCCAGCACGGGGTTGACGCACGTCATCAGGACGACCGGCGCGCCGCCCTCCGCGACCGCCGCCGCCACCTCCAGCGCGCCGCGGACGGTCATGCCGCCCTCCAGCGCCGCCTGGCCCGCGCGCTGCACCGCGGGCCCGTCCGCCAGCGGGTCGCTGTGCGGGATGCCGACCTCGATGGCCGCCGCCCCGGCCCGGGCGTAGGCCAGGCCCTGATCGATCGACCGCACGGGGTCCGGGTAGCCGGCCATCAGGTACGGGATCAGCCTCAGGTCGCCGGCGGCGCGGACCCGCTCCTCCAGCCGGCTCACGGCGCGAGCCTCAATCCCGGGCATCGAACTCCGCGACCGAATCCATGTCCTTGTCTCCCCTGCCGCTCAGGCACACCAGGATCCGCCCGTCGAGGCCCAGCTCCCCGGCCAGGAGCCCGGCCTGGTGGAGCGCGTGGGACGGTTCCAGCGCCGGCATGATGCCCTCCAGCCGGGTGCATAGTTTGAAGGCTGCGACCGCCTCCGCGTCGGTGACGGCCACGTACCGGGCCCGCTCCAGGTCCCGCAGCAGCGCGTGCTCGGGGCCCACGCCCGGGTAGTCCAGGCCGGCCGAGATCGAGTGGGTGGGCAGCACCTGCCCGTCGCGGTCCTGCAGGAGGTACGTGAAGGCGCCGTGCAGCACCCCCGGCCGGCCGCCGACCAGCGAGGCGGCGTGGCGGCCGCTGGCCACCCCGGAGCCCGCGGCCTCGACGCCGACGAGCTCGACGTCCTGGTCGCCCAGGAAGGCCGTGAACATGCCGATCGCGTTCGAGCCCCCGCCCACGCAGGCCAGGACCACGTCGGGCAGGCGGCCCTCTGCGGCCAGGTACTGGTCGCGGGCCTCGTCGCCGATCACCCGCTGCAGGTCGCGCACCATCTCGGGATAGGGGTGCGGGCCGACGGCCGAGCCGATGATGTAGTGCGTCTCGCCCACGCTGCTCACCCAGTCCCGGATCGCCTCGCTGGTGGCGTCCTTCAGGGTAGCCGTGCCGGCGCCGACCTCGCGGACCTCGGCCCCGAGCAGCAGCATCCGCTGCACGTTGACCGCCTGCCGGCGCATGTCCTCGGTGCCCATGTAGACCGTGCACTCGAAGCCGAACCGCGCGCAGACCGTCGCGGTGGCGACGCCGTGCTGGCCGGCCCCGGTCTCCGCGATGATCCGGCGCTTGCCCATGCGGCGGGCCAGCAGCGCCTGGCCCAGCGCATTGTTCAGCTTGTGGGCGCCCGTGTGGCAGAGGTCCTCCCGCTTCAGGTGGATGCGGGCGCCAGCGAAGTGCTCGCTCAGCCGTTCCGCCGCGTACAGAGGCGTGGGCCGGCCGACCAGCGCGCGCTGCTGGGCCTTCAGCTCCAGCTGGAACTCGGGGTCCGCCCAGCTCGACCGCCAGGCGCCCTCCAGCTCCTCCAGCGCCGACATGAGCGTCTCGGGCACGTACTGCCCGCCGTACGGTCCGAACCTACCCTTCACCACTGCCCTTCACCATTGGCGTCCTCTACAGCTTGCACGAAAGCGCGGACTCGCTCGGCGTCCTTGACCCGGACGGCCGACTCGACGCCGCTGGACACGTCGACGCCGTGGGGCCGCAGCCGCCGCACGACCTCGCCGACGTTGCCGGGGTTCAGCCCGCCCGCCACGAACACGCGCCGGCTGGCCACGAGCTGGGCGGCGGCCTCCCAGTCCCAGGGCCGGCCGGTCCCGCCGCGCTGGTCCGGCGACCAGCTGTCCAGCAGGATCGGGTCGGGCCAGCCGGAGGCGTCGGGGACGACGCCGTCCCGCACCTTCAGCGCCTTGAGCACAGGCCGGGGGCTGGCGAACCCGGGCTCCTCCGAGCCGTGGAGCTGGACCAGGTCCAGGCCCACGAACTCCGCCACCTGCGCAACCTCGGCCTCGGGCTGGTCGATGAACACGCCCACGAGCCGGGGGCGCCGGTCCAATCCGTCCAGCCCGTCCGCGATGGCCAGCGCCTCCTCCGGCGACACCCGCCGCCTGGAGGAGCAGAAGTGGAATCCGATGAGGCCGGCCCCGGCCTCGACGGCGGCCCTGGCCGCCCCGGCGTCGCAGATGCCGCACACCTTGACCAGGACGGCCACGGCTCAGACCGCCGCCGCCAGCTCGCGCAGCTTCGCCGCCGGGTCGGGCGCCCGCATCAGCGCCTCGCCGACGAGGATGGCGTCCGCCCCCGCCCGCCGCATACGGGCCGCGTCGGCCGCCGTGTGGATGCCGCTCTCGGCCACGTACACCACGCCGGGGGGCAGCAGCGGCCGCAGGCGCTCGGTCAGGCCGACGTCGACCTGGAACGTGGCCAGGTCGCGGTGGTTGACGCCGACCACCCGCGCCCCCGCCTCCAGCGCGGCCGCCACCTCGGCCTGGTCGTGCGCCTCGACCAGGGCCTCCATGCCGAAGGACCGGGTCAGCTCCAGCAGGGTGCGCAGGCGGTCGGGCTCCAGCGCGGCGACGATGAGCAGGACGGCGTCGGCGCCGTACGCCCGCGCCTCCAGGACCTGGTGCTCGTCGACCGTGAAGTCCTTGCGCAGCACCGGCAGGTCGGTGACCGCGCGGGCCTCGGCCAGGTGCTCCGGCCGGCCCCCGAAGCTGGTCTCCTGGCACAG
Organism: Candidatus Dormiibacterota bacterium; assembly: GCA_046727275.1. Lineage (GTDB taxonomy): Bacteria > Chloroflexota > Dormibacteria > Dormibacterales > Dormibacteraceae > CF-161. Next base: position 2,725 of record JBKPCH010000108.1, read on the forward strand.
GACCGAGAGCGCGGCCGCGCCGGCGGCGGCGTAGGTGGCCGCCAGGCGGCCGGGCGTGTAGTCCTCGCTGAGGCGGCCCATGATGGGCGTGCGGGCCTTCATCTCGGCGATGACGGCGAGCCGGGGCCCTCGCAGCGCCGCCACCAGGTCGCGCGGCGGCGGCAGCGCGGCGGCCAGACGCTCGAGGCGGGCGCTCGGCATCACCGCCCGCCGGGCCTCGACCTCCGCCCGCGCCTCCCCCACGAGCCGGGCCAGCAGGTCGGGGGTCCCCGTCACGCGGTCGCCACGGCCCGGGACGCGCCCGCCCAGCGCTCCAGCAGGTCGCCGGCCCGGCCGCTGTCGATCGCCTCGGCGGCCAGGCCGAGGCCGTCGCGCCAGTCCCGGGCCAGGCCGGCCGCGCGGAGGGCCGCGCTGGCGTTGAGCAGGACCACGTCCCGGCGGGGCCCGTGCTCGCCCTGCAGCACCGACCTGGCGATGAGGGCGTTGTGGGGCGGGTCGCCGCCCCGCAGGTCCCCGTGCGCCGCCCTGGGCAGGCCCAGCTCCTCGGGATCGAGCTGGTACTCCCGGCGCTGGCCGTCCAGCAGCTCGACGACCAGCGAAGGGCCGGCCGTGCTCAGCTCGTCGAGCCCCTCGGCGTTGAAGACCAGCGCCCGGCGCACGCCCAGGCGGGGCAGCACCGCGGCCATGCGGCCGACCAGCGTGGGGTCGGCGACGCCCAGGGCCCGGCAGCCCGCCCGGGCCGGGTTGCAGAGGGGGCCCAGCACGTTGAACACCGTCCGGACGCCCAGCTCCCGCCGCGGCACGGCGGCGAAGCGGAACGAGGGGTGGAACAGCGGGGCGAACAGGAAGCCGACGCCCAGGTCCCGGATGCAGGCGGCCACGCCGGCAGGCGGCAGGTCGATGCGCACGCCCAGCGCCTCCAGCACGTCCGCCGCGCCGCAGGTCGAGGAGGCGGCCCGGTTGCCGTGCTTGGCCACGCGGGCGCCGCAGGCCGACGCGACGATCGCCGACAGCGTGGAGATGTTGAAGCTGTGGGAGCCGTCGCCGCCCGTGCCGACCACGTCGAGGACGGACTCGGGATCGGGCACGTCGATCGGGGTGGCGAACGCCATGAGCGTCCGGGCCAGGCCGGCGATCTCGTCGACGGTCTCGCCCCTGACGCGCAGCGCCACCGCGAACCCGGCGATCTGGCTGTGCGTGGCGTCGTCGCGCATGATCAGCTCCATCGCCCGCGACGCCTCGTCCTCGGTCAGGTCCTCGCCGCGTACCAGCTTGCTCAGGAACTCGATCACGCGGGCCTCCCGGGCGTGCGCGCGTGACTCCAGGCTGTGCTTCCGCTCATCTCGTCTCTTCTCGTCTCTTCTCGTCTGGATCCGGGCCGACGGCTTTGCCGGCCGAGTCTACCAGCCGGACCTGCTGACGCCGACCTGTCGGCGCAATGTATTCGATCTGTCGGGGGTGCCGGTCTAAGCTCGCCGGATCAAACGTCAAGTCAGCGCGACCGATTACCACACCGCCGGGGAGCCATTCCGGATCGTGACCCGCGGTGTGCCCCCACTCCAGGGCCGCACGATCCTGGATCGCCGCCGCTGGGCGGTGGAGCACCTCGACGACGTCCGCCGCCTCCTGATGCTCGAGCCGCGGGGCCACGCCGACATGTACGGCTGCTTCGTGACCGGCCCGGAGAGCGAGGACGGCGACCTGGGCGTCGTCTTCTTCGACAACGGCGGCTTCTCGACCGTCTGCGGCCACGGCACCATCGCGCTGGTCACCTGGGCGCTGGAGAGCGGCCGGCTGCCCGCGCCCGACGGCACCGTGGAGGTCGTCGTGGACGCGCCCTCCGGACGCCTGCGGACGTGGGCCACCGTCGCCGGCGGCGACGTCTCGCGGGTCCGCTTCCGCAACGTTCCGGCGTACGTCGCCCGGCGCGGCGTCCGGGTCGCCGGCTCCACGGTCGACATCGCCTACGGCGGCGCCTTCTACGCCATCGCCCCGGCCCCGGTGCCGATCGACCCCTCCGGCCTGCCCGAGCTGATCGCGCGGGGACGCCGCATCAAGGACACGCTGAACCGGAAGGGCGGGATCGTCCATCCGCTGCAGCCGGAGCTTCGGGACGTCTACGGCGTGATCTGGACCGACGGCGACCGCAACGTCACGATCTTCGCGGACGGCGAGGTGGACCGCTCGCCCTGCGGCAGCGGGACGACGGCCCGGCTGGCCCTGCTCGACGCCAGCGGCGAGCTGCCCCGCGGCCACACGCTGTGCCACCGCAGCATCATCGGCACGGTGTTCGCCGGCCGCGTCGTCGGCGACGCGGAGGTGGCCGGCCTGCCGGCGGTGATCGCGGAGGTGGAGGGCTCGGCCCACCTGATGGGCCACCACGAGTTCGTGCTGGAGGCCGAGGACCCGCTCCCGCAGGGCTTCATCCTGCGCTCGGCCTAGAGGCGGCGCGCCGGCACGCCGCCAAGCGATAGGTAAGGCCGAAGGCTTGGCCGGCGTTTAGCGCGATCACCGGGCCACGCACCGATAGCCCCCGGTCGCCGCCGCTCAGCGGCGGGCCGGCAGGAGCGCCTCCAGG
>JBKPCH010000109.1:0-13555 GCA_046727275.1 Candidatus Dormiibacterota bacterium
GGCCAGCAGGGCCCGGGTGGTGCTGCCGCCGATGTCGAGCCCGAGGAGCAGCGGGGCGTCCGCGGCGGCCTCGGCGGCGCTCATCGCGTGCTCGTCACCTTGTGCAGCCCGCGGGGGTTGTCCGGGTCGACGCCGCGGGCCTCGGCCAGGCCGGCCGTCAGGAGCTGGCCGGCCACAGCCAGCGTCAGCGGCGTGAGCGGCTCCGGCAGGCCCGTGTCCAGGCGCACGGACAGGTTGTCGGGGTCGGGGTCGGCGGCGCCGTCGCCGATCCGAAGCACCCGGGCCTGCCGCTGTCGCAGCTGGGCGGCCAGCTCCACCATCTCGGGCGCGGCCGGCCCGTCCGCCTCCAGCAGCAGGGCCGGGAAGCCCGGCTCCACGATGGCGATGGGGCCGTGCAGGAAGTCGGCCACCGAGCTCGCCTCGGGCACGACGTAGGCCACCTCCATCAGCTTCAGGCCCACCTCCAGCGCCGTGGCCAGGTTGTAGCCCCGGCCCAGCACCGCCAGCCGGTCGGCGGCCTCCAGCTCCGCCACCAGCGGCTGCAGCGCCCCGGCCCTGCCGAGCACGGTCCGCATCGCGGCAGGCACCTCGCGCAGCGCCGCCTGGAAGGCCGGGTCCGGCTCCAGCGCGTCCGCCAGCAAGGCCAGGACCAGCAGGCTTGCGGTGTACGTCTTCGTGGCGGGCACGCTGCGCTCCTCGCCGGCGCCCAGCTCCACGACGTGTTCGGCGGCGGCGGCCAGCGGGGAGCCGGCGTGGTTGGTCAGCGCCACGGTCACGCTGCCCTGCCGGCGTGCCTCGGCGATCACCTCGACCACGTCGCGGGACGTCCCGGCCTGCGAGATCGCCAGCACCGCGAAGCGGTCCAGCCGCGGCGGGCGCCCGTAGAGCGTGAACGCCGACGGCGCGGCCAGCGCGACCGGAAGGCCGGTCCGCGTCTCGAAAAGGTACTTGCCGTAGACCGCGGCGTGGTCGGACGTGCCCCGGGCCGCGATCACCAGGCCGGCCGGGTCGGCCGCCGAGATGGCCGCGGCGGCCGCGCCCACCTGCCCGGCGGCCGACCTCAGCACACGCCGGGCGACGGCCGGCTGCTCCTCGATCTCCTGCCGGAAGAGGCTCACGCCGCGTAGACCGTCCTGCCGGCGACAAGCGTGCGGCGGACGCGCAGGTCCCGGCTCAGCACGACCAGGTCCGCCCGGCAGCCGGCGGCCAGGCGCCCCAGGCTGCCGAGGCCGAGGAGCCGGGCCGGCGTCCGCGAGGCCATGGTCAGCGCGCGCTGGAGGCCGAACTGCGCCGCTGCGCCGCGGACCAGCGAGTCCATGGTGGCGGCGCTGCCCGCCAGCGTGCCGTCGGGCAGCCGCACGGCCTCCCCGTCGCTGACCACCTCCTGGCCGCTGATCCGGTAGCGTCCGGGCGGCATCCCGGCGGCCGATACCTGGTCGGTGGTCAGCGCCAGCCGGCCTGCGCCCTTGGCGCAGACGGCCAGCGCCAGCAGCGTGCCGTGCACGTGCAGCCCGTCGGCCACGAGCCCGGCCGTGATCCGGGGGTCGTCCAGCAGCGCGCCCACCAGGCCGGGGGCGCGGTGGTGCAGCGGCGGCATGGTGTTGAAGAGGTGCACTGCGAAGCGGGCGCCGGCCTCGATGGCGGCGAGCCCCACCTCGTAGGCGGCGTCCGAGTGGCCGAGCGCCACCGTGATGCCGGCGTAGGACAGGCGGCTCACCGCCTCCAGGGCGCCCTCCAGCTCGGGCGCCAGCGTCAGCAGCCGCGGCGGCACCTCCAGCACCTGGGCCACCCGGTCCTCCGTGGGCGCCGACATGCAGGCCGGGTCGTGTGCGCCGTGGCGCCGCGGGTTGAGGAACGGGCCCTCCATGTGGGCGCCCAGCACCCTCGCCCCCGGCGCAGCGGCGTCCGCCGCCGACTTGACGAAGCGCTGCCCCTCCTCCAGCGGCCGGGAGATGATCGTGGGCAGGAAGCCCGTCACCCCCGTCCGGGGCAGCGCCTCCGAGATGGCCGCGATGGCGTCGGGACCGGCGGCCGCGTCGTGGCCCAGAAAGCCGTTGACCTGGAGGTCGATGAAACCGGGCGCGATGATCGTCTCGCCGTCGCCCGGCCCGCCCAGCGAGACGTCGCCTATCACGTCCCCGTCGACCGCCACCGTGGCGGCGCGTAGGGCGCCGCCGGGGCCGACGACGCTCCCTCGCAGGACCTCGCTCGTGCCGCTCACGGGCGCAGGTGCGGGTGACGAGCGATCAGGGCGGCGTTGCGCTCGTCGCCGCCCTCGACGTTGTTGGAGACCAGCACCTCGCCGGAGCCCAGCGCCGCCTCGGTCTCCGCCAGCAGCGCGTGCAGCAGGACCGCCCCGGCCACCGTGGAGACCGGCCCCATGCGCACCTCGCCGACCACGACGCTGGCGTCCCCGGGCGGCACGGCGTTGTCGATGACGTGTGCTGCGGCCTCGGCCAGGCGGTTGCCGGGCGACGGGCTGGTGATGGCGATGGTGAGGAGCCCAGCGGCCCGGGCGGCCTCCGCCGCCTCCACCGGCGCCGCGTTCCGGCCCGAGCTGGAGACGACCAGCAGGGCGCCGGTGGGATCGAGCCGCGAGACGAGCTCCGCTCCCAGCCCGGGCCGCCGCTCGTGCTCGGTCACCCGGAAGCCCCGGGCGGAGCTGAGCCGGTCGTCCAGGACCGGGACCAGCCACGCCGGGCCGCCGGCCCGGTAGAAGCCCTCCAGGGCCAGGAGCTGCGAGTGTCCGGCGCCGAACACGTAGAGCAGGCCGCCGCTGCGGACGCGCGCGGCGAGAGCCTGGGCCGCGGCCTCCACCGGGGCCAGGTCGAGCCGGGCCAGTGCGTCGAGGGCGGCCTGCCGCACTTCGGCGGCGGGTCGGGATCGTACGGTCATCTGGTCTCTCTCACTTCAGGGCAGAGCAGGTCTGCGGCTGCCAGCGCGTTGACGCGGCCGGCGCCGTGGGTCGCGACGTAGGAACGGGCGGCGGCCGGAGGGTGGGCCGGCAGGCCCATCTCGACGACCACCGCGTCGGGGCGGTGGGCGAGGACAGCGTCGACCGCGGCCGCGTGGGGGCGGTAGCGGTGCAGGTCCCGGCCGACGAGGACCAGCGGCCGGCCAGCGGCTGCCGCCACCACCTCGTCCACGCCGGCCTCGCCGTCGAGGCGGAGGGGGGTCACCGAGGGGTCCCGCTCGGCCAGCACCTCGGCCAGGCCCCAGAGCACGACGCCCACGGCGATGCCCGGCTCCGGCCGCAGCTCGGCGACGACGGGGCCCGCGCCCAGCGGCTCCACCCCGCGGGCGCGGATGGCCAGGCGAGCCGCTTCGAGGCCCACCGCCCTGTCTCCCTCGCCACCAGCGCCGGCACGGGCCCACCCCCCACCCCGACCCTCCCCCGCGAGAACAGAAGGGCGGAGGAGACGCGGGGCGTAGGAATGGGCTTCGCCCGAGCGAGTGGGTCCGTCATCCCTGCCCTCCAGGCGTCGCGCCCAAACCCGAAGGGATGCGCCGAAGGCGCCCCCAATGTCCCGGGCAAGGAGGGGGGTTTCGGAAGGGGGGAGCTTGCTCCCCCCTTGCATCCCCTCCCCCGCAAGGGGGGAGGGGGTCGTCGCGGCTGCCCACCGGGCGACACCGGCGACGCGGTCGGACGCCTCCGCGAGCCGCTCCTCGGTCAGTTCGCCGCTCGCGACGGCCTCTGCCAGGGCGCCGGCGAGCAGGTCCACGACCTCCTCGCCGGCCAGCCCGCCGCCGACGCAGATCGCGTCGGCGCCGGCGGCGAGCGCGCGGACCGCGCCCCCGGCCAGGCCGGCCGTGACCTGGATGGCCGCCATCTCCAGCCCGTCGGTGACGACCATCCCCCGGAAGCCGAGCTGCTCGCGCAGCACCCCGGTCAGGATGGGACGGCTGATCGTGGCCGGGTCGGCGTCCCAGGCCGGGACGCGGAGGTGGGCGGTCATGACGGCGCGCACGCCGGCCGCGATGGCCGCGCGGAAGGGCAGCAGGGCCGTCTCCAGCGCCTCCTCGCCGTCCGCCACGACCGGCAGGGCCAGGTGCGAGTCGACCGCCGTGTCGCCGTGGCCGGGGAAGTGCTTGACGCAGGCGGCGACGCCCCGCGACTGCAGGCCTTCGACGAAGGCGACGGTGTGGTCGGCCACCAGCCGGCCCTCGGAGCCGAAGGCGCGGACGCCGATGACCGGGTTGTCGGGGTTGCTGTTGACGTCGGCGACCGGCGCGAGGTCGAGGTTGACCCCGGCGGCGGCCAGGTCGGCGCCGAGGGCCGCGGCCACGGCGCGCGTCAGGTCCGGGTCGCCCGCGACGCCGAGGGCCAGGTTGCCCGGGTAGGAGCTGCCCCGGCCGGCCTCCAGCCGCGTCACGTCGCCGCCCTCCTCGTCGATGGCGATCACCGCGTCGGGGCGCTCGGCCCGGAGCCGCGCGGTGAGCGCCGCCACCTGCTCGGGGTCCCGGACGTTGCGGGCGAACAGGGTCACGCCGCCCAGCCCGCCGGCGAGGCGGCGGAGCACCCAGTCGGGCGGCTCGACGCCGACGAAGCCGGGGAGGAGGCAGCCGTCCGCGAGCTGGCGCAGCCCGGCCACGTCAGCCCTTCACGGCGCCGACCGTGAGGCCGGAGGTGACGTGGCGCTGGACGAGCAGGAAGAAGATCACCACCGGCACGGCGGTCAGCGTGGCGCCCGCCATCAGCGGTCCCCAGTCCGTCCCGTGGTTGGTGGTGAAGCCGGCCAGCCAGACCGTCAGCGTCTGGTGCTGGGGGCTGCTGAGCAGCACGTACGCGACCACGTACTCGTTCCAGGCCTGGATGAAGGCGAAGATGCCGGTGGCGACCAGGCCCGGCGCGGTCAGCGGGAAGACGATCCGCATGAACGCACCGACCCGCGTGCAGCCGTCCACCATCGCGGCCTCCTCCAGGTCGACGGGGATGTTCGCCACGAAGCCGCGCAGCGTCCAGATCATGAACGGCAGGATGAAGGCCAGGTAGCTGATGATCACACCGACGACCGTGTCGGTCAGGTTCAGGTTGTTCAGCTGCAGGTAGATCGGGATCACGAGCGCGGTGAGCGGGATCATCTGGACGATCAGAATCATCACCACGAAGGCCCGGCGACCCCGGAAGCCGAATCGCGCGGTGCCGACTGCCGCCAGGAAGGCCACCATGATCGAGATGACCAGTACGCAGAACACGACGATCAGGCTCGTGCGGACGCTGTTCCAGAAGTTCTCCCGGGAGATGGCGTCCGCGAAGTTGGCCAGGACGGCCGGGGCCGGGAACCACTTGGGGTCGAAGCGCAGGATGTCGCGGCCGGGCTTGAACGCGGTGGAGACCATCCAGTAGATCGGGAAGATCATCACCGCGAAGACCAGGATCCCCAGCAGGTCGAAGCCCAGCTGGCGGGTGCGCCTTCTGCGCATCATCGGTCCAGCTCCCCACTGCGCGCGAGGCCGCGGATGTAGACGAAGGTGGCCACCATCAGCATCAGCACCATGAGGACGGCGATGGTCGCCCCGAGCCCGAACTGGTCGACCTTGAACGACTTCACGTAGGAGTACACGCTCAGCATGTAGAAGCCGCTGCTGGGACGGGCGTTGAGCATGATCCAGACCTGGTCGAACAGCCGGAAGTTCCAGATGATCGAGAGGCTGAACAGGATCAGATAGAGCGGCCGCACGATGGGGACCGTCACCTGCCAGAAGACCTGCCAGGCGCCGGCCCCGTCGACGCGCGCCGCCTCGACGATCTCGTCCGGCACCTGTGCCAGCCCGGCGAACAGGGTGATGGCCAGGAACGGCAGTGCGCCCCACACGACAAGTGCCGCGATGACGGTGAACCCCTGCAGGGGGTTCTCGAACCAGTTGTAGTGGACGAAGTTGCCGGCGTGGAGCCGGGTCAGCGTCCAGTTGGCGACGCCGAACTCGAAGTCGACCATCCACTGCCAGATGTCGATGGCGACCACGACGGGCGTGGCCCAGACGAAGATCAGGCCGCCGCTGAGCAGCAGCTTGATCGGTCCCGAGACCCGGCCCATCAGCAGGGCCAGCAGGGTGGCGAGCGCCATTGAGACGGCCACCGTGACCGCGGTGAAGATTGCCGTGCGTGCCACGGTCTGCCAGAAGAGCGAGTCGGTCAGGATGGTCTGGTAGTTCTGGAGCCCGACCCAGTCGCCCTGGTGGGCGAGGAGCTGCGCCAGCCCGTAGTGCTGGAGCGAGAGGGCCACCAGGTTCAGCATCGGGTAGGCCATCACGATCGCGATGACGACCAGCGCGGGCGCGATCAGCAGGTAGGGGAGCGCCGCGTTCCCCAGTCGGTGGCGGGAGACCGGCCGGCGGGCGAAGGCCCCCGTGCGCGACCCCAACGACGCCGGGGCTGTCTCCGTTGTCAGTGGGGCCGCACACATGGGAACCCTCCGTCACCTCAGCTCTTGGCGTTCAGGATCTGAGTGATCTGGCTGCTCGCCGACGTCGCGGCGTCGGCGACCTGGGCCTTGCCCGTGAAGATCGAAACGAGCATGTCGGGCAGCACGTTGGCGCTCTCGACGTTGGCCCAGTTCGGCGAGTTGGGGACGAACCTGCTGTTCTTCGCCGCGGCCGCGAAGGTGCCCAGCAGCGGCTGGTCCTTGTTGGTGTCGAGCAGGGTCGTGGTGTTCGGGATCACCTGGCCGACGGTCGCCATCTGGGTCTGGTACTTGCTGCCGGTCAGGAGCTTGACCCACTCGTTGGCGAGGTCCTGGTTCTTGCTCTTGGTCGCGACGCCGAGGTCGGAGCCGCCGAGGAAGACGGGGGCGGTCTGGCCGGGCGTGTGGCTGGGGATCGGGAAGACGCCCAGCTTGTCCTTCAGCGTGGGATCGCCGCTCTTGGGGTCGGTGATGACGCTGATCTCCCAGCCGTTCGCGATCAGCATGGCGATGTGGCCCTGCACGAACGCCTGGTCCTGCTTCGCCTCGTCACCGGTCTTGTCCGCCCGGGACAGCGCCGTGACCATCTTGTTGAGGGTGGTCAGGCCCTGCTGCGACTGGCTGGAGCTGAGGGCGCCCTTCCACTGGCCGCCGCTCTGGGTGGCGATGTCGCCGCCGCCGTCCCAGACGAACGGGAGCGCGGCGTACCAGTACTTGCCGGGGAAGTAGAGGGCGGAGAAGCCGGAGTCGGACTTGTTGGCGTCCATCAGCTTCTGTCCGACCGTCATCCAGTCGTCCATGCTGGTCGGCGGCTGGACGCCGGCCTTGTCGAACATGTCCTTGCGGTAGATGACAGCGCGGCTGCCCGCGTAGTAGGGCACGCAGTACAGCTTGCTGTTCAGCGTGCAGGAGTCGGTCAGCGACTGCAGCCAGCTGCCCGAGTTCTCGTAGTTGCCCTTCCGGCTGGTGATGTTGGTCAGCGCGCCGGCGGCCGCGTACTTGGCGACGAGCGTGTTGCCCAGCTCGACGACGTCGGGCGGGGTGCTGCCCGCGAATGCCGTGTCCAGCTTGGTGGTGACATCGCTCCACTGCTGGATCTGGACCTTCACGTTGACGTTCGGGTACTTGGCCTTGAAGTCGGCGTTGACGCCGCTGACGACGGAGTCGGGCGCGCTGCCGTTCATCAGCCAGACCGTCAGTGTTCCGCTCGGCGAGCTGCTGGTGCTGCCTCCGCCACAGGCGACGGCGAGCAGCGCGAGGGCCGCCACGGCCGCCGCGCGGGCGAGGTGTCGAGGGTTCAAGGCGTTGCCTCCTTCTCTCATTGCTGGCTGTCGGAGCGGCCGGTCCGGCCCTCCGGGACTGGGGGGAGCGACCTGGCCTCCGGGAGCCCCACGCGGCCGTTGCGGCCGCGCCGCGGCAGGAGCTCCGTGACGAGGCGGTAGCGATCACCCCGATAGAACGAGCGCACGAACTCGACCGGCTGGCCCGACTGGGCGAGCGAGGTGCGCTCGAAGAGGAACACCGGAGAGTGGAGGGGTACGCCCAGCGCCTCCGACTCCTCCTCGTTGGTGACCGTGGGCTCGATGGTCTGGGTGCCGGACAGGATGATGACGCCGTAGCGGTCCTGCAGCAGGTCGTAGAAGGAGGCGTTCTCCAGGTCGGCCTCGCTGAGGCCCGGCACCATCGCGGCCGGGACGTTGAGGATCTCGAGCGCCATCGGGTCGCCGTCGGCCAGGCGCAGCCGCCTGACACGGACGACCGGCTCCTCCGGGGAGAGCTGGAGGCGGCGGCCGAGCCTGGCGCCGGCGCTGACGAGGACCAGCTCCAGGGTCCGGCTGCCGGGCACCATGCCGCGGCGGCGCATGTCCTCGCTGAAGGAGGTGAGCGTGAGCGGCTGGGCGATCTTGGGCTCCGAGACGTACGTGCCGCTGCCGTGGCGGCGGGTCAGGTAGCCCTCGGCGACCAATTCGTCGAGCGCGGCCCTGACGGTGAGGCGGGAGACGCCGAGGAGCTCGCAGAGGCGGCGCTCGGCGGGGATGGCCTGTCCGACGGTCAGGGCCTCGACGATGTCCATCACCCGCTCGCGGATCTCCTCCTGCTTGCTCAATCTGTGTCGGGCTCCCCCAGAGTGGTCTTGTCCTCATCAGGACTTTTCTGTGCGCCGGCGCCGGACGATTGAAGCACAGTGGCCGAAATTGGTCAAGACCAATTTCCGTCCCTTCCCCTGGGGCGGGCTCGAGGGGCGGGCCGGAGGCACCGTGCGCCGCCCCGGCCCGCCCCCGCCGACTCGGCGTCGAGCGGAGCGTCAGACTGCGATGGGCCGCAGGGTTCGGAGGACGTTCGCCAGCAGGCGCAGGCCCAGGCCGTCGCGGAGGGTCATGATCGACTCCGGGTGGAACTGGACCGCCGCCACGGGAAGGCTCCGGTGCTCGACGGCCATCACCACCCCGTCGGTCGAGACGGCCGTCGCCTCCAGCTCCTCGGGCAGCGCGTCGGGAAGCGCGTGGAGCGAGTGGTAGCGGCCCGCCACGAAGCGGTCCGGCAGGTCGCGGAAGAGCCGGCCGCCGCGGACCTCGACCTCCGACGGCTTGCCGTGCATCGGGTACGACAGCACGCCCAGCCGGCCGCCGAAGTGCTCCACGATCGCCTGCAGGCCGAGGCAGACGCCGAAGACCGGCACCGCCGCGTCGAGCGCGGCCGCGATCGTGCCCGACGTGTCGAAGTCGATGGGGCGGCCCGGCCCCGGCGAGAGGAAGACCAGGTCCGGCGCCAGCCGCTCGATGTCGGCGGCGGCCGCCTCCCGCCCGCGCGTGCGCAACGTGACCACCTCGGCGCCCGTCCTCCGGAGGTAGGCAGCCAGGGTGTGGACGAAGGAGTCCTCGTGGTCGACCAGCAGCACGCGGGCGCCGCGGCCCACCGGCTCGGCCGGACGCTCCTCGGCGGTCAGCCTCGCCGGCCCGGCCCCGCGCACCGCCTCGATCAGCGCGGACGCCTTGATCCCGGTTTCTCGCTCCTCCTCGTCGGGGTCGGAGTCCACCAGCAGCGTGGCGCCGGCGCGGATCTCGGCCACGCCGTCCCTGACGCGCATCGTCCGAAGCGTCAGGCCGGTGTTCATGTTGCCGTCGAAGCCGAGGTAGCCGATGGCGCCGCCGTACCACCGCCGGCTGGTCCGCTCGTGCTCCTCGATGAAGCGGATCGCCCACACCTTGGGCGCGCCGGTGACCGTGACGGCCCAGGCGTGGCTGAGGAACGCGTCGAGGGCGTCGAAGCCCTCTCGCAGCCGTCCTTCGACGTGGTCGGCCGTGTGGATCAGCTTCGAGTACGTCTCGATCTGCCGGCGGCCCAGCACGCGCACGCTGTCGGGCTCGCAGATGCGGGACTTGTCGTTGCGGTCGACGTCGGTGCACATGGTCAGCTCCGACTCGTCCTTCTTGGAGTTCAGCAGCTCCAGCACGCGGTCCGCGTCCGCCAGCGCGTCCTCGCCCCGCGCGATCGTGCCCGAGATGGGGCAGCTCTCGACGCGGCGGCCCGTCACCCGAACGTACATCTCCGGCGAGGCGCCCACCAGGTACTCCGAGTCGCCCAGGTTCATGAGGCAGCCATAGGGCGACGGGTTCCGCGTGCGCAGGCGCCGGAAGACGGTGGAGGGCGGGACCCGGCAGGGCTCGCTGAACGTCTGGCCGGGCACGACCTCGAACAGGTCCCCGCGCCGGAAGAACTCGTGGGCGAGCCGCACGGTCTCCGCGTACTCGCCCGGCGCGTGGTCGCGGCCCGGCGCGGCGTCGCCCGGAGGCCCGGAGTAGGGGACCGAGGCGCCTCCAGCCGGCAGGCCGGCCGTGGATCCCGCGGGGGTGGCGAACTCGTAGGCGTGCTCCAGGGCCGTCTGCAGGGAGTGGTCGACGATCACGAGGCGGTCCGGCAGGTACAGCACCAGGTCGCGCTGGTCGGGCGGCCGGGGGAGGCGGAGGCGCATCGGCTCGAACTGGAAGGCGAGGTCGTAGCCGAAGGCGCCGTACAGGCCGAGGTGGGAGTCCTCCTCGCAGTGGAAGAGGTCGAGCAGCGCCCGGACGACCGAGAACACCGAGGGCTGCCGGCTGCGCAGCTCCTCCGGAAAGCGCTCCTCGGACTCGGCGATGCGGCAGTCGAGGCCGTCCTCGCCGTCCTGAAGCCCGGTCACGGCCGGCGTCGCGGCGAGGACCTCCCGGACGGCCGGCAGGAGCACGCGGCCGCGGTCGTTGAGGGCCCGGATCGACACGTCCCGGCCCCGCGCGGTGACCTGGAGCGGCGGGTCGACGAAGCCCATGTCCCAGCGGGTGTAGCGGCCCGGGTACTCGAACGTGGACGCCAGCAGGACGCCCAGGCGGGCGTCGAGGGCATCCATGAGCGGCTCGATGGCTGTCTCCGGGTCCAGCCGCCGGGTGGTCCTGCTGACCTCGACGCCGCCCCGCGTGCGAAACGCGACCGGCTCACTCACGGGCGCTCACCACGGTGCGGTCGCGCGCGGGCATGCTCCACCATCGGCTCGTCTCCTCTCGTCTCGTCTGGCCGGCCTCCGTCCTCGTGCGGAGGCCCGGACAGCGAGTCTATCAGGCGCCGGGAGGCCGGCCGGGCGGGCGGCGGGGCGGCGCGGTACAATCGAACATCCGTGCGTACTGGCTTTGCCGACATGCCGCTCCACCGGGGCCACGCGCCGCGCTGGCTGTTCGAGCGGATGGTGCTGCTGGCCCGCGAGATGGCGCTCGGCATCCTGGCGTCGGAGGGGCCGGCCGGGGTGCTCCGGCGGCTGGCCGACCCCGTCTGGTTCCAGGCGTTCGGCTGCGTGCTGGGCTTCGACTGGCACTCCAGCGGGGTGACGACGACGGCCTGCGGGGCGCTCAAGGAGGGCCTGCGGACGGTGCCCGGGGCGGGGCTGGTCGTCGCCGGCGGCAAGGGCCGCACCTCGCGCCAGACGCCCCGGGAGATCGAGGCCGCGTGCTGGAGCACCGGGCAGGACGCCGGGGCGCTGGTGCGGGCCAGCCGGCTGGCCGCCAAGGTGGACTCGGCCGCGGTGCAGGACGGCTTCCAGGTGTATCACCACGCGTTCGTGTTCGCGCCGGACGGCTCGTGGGTGGTCGTGCAGCAGGGCATGAGCGAGGGGACGGGGATGGCGCGCCGCTACCACTGGTACGACCCGGCCCGCTTCGACCATGACCCGCACGCCGCGGTCGCGGGCCGGCCCGGGGCCGGCGTGCTGAACCTCGTCGCCGGCGAGGCGGAGGGCAACCGCCGGCTCTCCGCGGCGCTGGCGAGGGAGGAGCCGCGCACGGTCGTGCGCGAGCTGCGGCGGATGCGCGCGCTGACCATGCCCCGCCGCCACCACGTCCTGCTCTCGGACGTGGATCCCGACCGCGTCGAGCGCGTCCTGGCCCACGCCTACGAGGCGTAGCCCGAGGACTTCACGGGCCTGCTGGAGGTGCAGGGCGTCGGCGGCAAGGCGCTGCGCGCCCTCTCTCTCGTCGCCGAGCTGACGTACGGCGAGCCGGCGTCGGTGCGCGACCCGGTGTCGTTCTCGTTCGCCCACGGCGGCAAGGACGGCACGCCGTTCCCGGTCGACCGCGCCACGTACGACGCCACGATCGAGTCGCTGCACCGCGCGGTCCAGGAGGCGAGGCTGGGCCGGAACGAGAAGGTGGACGCGCTGCGCCGGCTGGCGAAGCTGCCGGCGCCGGCGGGCGCCGCGTGAGCCGAATCCACGAGGTCCTCGAATCGGCGGTCGACCCGATCGTGAGGGGAATCGGCAGCTCGTAACACGTTGGGGCGGCCCACGCGCCGGGACGGCGAGGTGTTCTCGTCGACTCAGGCGGGAGACTTCTTGCGGCTGCGTCGGCGCTTCGGGAGCTTGGGAGGAGGCGCGATCTGCCACCTGTTCATGAGGCCCTCGAGCGACGGGTCCGGGAGCCGCCAGATCAGCGACTCCGGCACGATGATCTCCACTGCCTCGATGTCGAGCTCGGGGGCACCGTCGACCAGCACGTACCAGTGCGGCTCGCCGTCCACCAACTGGCCGTCGAAGGGCCACCGCCTGGTGACAGTGGCGGGCACGAGCTGGAAGCCCTGGTCCAGACCCACTCGTATTCCCGGGCTCACGACGAAGCCGTCGTCCGGCTTCTTTGGCCAGAACATGTGCTCACCTTATCACCATGGCCGGCAGCCCGTCACTGACAGAAGCCGGAGGCCGACAACACTGTCGATCTGTTGCGCCAGGGCCGAGCAGTTGGCGCGCCAGCTGTGAACGTCCTTGAGCGTGCGGCGTCTCCCGGTGACTGTCGCCACCTGCCCGGGACCGGGCTTGAGGTCCTGGTGGGCGATAGCATTGCGCCAGGCGTTCAGCTCCTGCAGCCGGAGCAGCCGGTCCCGGTTCCGCGGATCGGCCGCCAGCAGCTCGCTGCGCAGGCTGACACCGACCCGCGCGAAGTCGGTCTCCAGGGCGTCCGGCTGAGCGTTCCCCCTCTGCAGGCGGCGGCCTTTCACCAACGACTGCTCGACGACCGCCGCCAGCAGTGCAGAAGTGATCTGCGCCGCCAGGAACGTCGCGGCCTCATCGTGCAGCTCGCGGCAGTACAGCTGGAACTGTCCCGCGAGCAGCAGCACATACGCGTCCGTCAGCTGCTGTCGCGCAGCAGGGTACGACTGCAGGGCGGCGCGTAGCGCCGCCTCGAACTGGTTCAGCTGCGCGAGCTGGAGGGTCGTCCACTGTCGCAGTGCGTGAGAGGGCATCGGTCACGCCACCACCGTATCCGCGCCACGCCGGGGCGCCAACAGGAGCTGTTAAGACGCCCTGCGTTGTGGCCTCAGACGGTCGCCGGCGCCGGCGGCTCGGCTATGAGCGCCGTCGCCGCCCGGCGGAAGCCCAGGCGGCCGTAGATGCGGGCGACCGCGTCGTCGCCCGCCGAGAGGAACACCACCTCGCAGCCGCGGCGCAGGGCGTCGGCGACCAGGGCGTGGGTGACGGCGGCCGCCAGGCCGCGGCGCCTGGCGGCCGGCAGGGTGGCCACGCCGACCACCTCCGTGACATCCCCGATGGGCTGGTGGCTGCCGACCGCGAGCGGGCCCTCCCGGTCGCCGGCCGCCGCCATGACCGTCGCGCCCGTCCGCAGCCGCTCGCGCAGGGC
>JBKPCH010000110.1:0-14472 GCA_046727275.1 Candidatus Dormiibacterota bacterium
TTTGTCCGGGACGTTGGGGGCGCCTTCGGCGCATCCCTTCGGGCCGGGGCGCGACGCCTGGAGGGCGGGGAAGATGGACTCAGTCGCTCGGGCGAAGCCCATTCCTACGCGCCGCGTCTCCTCCGCCCTTCTGTTCTCGCGCGGGAGGGCAGGGTGGGGGGGCGGACCGTGCCGGCGCCACCGTCAAGGATGGCGCCTCTCGTGCTGGCCAATCCGACGCAGGCCCCCGGCGCGGTTTGCGCAAGCTGGCCCCACCCCCCACCCCTACCCTCCCCCGCAAGGGGGGAGGGAGAACGACAGCCGGGATCAGACCTCGTCGCCCGGCTCGATGTCAAGCACCGTGACGCCGGGGCCCGCCAGCTCCTCCAGCTGGGCCGGCGTGCCGGTCAGGACCGGGAAGGTGGCGTAGTGCATGGGCACGACCGTCTTGACGCCCAGCAGCTCGATGGCCTTGGCCGCCCGGCGCGGCCCCATCGTGAAGAAGTCGCCCATCGAGAGGAACGCGACCTCGGGCTGCTCCAGCTCGCGGATCAGCGCCATGTCGCCGAAGACGTCGGTGTCGCCCGAGAAGTAGACCTTGAAGCCGTTCTCGAACTGGATGACGAAGCCGACCGGCTCGCCACCGTAGCTGCCGTCCGGCGTGGAGGAGGTGTGCTCGGCGTGGACCATCGTGAAGAAGATGCCGTCGACCTCCACCGTCCCGCCTTTGTTGAAGGCGATGATCCTGTCGGCCGGCACACCCTCCCGGGCCAGCCAGCTGCCGACCTCGACGGTGGTCACGATGGTCGGGTTCGTCGCCTTGGCGACGGCCACCGCGTCCGCGGTGTGGTCGGCGTGGCCGTGGGTGACGACCATGATGTCCAGCCGGTCCACCGACTTGAGGTGCTCCGGCGTCCTGGGGTTGCCGGTGAGGAACGGGTCGATCAGCATGTCCCTGCCGCGGGCCGTCCGGACCTTCCACGTCCCGTGGCCGGCCCACGTGAACCTGACCTGATCGTTGATGGGCATCGCTACCTCCTCCGCTCGAACGGCCGGCACGCCCGGCAGAGAGATAACGATAAAGAGCGGGCGATCAGACGGCGTCCCGGATCGGCTCCCTGCTGCGCGGCATCGCGTTCGAGCGCGAGAACGTGGCCTGGGCGGACCGGGTCGCGGCGGTGCTGGAGCGGCGGGCGGCGGCCGCCGGTGGCCCGCCTACCGCGCCCCCGCCGGGCCTCCCCACTCCCCCGCGCGCAGGAACTCGATGAACTGCGTCACGGCCGACGGCAGCTGCCGGCGGCGCAGGTGGACGATGCTCCACGGCCGGCGGATCGGGAAGCCCTCGATGTCCACCACCACCAGGCGGCCGCCCCTCCGCTCCAGCTCCACGGCCCGGCTGGAGAGAACCGCCACGCCGAGGCCGGCCTCGACCGCGTGCTTGATGGCGCCGTTGCTGCCCAGCTCCATGCCGACCTTCAGCTCCACCCCGGCCCGGCGCGCCGCCAGCTCCACGGCCAGCCGCGTACCCGACTCCGGCTCCCGGATGAGAAAGCTCTCGCCGGCGAAGTCGCGCAGCGTCAGGCCCCGGCGGTCCGCCAGCGGGTGGCCCGCCGGCACCACCATCACCAGCTCGTCCTCCATGAAGGGCGTGGTGACGAGGTCCGGGTCGGCCACCGGGGGGCTGAGCACCGCCAGGTCGAGCGCGCACTGCTTGAGCCGGTCCTGGAGGGCGCCCCGAGGGCCGATCTCCAGCGACATGGCCAGGTTGGGGTGCAGCTTCTTGTAGCCGCCCAGCGCCAGCGGCACGACGTAGATGCCCACCGTGGTGCTGGCGCCCACCCGCAGCGTCCCCCGCTCGATCCCCCGCATCTGCTCCATCACGAGAGCCACCTCGTCGAGGAGCGCCAGCGTCCGCCGGGCGTACTCGTAGAGCACCTCGCCCGCCTCCGTCAGCCGGACCCGCTTGCCCAGGCGGTCGATCAGGGGCAGTCCGAGGACCGTCTCCAGCTCCTTCACCTGGTAGGAGACGGACGGCTGGCTGATGCTCAGCTCCTGGGCGGCGGCGCTGAAGCTCAGCTGCTCGGCGACAGCCCGGAACGTCCGCAGCTGGTGCAGGGTGAGCGCCCTCTCGACCGCCGGTGCTTCGGCCATCACGGATTCCGGCACTACGATAGGCCACGTGACCGGCCAGGCGGACGGCGAGCGCCAGCAGACGCCCCCCAGCGCCGGCCGGCCGGCCAGCGCGGGGGAGCAGAAGCTCGACCAGTACCGCAAGCGCCGCCACGACGTCCTCCATCGGGATTCGCGGGGCCAGCCCGACGCGCGTGCGCGCATCGAGGCGCTGCTGGACCGGGGCAGCTTCGTCGAGCTGGACATGTTCGCCACGGCCCGGGCGACGGACACCGACATGGGCATGGACGAGCGGCGGGCGGCGGGCGAGGGGGTCGTGGTCGGCTTCGGCTCGATCGACGGCCGGGATGTCGCGGTGCACGCCTCCGACCCCACCTTCCTGGGCGGTTCGCTGGGCGAGGTCACGGCCGAGAAGATCGTGAAGGTCCAGGAGCTGGCCCTCAGGAACCGCATCCCGATCGTCGGGATCAGCGACTCCAGCGGCGCCCGCATCCAGGAGGGCGTGGCGGCGCTCGCGGGATACGCGGAGATCGTCTACCGCAGCGTGCGCTCGTCGGGCGTCGTCCCCCAGCTCGGCGTGGTTGCCGGGCCGTCCACCGGCGCTGCGGTCTACTCGCCCGCCCTGAGCGACTTCGCCTTCGTCGTGGCGAACGCGGGCTCCATGCTCATGGCCGCGGGGGAGGTCGGCCTCGACGAGCCGAGCGGGGCCGACGTCCTGGGCGCCCGGTCGGGCGTCGCCCACTTCCTCCCGGGGGACGAGGCGGAGTGCTGGGCCGGCGTGCGCCGCCTGCTCTCCTACCTGCCCTCCAGCAGCGCCGAGGCCCCGCCGGTCCGGGCCACCCGCGACGACCCCGCGCGCGCCGATCCCGAGCTGCAGACGATCGTCCCGGACGACCCGGGCCTGCCCTACGACATGCGCGAGGTCGCGACCCGGCTGCTGGACGAGCGCGAGCTGCTCGAGGTCCAGCCGTTCTTCGCCCCGAACATGCTGATCGGCTTCGGCCGGCTGGACGGGTGCACGGTCGGGGTCGTGGGCAACCAGCCTCAGGTGCTGGCCGGGGCCATCGACATCGACGCCTCCACCAAGGCCGCCCGCTTCATCCGCTTCTGCGACGCGTTCAACATCCCGATCCTTTCCCTGGTCGACGTGCCGGGCTACCTGCCGGGGACCGCCCAGGAGCACGGCGGCATCATCCGGCACGGCGCCAAGCTGCTGTACGCCTACGCGGAGGCCACGGTGCCCAAGCTGGCCGTCGTCACGCGCAGGGACTACGGGGGCGCCTACTGCGTCATGTCGCCGAAGCAGATGGGCGCCGACCTGAACCTGGCCTGGCCCTCGGCGGAGATCGCGGTCATGGGCCCGGAGGCGGCCGTGAGCGTCATCCACCGCCGCGAGCTGGCCGAGGCGCCCGACCCGGCCGCCCGCCGCGCCGAGCTGGTCGCGGACTACACGGCCCGCTTCGCCAACCCCTACGCCGCCGCGGAGCGCGGCTACGTGGACGGCGTCGTCGAGCCCCGGGAGACGCGCCGCGAGCTGATACGGGCGCTGCGCCTCTGCCTCCACAAGAAGGTCGACCGCCCGCCCCGCAAGCACGGCAACATCCCGCTCTAGGAGCCGGGGCGGCCGGCCGGCCCGGGGTGGTATCTCTTGGGGCTCCGATGTCAGCCGCCCAGCAGTCCGCCGACGAGCCCTGGTCGCCGCCCGTCCGCATCGTGGCGTCGCCTCAGCGGCACAGGACGGTGTCCGCCAGGATGGTGGACGGCATCCTGGAGCTGCGCGTGCCCGCCACGATGCCCGTGGCGGAGAGGGAGCGGTGGCTCGAGCGCATGCGGGCCCGGCTGGAGCGGCAGCTGCGGCGCGCCCGGCCCAGCGACGTGGCTCTGGAGGAGCGCGCCCGGGTGCTGAACCGCCGGCACTTCGGCGGCCGGCTGCGCTGGAACAGCATCGCGTACGCGGAGCAGACGAGCCGCTGGGGCTCCTGCTCCTGGGCGACGGGCGTGATCCGGATCTCCACCAGGGCGGCGCACGTCCCGCTGTGGGTCCTCGACTACCTCCTGGTGCACGAGCTGGCCCACCTCGAGGTCCCGCACCACGGCCCCCGCTTCTGGGCGCTGGCGAACCGCTACCCCCTCACCGAGCGGGCCCGCGGCTACCTGATGGCGCTCGACCACCAGGCCGGACGGCCGGACGACGAGACGCCCGAGGACTGAGGCCCGTCCGGCGCCGTCCCTACAGCGCCTCGCGGCGCCGGCGGTCGGGCCGCTCGGTCAGCCAGGCGCCGTAGGCCCAGCCGTCGAGCGCGGGCGGCTGGATGCCGACGGTGCGGAGGACGACGCTGACCTCGGCCCGCAGCGCGTTGCCCTGGTGGACCGCCTGCGCCAGGACGTTGCCCAGGCGGACCAGCCCGCTGTCGCGCTGGACCAGGCGCTCAGGGTGCGGCTCGCCCTCCAGGACCCGCTCCCAGCGCTCGGCCAGCCACCGCGCCCGCTCCTGCAGGTCGTCGAGCGTGCTGAAGGCCGGGACCGGGCCGCTGGTCGGTATCCCCTCGGCCATGCCGGCGAGGGCCTCCTCGTCGCCCACCATGTACGCCAGCGTGTCCTTGACCGAGCCGAACGTCCCGGGCGCCGTGGCGTCCAGCAGCGACGGATCGATGTCCCGGCAGAATTCCAGGAGCCGTAGGGTCGCCCACGAGTTGTGCCGGAACGGCTCGGTCATCATCGACGCTGTCCCCTCCCCACTTGACAGTCAACTTGACACAGAATTTTAGACCCAGGTCATCATGTCGGACCGGCCTGCTGCTCCGTCGAGAACCGCCCGGCCGGTCCCCGCGCGTGGGCCTCCTCGAGCAGCTCCTCCAGCCGGCGGGCGTTGACCGGGGCGTAGTTGGAGTAGTTGGTGTTCATGATGGCGTGGACCTCCAGGGCCTGCTCCTCCATCGCCTGGATGCGCGGCACCCATTCGGCAAGCTCGGCGTCCGAGTACCGGTGCTGGAAGCGCACGCTGGGCGGCGCACCCCGCCTGTCCCAGTCGCGGTGGTTGCGGCCGTGGAAGCGGACGACCGCCAGCCGGTCCGAGGTGGTCTCGAACACGGGCGGCATGCTGCTGGCGAAGCCCTGGGGCGCGTCCACCGCCACGTGTGGGATGCCGTGCGCCCGGAGAAAGGCCAGCGTGCCCGCGCCGTGGCTCTCGTCCAGCCATTCCCGGCGCCGGAACTCGACCGCCACCGGGAAGCCGTGCATGCGCTCCTGGCACTGCTCGACGTAGGCCAGGCTCTTCGTCGAGGGGAACATCCAGGGCGGGAACTGGAAGAGCACCGCGCCCAGCCGGCCCGCGTCCCGCAGCGGCTCCAGCGCGTCGCGAAAGGCGTCCCACGCGGCGTCCACGACCTCCGCCGGCAGCTGCTCCAGGTACACGTTCCTGCGCTCGGCGAAGCCGGCCGGCAGCTTCGCCCGGATCTCCGGCAGCAGCGCCTTCGGGTTGGTGGGGTGCTGCGTGAACAGGGAGAACGACTTGACGTCGAACAGGAAGCCGGGCGGCGTCCTTGCCACCCACAGCTCGGCGTTCCTGCGCGCCGGCATGCCGTGGTAGGTGCTGTCGACCTCGACCACCGAGAACTGGGTGGCGTAGAACTGCAGGCGCTCCTCGGAGCTCGTGACGCCCGGCGGATAGAACCTGCGGGAGGCGATCAGCTCCCGGTCGGCCCAGCCGGCGATCCCGCACCTGACCACGGGCTCATTGTCGGCCGCCGGAGCAGCAGCCACAGCAGGGCGGCGGGCAGCACGGCGCCGAACAGCAGGGCGACCAGGTCGTCGTTGCCGAGGACCAGGCCGTCGGCGGCGCCGCTCACGAGGACGACCAGCTCGTAGCCCACGCCCAGCCCCGTGGCCCAGCCCCAGCCGGCCAGGAGGCCGCAGGCCACCACGACGGGCACGCACGCGACCCCGGCGGCCAGGAGGGCCAGGAGCAGCAGGACCGGGCTGCGCAGCACCCCGCCGAGCAGCAGCGCCTCGACGGCGACGAGCCCGCCGGCGGCCGCCTGGAACAGCAGCAGGACGTGTCCGAGACGGGTCACGACCGGGCCAGCCGCCGCACCCAGGCGCCGTCCAGGTCGCCGAAGGGCCCGTTGGGATTGGCCGCCGTCCAGACGTGCAGCTGGTCGGCGGAGGTGACGCGGACGGAGCCGGGCGGGCACTGGCCGAACGGGGTGCTGAGGCCGGCCACGAACAGCCCGGGCAGCGAGAGGCAGACGTTGGTGTGGTAGTGCCACGGCGTCAGCGCCCCGCCCACGTCCGGGCCCGCCTCGCCCTGCCGGGGCATCTGGTACATCGCCCCCAGCAGGACCGGGCCGTGCCGCGTGCTGGCGTAGACGAGGGCCGCCGGGTGGCCCGGGTCGAGCGGACCAGCGCTCGCGCGCCAGCTCACGTAGTGGACGGCGCCGTCGGCGTCCGGCGTGGTGGGCCGGTAGCCGGCCGCCAGCGCGACGCGGGCGTCCTGGTAGGGCGCGATCCCGGCGCGGGTCTCCGCGACCAGCCTGTCCGCCGTGGCCTGCTGCTCGGGGGTCACGCCGCAGGGCACGGGCCGGAGGACGGTGCCGGGACCCGGCCGGTGGTTGGGGGCGCAGGCGGCGTTGGCGCCGTGCGCGTGGCCCGAGCCGGCGAGGTCGAGGGCCCAGATCCCGGCCGTGGCGGCGAAGGTCACGGTCAGGGTGGCGCCGGAGGCGACGACGAGGCGCAGCGTGCGCCGCCAGCCCCGCGCCGACCGCGCGTGCGGCAGCATCAGGAGGCCCAGCGCGACCAGCTCGATCGACTTGTCGAGCACCCCGACCGGGTCCGCCGTCTCCCGGCCCGCGCCCACGACCACGAGGTAGGCGGCTACGGTGCCTGCCAGCAGGACGCCGGTCGCCAGCCGCCACCCCCAGCGGTCCCGGCGCAGCGCCAGCAGGGCGAGGAAGGCGATCCCGTCCAGCAGGAACAGCAGGGCGAGGGCTGGTGCTACCGTCGCGTGGCCCGCGGCGAGCCCGAGGTGGAGGCCGGCCGTGACCAGGAGCAGCGCCGTCAGCGCGTCCCGGCGGCCGCGCAGACGGCCCACCAGCGGCCCGGCGGCGGCCCCGGCGAGGCCGGGGAGGTGGGAGAGCGGGATGCCCGCGAGGAGGTCCGAGGTCGCCGGCGCCATCTCGCCTCAAACCGTCGGACGCGAACGTGAGGGGACCGTGAGAGGTGCCGGCCGCCCGATTGTCCTTCGGCAGGTCGGCTCCCGAGTGGCGATTTGCCGCCGGGAACCGGATAATGCATGGCGCCAGCCAAAAAAGAGTTCCCTGGAGGCGTTCACATGCAGAATCCACCACCTGGGCCGCCCCCTGGCGGTCAGCCGCCCAACTACCAGCCGGGCGGTCAGCAGCCGGGTTATCCCCCGCAGGGGCAGCAGCCGGGCTATCAGCAGCCCGGCTACCAGCCCGCGGCGACGGGCGGCATCGACAGGAAGACCGGAGCCATCCTGGCCTACGTGCTGTGGTGGGTGACCGGCATCATCTTCCTGTTCGTCGGCAGGAACGACCCCGACGTCAAGTACCACGGCGCCCAGTCGCTCGTGTTCTTCGGCGGCGTCACCGTGATCGGCTGGGTCCTGCGGATCATCACGGGCTTCATGCCCAGCGGTCTCGGCCTGATCCTCGGCCTGGTCAGCTTCGTGATCTGGGTCTTCGCCGTCGTGGTCTGGGTCATCTGCCTGGTCCGGGCGGCCAGCGGGGGCGGTGCCCGCTTCCAGATCCCGGTCGTCGGCAGCTTCGTCACCCCGTACGCCGAGCAGATCGCGAACGCCGTCAACTAGGCCGAATTCCGCCGAGCGAAGCGCAAGGCGGCGGTTCGTGCGAAGGCCTCGCCCTCAGGGCGAGGCCTTCTCTATCTGGTCGACGATGTGGGCGATCGCGTCCTCGAAGCGCGCGAGCTCGGCGCGCAGCGCGGCCAGCTCGTCCCGGAGGGCCCGGTTCTCCAGCTCCAGCACGTGGACACGGGGGTCGGCCCGGCCGGAGCGGCCGCGCAGCTCCTCGAGCTCCAGGCGCAGGCGCTCGTTCGCGATCAGCAGCTCCCGCCGCTCCGCCAGCACCTGCTGGACGACGCCGGCCCCCTCCGCGGCCGACGTGGCCGCGGGGGCACCCGCGGACTTCGCGCCCTTACGCGCTGGCTGCCCGGCCGCGCGGGTGGACATAGCGACAGAAACCGGGTTGGAACTCACGGAGCCGCAGGTCCTCCAGCTCGCCCTTGAGGTAGCGAGCCTTGATCGCGAGCGACCGGATGCCCCGGGTGGTCTCGAACGGGTACCGGTAGAGGTACCTGGAGTCGACCAGCAGGCACAGGCCCAGTCGCTCGCCCTCCGGCTCGATCACGTTCTTGTAGCAGGGGACCGTGCGGCGCACGATCTCCTGCTTGGTGAGGCCGTTGACCCGGCCCCTCAGGACATCGATCGGAGAGCGCATCGAGACGCATCCTAGCGAACGGTGCGACCATATCGGGCCTCAACTTGCCAGCAGCGAGAGCTGCTGCGGCTCGGGGGGCGCCGGCGGCGGTGACAGGTACCGGCGGCCGCCGTCGCCCAGCCCCAGGTCCTCGGCCAGCCGCCGGACCGCGGGGCCGACCGGCGGGGTCCCGTCGGGCTTCAGGTAGGGCCCGGTTCGGTAGTCGGCCAGGTAGCGGGGCAGCAGCTCCGGCCAGTGCTGCTGCAGCGTCCGCAGGAAGTGCTCCCGCGTGCCGTCCCGCAGGTGCAGGACGCCGGTCCAGACGCTGCTGGCGCCCGCGTCGCGGGCCGCGCGCACCACCTGCTCCAGCTGCTCCGGACGGTCGCTCAGCCCGGGCAGGATGGGCGCCATGCCGACGCCGACGCGGAGGCCGGCGGCGGCGAGCCGCTCGATGGCGCGGAGCCGCTGCCGGGGGTGAGCGGTGCCCGGCTCGGTCTTACGCCACACGTCCTCGTCCAGCGTCGGGATGCTGAACGTGATCGAGAGGTGCGCCCGCCGGGCCAGGGCGGTCAGGACGTCGGCGTCGCGGACGATCATGGGCCCTCGCGTGATCAGCCCGGCGGGGTTGGCGTGATCGGCGAAGGCTTGCCAGCAGGCGCGGGTCAGCCGGTAGCGGCCCTCGGCGGGCTGGTAGGGGTCGGTCGCGGCGCCGACCACGACGGTCTCGTGCCGCCAGGAGGGCCGCGAGAGCTCCTGGCGGAGGACCTCGGCGACGTTGGTCTTGACCCGGATGGCGCGGCCGTAGCGATCGTCGCTGGGCCGGTCCGCCCGCTTCTCGTAGGCACGGACGTAGCAGAAGGCGCAGCGGTGCTCGCAGCCCATGTACGGGTTGAGGGACCACTTGAACCCCATGCCCTTCACCGGGTTGACGGCCGACTTGCAGGGCTGCTCCACGTACTCGACGTCGACGAGGCGCGGCTCGACCATTGAGACAGTATAGAACGGATGTTCGAGGCGCGCTACTCCAACGGCTTTCCCGGCTTGAACCACGACGACGGGCAGAAGTCGTTCAGGATGCAGACATCGCAGTGGGGACGCTTGGCGTCGCACACCCGGCGGCCGTGCAGGATCAGCCGCAGCGACAGGCCCGTCCATTCCTCGGGCGGCACCATCCGGGTCACCAGCGCCTCGATCTTGACCGGGTCGCGCGTCGCCACCAGCCCGAGCCGGTTGGTCAGCCGCGTCACGTGCGTGTCCACGGCGAAGCCGGGGACGCCGAAGGCCACCCCGAGGATCACGTTCGCCGTCTTGCGGCCGATGCCCGGAAGCGTGACCAGGTC
Source organism: Candidatus Dormiibacterota bacterium (assembly GCA_046727275.1). GTDB lineage: Bacteria > Chloroflexota > Dormibacteria > Dormibacterales > Dormibacteraceae > CF-161. The sequence goes on from JBKPCH010000110.1 coordinate 9,902, forward strand.
CTCCATCCGCCCGGGGACCTCGCCGCCGAACCGCTCCACGAGCGCCCGGGCGCAGGCGATGATCGACGCGGTCTTGGCGCGGTAGAACCCGGTCGGCTTGATGAGCCGCTCGACGTCCGCCGGGTCCGCCGCCGCCAGGTCGGCCGCCGTCGGGTAGCGCCGGAACAGGTCGGGCGTCACCAGGTTGACGGACCGGTCCGTCGTCTGGGCCGAGAGGATGGTGGCGATCGTCAGCTCGAAGGCGTTGCGGTGGTCCAGCTCGGTCACCGAGGGGTACAGCTCTTTCAGCCGCTCGACCGTCAGCAGCGCCCGCTGCCGCGCTCCCCGCGGGGCGCGCGGCAGCACCGGGCGCCGCTTCGCCGGCTTCTTCGCCGCCGCTGCCGCCGGTGTGCTACGGGGCAAGGAGCCTCCGCGCCACCGCGGCGATCCGGCCGCCCTCGGCTCGTCCCGCCAGCCGCGCGCTGGCGGCCTTCATGACGGCGCCGAAGTCGCGCGGACCCCGGGGCTTGACCTCGTCGATCACCGCGCGCACCTCGGACTCCAGCTCCTCGTCGCCCATCTGCGCGGGCAGGTACCCGCGCAGCACCTCGGCCTCGGCCTCCTCGCGGCGGGCGGCCTCGGCGCGGCCGGCGGACGTGTAGACCTGCGCCGCCTCCTCCCGCCGCTTGACCTCCTTGCGGACGACCCGGAGCACCAGCTCGTCGTCGGCGCCGGTCGCCCCGGGCTCCTTGGTCGCCTTCACGACCTCGCTCTTGAGGAGGCCCAGCGTGGACAGCGCGGTCTCGTCGCGCTGCAGCCGGGCCCTGGCCATGTCCCTGTCGATCTGCTCCAGCATCCCCATGAGACGACCGATTCTCTCAGGCCGCGGCCGGCAGGCGCTGCTCCAGCCGCTGGAGCAGCGGGCCCCCGGACCACGGCGTGCCGCCGACCTCCGCCACGGTCTCCTCCGCCTCGGGCAGCCAGCCGCGCCGCCACTGGTCGCGCAGCCATTCGCCCGCCTCCCGGCTGGCCCACCAGCGCGCCCCGAAGGACTGCCGGAGCCAGCGGTCGAGCGCCGCCTCGGCCAGCCACGCGCGCAGGTAGTCGGCCGAGTAGAAGGCCGGGTCGCGGTCGAACTGCCAGGCTCGCGGGTCGTACCGGAAGCCGGTGCGCGCCGTGGTGGCGCCGGCGTAGATCCGGCGGCCCCGCTCCACGTCGAGCGCGTCGCCCGCGTACAGCTCCAACTCCGCGGTCAGCTTGCCGACGTAGCGCATGAACAGCATCAGGTCGACCCCGGTCAGGTCCTTCGCGATGCGCTCCGCCTCGGCGTCCCCCACACCGGCCGCCTCGGCGATCCACTCGGGGTCGTGGCCGATCCGCTCGAAGAGGAACGACCACAGCTCGGCGTAGGCCATCGACCGGCCGAGGTTCGCCAGCGGCCAGCCGATCGCCGGGTCGGAGAGCCCGAAGTGCAGCGCGTGGCCCGCCTCGTGCAGGAACGACGCGTAGTCGGTGTTGCCGCCGGTGGGCCGCGTCAGCAGGTGCACCTCCCGGCCAGCCTCGGGCACCCACACCGACGCGCGCGGGTTCTTGGCGGGCCGGTCGGCGAGGTCGATGTGGATGGTGGGGGCCGAGAACAGGTCCAGGCCCAGGCGCTCGAAGGTGCGGCGCATGGCGGGCTCGAACCCGGGGACCGTGAAGGCCGCGTCGTGCTCGGGCAGCCCGCGGAAGAACGGCAGGTGGGCCTGCGGCGTGTCGCCGTAGGAGCGGCCGGCCCGCTCCATCCGCGGCTCGACCCAAACGCGGTAGCGGCCGCCGGCGGCGTCGGCGACCCGGGTCAGCTCCTGGCGGAGGGCGGGATAGTTGACGGCCTTGAGCGAGGACCAGAACGGCAGGTAGCCGGGGTAGCCCAGCTCGCCGATCGTCTCCAGCACGGTGGCGTTGAGCTCCAGGCTCAGCTCGTCCGACTCGGCCATGACGGCGCCTGCGCCCTCGCCGAGCGCCTCGCGGCGGCGGGGATCCGGCTCCGTCACCAGCTGCGCCTGCGCCGTGTAGAAGGGCAGCCGCTCGCCGGCAACCTCGACCGAGGCGCCGGCGTAGAAGGTGGTGAGGCGATCGTTCTGCGCCGCCGTCCGGCGCTCGATGATGCCCTGGAGGATGGCGGCGTGGACGCGGCGGCCCGCCTCGTCCGCGGGATCCGCGACGGCGTCCAGTGCCTCGGGCGAGTAGAGCCAGGCGTAGCGCTCGATGATGCCGGCGGTGTCCTGCTCGGTCTTCATTCCGGCCCTGACCAGCCGCCCCTCGTTCTGCAGCTCATAGGTGGAGTCCCGGAGACCCTGCACGATCTCGTCGTAGGTCATGAGCGGTGATGATAGGAGGCTGTCAGCCCCTGGCCTCGGTGCCCTCGATCCAGCTGGCGCCCGAGCTCGCGAACTCCTTCTTCCAGATCGGCACCGACTCCTTGAGCCGGTCGATGCCCCACCTGCACGCCTCGAACGCCTCCGCCCGGTGGGGGCAGGAGACGGACACGACGACCGACGCCTCGCCGATCTCCAGGCGGCCGGTCCGGTGCGCCATCGCGACGCGGGCGTCCGGCCAGCGCCGGGCGATCTCGTCGCCGATCGCGCGCATCTCGCGCTCCGCCATGCCGGCGTAGGCCTCGTACTCCAGGTGCGTCACGGACTCGCCTCGCGAGGAGTCGCGGACGACGCCGGTGAAGGTGCAGATCGCGCCCGCGCCCGGGTTCGCGACCGCGGTCTCCAGCCTCCTGGCGTCGAGGGGCTCCGACGTCAGCTCGACCAGCTGCAGGGTGCCCGACCCTCCGCTGACGGGCGGGATGAACGCGACCTCGTCGCCGTCGGCCACCGCGTCCGACCACTCCGCGAACGCCTCGTTGCGGGCCGGCCGGATGAGCCCCAGGTCCGCCTCCAGGCCCGGGTGCCGCTCGCGCAGGACGCGGTACACGTCCTCGACGGTGGCCCCGGCCAGGTCCACCACCTCCAGGTCGGTGCCCGCCTGCTCCCGCAGCCGGGCGAACAGCCGCGCCGTGATCATTGCGTGAGTTTAGGGCGGCCCCGGAGCCTACGCCGGGCGCGGCTCTCCCGGCCCGGCGACCAGTTGGGCCGCGCGCTGGAAGCTGATTCCGAGGAGGCCGCCGATGTCGCGGACACGGAAGCCCCGCTCGGCGAGCGCGCGGGCAACTTCGACCATGGCCGCTGCGGCGTCGCGCTGGGCTACCTCCGCTTCCTCTCGGAGCGACGCGGCACGCTGCACCTGGCCAGCGAGCGGCTCCTCCAGGTGGGCCTGAACGCTGAGGTCGAAGGAGTCCGGTGGCACGTCGAGCAGCAGCGAAACGACATCGCGCGCCATCGCGTCGACCTGGTCGAGCCGGCGCGCCTGCGTACGCGCCCGCGGGACCTCGCGAACCTTGACCATCCACCAGCGCCCGTCGCGGGTCACGTCGGCCGTATACCTCGGTCGGTTCACCTCACCTCCACCAATCGTCTCCAAGCTCCGACACCAGATCGCGGAATATCCCTTCGGCCAGCCGCTCGCCGAGCTCGCGGTGCCGGGGAATGGGCACTGTCGTAGTGCCGCAGCACCAGAGGTCGTGGCTGCCTCCGTGACGGACGAACCGCCAGGTCACGCCGCATGACTTTGCCCGCGCGGCGATCTTCTTGATGGCGGACGCCGTTTTCACCAGTGTAGTCCATGCGACTGGACTTGGACCAGTCGCATGGACTGGACTTTGTAGAGGCGGAGGGGATGAACGTACCATGCGGCGACTGTGACGCCTTGAGGCGGACACAGCACGGACAATGAGCCGACCCGACCGCCCTCGCCGTCAGCCCGCCGGGAAGACGTGGACCTCCTTGCCGGAGTCCAGCGCCCGGTCCACCGTCCGGCGCGTGCCCTCCGACGAGCCGTCCCAGAAGGCGACCAGCACGTCGCACTGGTCGACCAGGCGCTGGTTGCGCGACGCCGCGGCGGACGCGTCGCGCAGCTCCTCGAACGAGGCGCCCAGGACCAGCACCGGCAGGCCCCTTTCCCGCGCCACGCGCGTCGCGGCCGCGTCGACGCCGCTGGCGCTGCCCGTCACCAGGCTGGCCGTCGGGGGCAGCCCGCGGACGTAGGCGGCGACTCGCTCCAGGTCGGGGTAGTGGCGGCTGCCGACGATCGCGACCCGCGTCATCCGGCGCCCCCGATGTGCCGGTCGAACCACTCCCGGACCGCGGCCAGGTGCCGGACCCGGTTCCACGGCCGGCCCTGGACCGCCACGCCGTGCGGCTCGCCATGGAACACGACCATGTCCACCTCGCGCTTCAGCTTGAGCAGGCGCACGAACACGTTCTCGGCCTGCTCGGCCGGAGTCCGCAGGTCCCCCGTGCCCGCGATCAGGCGCAGCGGCGTGGTCACCCGGTCCACGTACGTCAGGGGTGAGAGCCGCCTGTACTGGTCCGGGTCCTCCCACGGCTCGGCGCCCATCGAGCTCGCGCCGAAGCTCCAGCCGACGTCGCTGGAGCCGTAGAAGCCCTCCAGCGCAGCCACCGGGCGCATCGCCACAGCGGCACGGAAGCGATCCGTGTGCTCGA
>JBKPCH010000111.1:0-16576 GCA_046727275.1 Candidatus Dormiibacterota bacterium
TCCGGCCGAAAAGGCAGACGGATCTTCGCCGCCCATGCACCCCATCTCCGGGGTTGGCTTCTGCGGTCCTCGGTCACGCCCTGGAGGGCGCTCCCTCCGGTCCTCGGCGCCGCCCCCGGATCTGGGGCACCTGGACGACGAATCTCTCGCCAGCCTTTCCGACCAGACCCCTAGAGATCCGGAGCCGGCAGCAGCCCCAGCGTGCGGGCGCTGGAGTGGCCGCCGTCGACGGCCAGGTTCACGCCGTTGACGTAGCTGGCAGCGTCGCTGTTGAGGAAGACCAGCGGCCAGGCCTGCTCGTCCGGAGACGACCCCCGGCCGCTTGGCCGGCTCGTGTACTCCACGCCCTCGGCCGGGAAGTCCGGCGACATCGGCGTGCGCGTCGAGCCCGGACTCGTGCAGTTGACCCGGACGCCGCGTGCGATCGCGGTGACCGCCCGCCGCATGGTCCAGACGATCACCGCCTGCTTCGAGAAGGCGTAGGCGTTGGGGAAGGCCAGGGCGAGGAGCTCGGTGGTCCGTGCGGCGACCCAGCGCAGCCCCTCCTCGAAGCTCTCGGCCGCGAGCAGCTCCCGGATCGTCTCCAGCCGGCGCGGCCAGCCCATGCCGCCCGAGGACGAGATGCTCGCCACCGCGCCACCCGCGGGCATCAGCGGCAGTACGGTCTCGCTCAGGTGGCGCAGGCCCAGGAAGTTGACCCTCATCACGAGCTCGCTCGAGGTGCCCGGCGCCGAGCCCGAGATGCCCTGGCAGTTGAAGAGCGCGTGGACCGGACCGCCCACCTTCTCGACGGCGCGGCCGATCTGGTCCGGATCCGAGAGGTCGGTGGCGAGGAAGGAGATGCCCCGTGCGTCCGCCGGCGGCCGCAGGTCGAGCACCGTCACCTCCGCGCCCAGCTCCCGCGCCAGGCGCGCGGCCGCAGCGCCCATGCCGGCGCCGCCGCCTCCGGCGACGATCACCCGCCTGCCCTCGTAGGTGAGCTTCGTCATCGCTCCGCGGTGATCCCCTGCAGGACCTGTCGCACGAGCGCGTCGCGCACGTCCGCAGCCGAGAGGCGGCCGTCGCGCTCGTACCAGCTGTGGGTCCAGTTGACGGTGCCGAACACCGCCAGCACCGCGAGGTGCGTGTCGGCGGCAGCGAAGACGCCCTCCCGGACGCCCTCTTCGAGGGTCCGCCGCGTCCGCGCCTCCAGACGCTTGCGCCTCCTGCCCATGCGCGCCCGCTCGCCGTCGGACAGGTCGCCGAAGTGGCGCACGAAGACCGTGAGGGAGCCGTCCGACAGGAAGAGGTCGATGTAGCGCTCGGCAGCACGGCGCAGCCGGTCCTCGGCAGTGCCCGGGAGGGCCAGGCTCTCGGTGAGCACCTTCTCGACGGCGGTCATCGCCTGGTCGCAGATCGCCTCCAGGATCTGCTGCTTGGACCCGAAGTAGTGGTACACGCCGGCCTTCGTCAGGGAGAGCTCGGCCGCGACCTCCCCGAGCGTGGCGTGGTGATAGCCGCGGCGGTTGAAGACGCTGGTCGCGGCCCGCAGGACGGCCTGGCGGCGATCGCCGCCCTCGACGTCGCCGCTCGGCCGGCGGGAGGGGCCGGAGAGGCGGCTGAGGGACCACTCCAGCTCGGCCGGCGTCAGCTCGCCGAGCTCCGCCGCCCGCCGGAGCGCCGCCGTCACCGCCGCCCGCGGGGACTGGGGGCGGCTAGTGGACATGGCGGCCCTCCCCGGCCCAGTAGCGCTCCCGCAGCTCGTGCTTGAGGATCTTGCCGCTGGGATTGCGGGGGATGGCGTCGACGAAGTCCACCGAGCGCGGCCGCTTGTAGCCGGCGAGGCGGCTGCGGGCCCACTCGATCAGCTCCTCTCCGGCGAGCGCGGCGCCCGGCCTGCGGACGACGATGGCCTTGACCGTCTCTCCCCAGCGCTCGTCCGGCACGCCGATGACGGCCACGTCGGCGACGGCGGGGTGGGCCGAGAGCACGCCCTCCAGCTCGGCCGGGTAGACGTTCTCGCCGCCTGACACGATCATGTCCTTGATCCGGTCGCGGATGTAGAGGAAGCCGTCGGCGTCCGCCGTGCCCGCGTCGCCCGTGTGGAACCAGCCTCCCCGCAGCGCCTGCGCGGTGTCCTCCGGCCGGCGCCAGTAGCCGTCCATCAGGTTCGGGCCCCGGTAGACGATCTCGCCGACCTGCCCGGCCGGCAGCTCCCGGTCCTCACCGTCCACGATTCGCACCTCGCCGCCGAACATAGCCCGACCGCAGGAGAGCAGCCGCTCGCCCTCGTGGTCTTCGTGCCGGAGCGCCGTGATCGCGCCGGTCGTCTCGGTGAGGCCGTAGAGCTGGGTGAAGCGGCAGCCGAAGGTGCGGATCGCGGTCTCGAGCAGGCTCTGCGAGATCGGCGAGGCGCCGTAGCAGACGCTGCGCAGGGCCGAGAAGTCGCAGTCCCCGATGCCCTCGAGCTGCGTCAGGGCGAGCAGCACCGCGGCCACGATCATGCCGGTGGCGACCTGCTCCTCGACGAGCGTCGCCAGCAGGTGCCGGGGGACGACGTCGCGGACCACGACGCAGCCGGCTCCCCGCGTCAGAGCCAGCAGCGCCCAGCCGCAGCCGCCGATGTGGTACAGCGGCGACAGCACGAGTGATGTGGTCCCCTCCACCATCTCCGGCAGCTCCAGCCCGAGCGAGGAGACCATCGAGAAGACGTTGGCGTTGGTCAGCCGGGCGCCTTTCGGCAGCCCCGTCGTGCCCGAGGTGTAGAGCTGCCAGGCGACCTCGGCCTCGCCACCGTCGCGGCCCGGGTCGCCCTCTCGCCGGGGCAGCTCGTCGAAGCCGAGCACCCGACAGGCGACCTCCGTCGCGGACTCCCTGAGCTCCTCGCCGACCACCAGCACGCGGGGCTCGGCGTCGCCGACCACCTTCGCCACCTCGCCGGGCTTCAGCCGCCAGTTGACGGGGACCATCACGCCGCCTGCCCTGGCGATTGCGAAGATCAGCTCGACGTACCGGTCGGAGTTCCTGTCGAGGATCGCCACCCGGTCCCCGGGCCGGACGCCCAGCTCGCCGGCGAGGCCGGCCGCCAGTCGGGAGCTGCCAGCGTCGAGCTCGGCGAAGCTCGTCCGCCGGCCCAGGAAGGAAAGAGCCGTCGACCGGGGATGGCGGGCCGCACGCCAGCGCAGCGCCGCCGACACCGTCCTCACCTCCCGTAATTTAACCGACTGGACGGTTGGTCGTCAAAGCGCCTAATCTTTTCCTGCCGTGGCCCCGTCCGATCGACCGCGCTGGTGGCCTCTCTTCATCTCCGTGGAGCGCGCGCTCGGCGAGCGGCTCGAGCGGGCGACGCGGAGCGACGAGTTCGCCGGCCTCGTGACGAGAGCCGCCACGATCGGCGCGGGCCTGCGCTCGGCCTACGAGAAGGCGACCGCCGACGCGCTGCACCGCGCCAACCTGCCCGCCTGGTCCGACCTCCGGGTCCTGGCCGAGCAGATGACGGGCCTGGAGCGGCGGGTCGCGGACCTCTCCCTGGAGCTGGAGCGGCGCCGCGACGGCGCCGCTAGACCGCGCTCCAGCCCCCGTCGACGACCACCGTCTGCCCGGTGACATAGCTGGAGGCGTCGCCGGCCAGAAAGAGCAGCGCGCCGTCCAGCTCGCCCTCCCGGCCGGCTCGTCCCAGGGGCACCGTCCGCTCCAGGTGGCGCGTCCAGCGCTCCTCCCCCTCGAAGAGCGGCGCCGTCATCTCCGACTCGAACCACCCCGGCGCGATGGCGTTGACCCGCACCCCGCGGCCGGCCCACTGCGACGCGAGGTCGCGGGTGAGGTTGACGACGCCGCCCTTGCTCGCCGCGTAGCCGGCGTTGGGGATGCGCCAGCTGCCCAGCAGCCCCAGCGCGGAGGCGACGTTGACGATGCTGCCCGACCGCCGCGGCAGCATCACGCGGGCCGCCTCCCGGCAGCCGGTGAAGACGGCCGTGAGGTTCACCTCCACCACGTCGCGAAAGGTCTCGGTGGGCTCGTCCTCGGCCGGCCCGGGGTCGGCGATCCCGGCGTTGTTCACCATGACGTCCAGGCGCCCGAAGCGCTCCAGGGCCCGGTCGACCAGCGCCGCGACCGCGGGGGCCTGGCTGACGTCGGCCTGGACCGCCAGCGCGCGCTCCGGGCCCAGCTCGGCGGCGAGCGCCTCGATCCGATCCAGGCGGCGGGCGGCGACCACCACGCCGGCGCCCGCCTCCCGGAGGACCCGGGCGAAGCGCGCGCCGAGCCCCGAGGAGGCGCCGGTCACGATGGCCACCCGGCCGGTGAGGTCGAAGAGGCCGGCCGTCACCGCCCCAGGCCCAGGGTCGTCAGCCCCGACCAGTTCCTGTCCGCCCGGTACGCCAGGAGCAGCAGGTCGCGCAGGTTGCCGTCCCGGTCGCGGATGTGGTCGGTCAGGAGCGCCTCACCCTCGAAGCCGAGGCCCTGGAACATCGCCACGGCGGCCTCCTGCTCGGCGACGACCTCCACGACCAGCTTCCTGAAACCTATCCGGGTCGCTTCCAGCACTGCCCAGCGGGCAAGCTCGCTGCCGAGGCCACGCCGGCGGTGACCGGGATGGACGACGAGCCGCAGGTCGGCGACGTGGCTCGACCAGCCCACGCCGGGGATCACGGCGACCAGGCCCACTATCTCGTCATCCTCGGCTGCCACCGCCCGGGTGGAGACGGTGTCGGAGATCCAGGCCCGGGCCGCCGAGGGGTCCTCGAGGTCCTCCTTCATGAACGTGCGGTCGCCGGACGGCACCGCGGCGAGGAAGGCCTCGAGAGCCGCCTCGTCGCCGGGCGCCAGCCGCCGGATGGTGCTCATGGGCCGGCCTCCAGAGGGTGGCGGACGAACCAGTCGATGATGCCGGGGATGGTCCGGGTGTGGCCGATTCGCCCCGTCACCAGGCCCACGTGGCCGGCGTTGACCTGCAGCTCCTCGAAGTCGTCGCTTCCGACCAGCGCCCTGACCGGCTTCGCGGAGGCGGCGGGGACCACGTCGTCCTTCTCGGCGACCACGTTCAGCATCGGACATCTGACGGCCTTCAGCCGCACGCGCCGGCCGCCCAGCCGGAGCTGGCCCTTCATCAGCTGGTTGCGGCGGACGAGGAGGTCGACCATCTGGCGGGCGAGCGCGCCAGGGAAGGGGATGTGGTCGTGGATCCACTGGTTCAGCGCCTGGTAGCTGCGGACGTACTCGTCGTTCCAGAGCTGCTCGAGAAGGCTCACGTACTGCACCAGCTCGCCGGTCGGGTTGCGCAGCCGGAAGGAGTTGAGGATGACCTGGGCCGGCACGTTGCCGGTGTGGTCGACGAGGACGTCGGGGTCCAGGCGGCCCTCCCGGAACAGCGACACGGGAAGGCCCATCACGCTGAAGTCGATGGGGGTCGCCATCAGAGCCAGGCTGTGGATCGGCACCTCGGGGTTGGCGGCCAGCGAGAGCAGCGCGAAGTCGCCGCCCAGGCAGTAGCCCAGCACGCCGACACCAGGCTGCCCGGCCTCCTGGCAGACCGCCTCCACCGCCACCGGCAGGTAGCCGTCCACGTACGTCTCGAGGGTGTTGTGCGACTCGGCCTGGTCGGGCACGCCCCAGTCGATCAGGAAGACGTCGAAGCCGGCAGCGAGCATGCGCTCGACGATGCTGTCGCCGGGCAGCAGGTCGAAGATGTACGTGCGCGTCACGACGCTCATGACGAGCAGCAGGGGCTGGGCGTGCGTCATCACGGCGTTCGGATAGCGGAACAGCCGGACCTTGTCGCGCTTCCAGATCATCTCCCGCGGAGTCTGGCCGACTCGGGCCCCGCTGCTGCCCGTCACGTAGCGGATGCCGTTGCGCCCGCGCATGATGGACCGCTGCACCTCGCGCTTCAGCTCGGCGATCAGGGCGGCCGGCGAGCGGGGTTCGGCGGGTGTCATCTCAGCCCCACGCCCGCCGCCGTGCCCCGGCCCCGGTGAGCCAGTCGGAGACCAGGGCGACGAACGCGACCGGGTCGTCCAGCTGGGGCATGTGGCCGGCGCCCGGCAGGCTGGCGAAGGTCCAGTCCGGGCGCACCCGGCGATGCCGCCCGGCGACCGCCGCCGGCACCAGCCGGTCGGCGGTTCCCCGGATCACGAGGACCGGGGCGTCGACGGCCCTCAGGAGGGCGTCGAAGCGCCGGCGGTTGAGCAGGTAGAACCAGGTCGAGCGGTAGGCGGCCAGGAAGGCGTGCACCTCGTCCTCGTGGGGCCGCCTGCGGGCGAGTCTGCGGGCGGCGTCGACCACGTCCGGCGGGACCTGGTCCGGGAAGCTGCAGCACGTCTCCAGAACGCTCCTGACCATTCCGTCCGGGCCCCGCATCCGCACCCACACGTCGCGGGTCAGCTCGCCGACGACAGGCCAGGTGTAGGCGGAGAAGAGGAGCGCCAATCGCGGCTCGAAGGACGCGCCCATCGAGATCGGCGCGGGCGGGGAGACGAGGACCAGCGCCTCCGTGTGGTGCGGGCGGTCGCGGGCCGCCAGCAGGGCCAGCAGGGCGCCCATGGAGTTGCCCACCACCACCGCCGGCTCGTCCAGGTGATCGAGGAGGCGCGCGAGCAGCGCCGCGTTGGACTCGACGTCCGCCCTGCGTCCGGCCAGCGGCGTGCAGCCGAAGCCGGGCAGGTCGGGGATGTGAACGCGGCGGCCGCGGGCAAAAGCCTGGCCGACGCCCAGCCAGTGAACGTGGGAGGAGCCCAGGCCGTGCACCAGCACCATCGGCGGGCCGCTGCCCAGCCGCTCGACGAAGAGGGGGCCGCCGGGGTCGACGCTCACCTTTCTCTAACCGGACAATAACCGCTGGCGGGAGAGCAGCCGCTTGACCTCGCCGGCCTGCTCGATCGCCGAGCCGAGGCTCGGGGCGACCGCGACGAGGTTGAAGCGCCGGCAGCCCACTGCGAGGAAGGGCCGCAGTGCGGCGGCCACGTCCTCGGCCGTGCCGCACGGCGTGTAGCGGGCGAAGCGCTCGAAGGGCAGGTCGTAGGCGGCCTCCATGACCTCCCTGGCCCGAGCCTCGGCGGACGCCCGGTCGCGGTCGAAGAAGCACCAGCCCTGGTGCTCGTGCCGCCACTCGACGCCGGCGCGCCCGGCCCCGGCGGCGGCCGCCTCGACCAGCGCGGTGGCTTCGGCGAAGCGGCGGGGGGAGACCCAGACCCCGATCCATCCGTCGCCGTGGCGCCCCGCCCGGACGAGAGCGGCGTTCGACCGGCCCCCCACCATCACGGGCAGGTCCGGGACGGCCGGTGCGATGACCGCCTCGGAGACGTTGAAGAAGCGTCCCGCGTGGGTGACGGGGCGGCCCGTCAGCAGCGCCCTGATCAGGGGCAGCGCCTCGTCGGCGCGCCGGCCGCGCTCGTGGGGGTCGACCTCGCAGACCTCGAACTCGTGCGGGTCCTCGCCGCCGACGCCGACGCCGAAGACCAGCCGCGAGGGCGCCAGCTGGGCGATGGTCGCGAGCTGGCGAGCGACCAGGACGGGGTGCCGGAGGGGGAGCAGGTAGATCCCGGTCTCGACGACCAGGCGGTCGTGGGCCGCCAGGAGCGCCGCTGCCTGGATCAGCCCGTCGGCTCCGCTGCCGCCGTGGAAGGAGACGTGGTCGCCGGCGACCACGCCGTCCAGACCGGCGCGCTCGATCCGGTCCATCAGCCGGGGCAGCCTGCCGGCGTGCTCCTCCAGGTCGTGTGGATGGAGGAGGAGGGAGACGCGGACGCCGGTCACCTGTGCGTGCGCCAGCTCGAGGCGCTCGGCCAGGTGCAGCACGCTCGCATCGCCTTCTTCCTTCAGGAGCCGCGTTGGACAAACGAGGTCGTCGAGGCTATAGTAGCAACTGACCGACCGACTGGACGGTTAAATAAATCCCCGCCATGAGCACGGACGCGACACCGTACTTCGAGGGAGGACTTTCCGGCGGGCCGGGTGATGCGCAGGCCGGAAAGGCTGCGCCACGCCGGGCGGGTGGCGGGGTGGCCGGCGTGACCGACCCCTTCCGGCTCCAGGGCAAGGTGGCTCTGATCACCGGCGGCAGCCGGGGCATCGGGCTCGCCGTCGCCTGCGAGATGGCGCGGGCCGAGGCCCGGGGCGTGGTGCTGGCCGCCCGCAACGCGGAAGCCCTGGAGGCCGCCCGCCGGGAGGTCGAGGAGCACGGCGCACCCTGTCTGGGCGTCGTGGGCGACGTCACCGTGGACGACGACGTCGAGGCGCTCGTGGAGCGTGCGGTGGCCGAGTTCGGGGGCGTGGACGTGCTGGTCAACAACGCCGGGGGAGCGGCCTTCAGGGCGCCGCTCCGGGAGATGCGGCCCAGCGGCTGGCGGAAGATGATCGAGCTCAACCTGGTCAGCGCCTACCTGGTCTCGCGAGCGGTGCTCGACGTCTGGCGGGAGCCCGCAGCGGGCCGGTCCATCGTCAACATCGGGTCGACGTCTGCCTTGAGGGCCTGGCCCGAGCTCTCCTACTACAGCGCCGCCAAGCACGGCCTCGTCGGCCTGACGCGGACGCTGTCGCGCGAGGTCGCCCCGGCCGGTATCCGTGTCAACCTGGTCTGCCCACACCTGGTCGAGACCCCGCTGACCCGGGAGTACCGCTCCGGCCCCGAGTACGCGCAGCTGGTCGCCGACATCCCGCTCGGCCGCTGGGGTGACCTCGACGAGGTCGCCCGGGTGGTGCGGTTCATCGCCAGCGACGCGGCCTCCTACATCACCGGCGCGGTGATCGCCGTGGATGGCGGCTGGTCGGCTTGATTGACCGAACGGACGTCCCGTCGAGCTCCTCGCTCAGCGCGCGGTGTAGCCGCCGTCCACGAGGTGGAGGCTGCCCGTGATGAAAGACGCCTCGTCGGAGGCGAGGAAGCACACCGCCGCGGCGATTTCGCCGTGCTCGCCCAGGCGGCGGACGGCGTGGAGCTCCTCCAGCGCGGCCACCCTCGCCGGGTCGCGCGGCGCCTGGCCGCCGACGGGCATGACCATGAAGCCGGGCCCGATCGCGTTGACGCGGATCCCGTGCGGACCGTACTCGAGCGCGGCGGCCCTGGTGAGGCCGACCACGCCGTGCTTGCTGGCCGAGTAGGCCGAGGCGTTGGGGCTCGCGACCGCGGCCATCACCGAGGCTACGTTGACGATCGCACCGCCGCCCCGTTCGAGCATGGCGGGGATCTCCCAGTGCATGCAGTAGAAGACGCCGCTCAGGTTGACCGCTATGACCCTCTGCCAGCTCGCGATGGAGAGCCTGCCGACGGGCTCCGGCTCGGCCCCGACGCCCGCGTTGTTGACCGCCACGTCCAGCCCGCCGTACGTCCGCAGGGCAGAGGCCACCGCCCGCTCCACGGAGGCGGCGTCGCCGACGTCGACCTCCACGGCCGCCGCCTCACCGCCCGCGGCCAGGATCTCCGCGGCGGCCTGCCGGGCGCCCTCGACGTCCAGGTCCGCTGCGACGACCCGGGCTCCTTCCTCGGCCAGCCGGCCGGCGCACGCCTTCCCGATGCCGGACGCCGCCCCCGTCACGAACGCCACCTTGCCCACGAAACGCCCGTTCACGTCAGCGGCCCTGGAAGGTCGGCTTCCGCTTCTCGCGCAGCGCCCTCAGCGCCTCCCGGTGGTCCTCGCTGGCGAACGTCACCAGCTCCAGGGCCATCGAGTAGTCGAAGGCCGTCGTCAGGGCCTGCTTGACGATCTGGTTGACCGCCGCCTTCGTGTAGCGAACGGCCAGCGGCGCCCCCTTCGCGAGCCGCTCCGCGAATGCGAGCGCGCTGTCCTGCAGCTCGTCCGCGGGGACCGCGGCGTTGACCAGGCCGATCCGCTCGGCCTCCGCGGCGGTGAGGGCATCGCCCGTCATCAGGTAGCGCTTGGCGAGCGCGGGTCCGAGGGCCAGCGGCCAGATCGCCGCGCCGCCGTCGCCGGCGACGATGCCCACCCGCACGTGCGGGTCGGCGACCGTCGCGGTGTCGGCCATGAAGATGACGTCGCAGAGCAGGGCGAGCGTCGCTCCCAGGCCGACTGCGGGGCCGTTCACGGCCGCGACGACCGGCAGCTCCACATCGAGCAGGTTCCACACGATCTGCTTGCCCTCCCGGCGCATCTCGTAGAGGTGCTCGGTCTCGATCCCGGACATCCAGCGGAAGTCCCCGCCGGCGCTGAAGGCCCGGCCGGAGCCCGTGAGGACGACGGCCCGGGCGCGCCTTTCGGTCTTCAGCTCCTCGAAGACGCGCCGCAGCTCTTCGTGCATCTCGCCGTCGACCGCGTTGAGCTCGTTGCGGGGATTGGCGAGCGTGACGCGGAGGACATGGCCCACCCGCTCGAAGCGGATCGAACTGTAGCCGGCGTATTCATCCACAGAGTGCTCCTCCGCGTTGCCTGGTTGACGCGAGTGAAGTAGCTTGATGTAATTTACCTACGCGTCGGTTGTTCCAGCCCGGGCGGCTGAGCCCGGAGCCGCCGGCGCGGCGGTCAGGGCCGGGAGCCGGAGCAGGTCGGCTGGCGCTGCACCGGCCGAGCGCGGCCCGTCGGGCCAGCAGGTCGCCGGTCCGCTCCTCGTCGCGAAGAGCCCATCGATGGCAAACGTCACCAGAAACTGAAGACATCGACCTCTACCGGCTGTGGCTCGGCCTCGCCACACTCCTCGTGCAAGGAGGCTGAGAATGACCTACGACGTGAGAGCAGAGCGAATACTCGACGCGAGACCTGAGGAGGTCTTCGACACATTCACCGACGTCGACGCGGACAAGACGTTGTTTGCGAACGGGCCGGACTGGGCGGTCGAGGTCGACTGCGATCTGCGCGTCGGCGGTCGCTGGAACCTCACCATGCGACCTCCAGGCGCCGAGCCCTTCCGGGAGTCGAACCTCTTCACGCAGATCGACCGGCCTCGACGTCTGGACTTCCAGTCGACCCTGACGATGCCGGATGGATCGTGCGTCGACAGGCAGGTAGAGGTCACGTTCGACGACGCCAGCGGCGGGACGCGCATGACCGTGGTCCAGAAGGGCTTCCCGACGGCGGAACTCCGAGACCTCGTCTGTGCGGGAGTGTCCGGGATGCTCGATCATCTCGAACGGCTCGTGAAGGTACAGGCCCCGGGATGAACCCGGGGTTTGGCGTGGCGGCCCGGTATCGACACCGGGCCGCCTGCCGGTGGCGCCGCCCGGCTCGCCGAACGGCGACCAGCAGACGGCCAGGGAGGAACGAGACGCATGCTTCAGACCAGCAACGTCGCTGCCAGGATTCCGGCAGGCGACCTCGAACGCGCGAAGGCCTTCTACGCCGACAAACTGGGCCTCGCGCCCGCCGAGGAGAGGCCCGGTGGGCTCCGCTACCGCTGTGGCAGCGGTGAGTTCTCCCTGTTCCAGTCATCTGGCACTGCCTCGGGCGGCCATACTCAGATGGCCTGGGCGGTCGATGACATCGAGGCAGCCGTCGCGGAGTTGCGGGCCCGCGGTGTCGTCTTCGAGGAATACGACCTGCCCGGCCTCAGGACCGTGCACGGTATCGCAGAGGTCGCCGGCAACTATCCCTCGAAGGGGGGTGTTGGTGAACGAGCTGCCTGGTTCAGGGACAGCGAAGGCAACCTCCTGAGCCTCGGCCAGGCGATCCGGTGAGGCGACAGGTCAGAGCCAGCCGGCGCTGCGGGCGATGCGGATGGCGTCGATGCGGTTGCGACCGCCGACCTTGCTGACCGCGTTGGACAGGTAGTTCCGCACCGTGGCGGGCGACAGCGACAGCTCCCTTGCGATCTCTTCGGTGGTGATGCCGCTCTCGGCCGCCCGCAGCACATCGGCCTCGCGGCTGGTCAGCGGCGTGCTCCCGGTGTCCAGGGCCGCAGCCACCAGCTCGGGGTCGATCACTCGCTCGCCCCTGGCCACACGGCGGACGCCATCCGCCAGGGTCTCGGCGGGGGCGTCCTTGACGATGAAGCCGCGCACGTGGACCTTCAGCGCCCTGAGCAGGTTGCCGGGCTGGCTGAGACCGGTCAGGACCAGGGTCTGGCACTCGGGGAGCTGCCGCTGCAGCTGCTCGGCGGCGCTCAGGCCGTCCAGGCCGGGCAGGTCGATGTCGACGACGGCGACGTCGGGCCTGGTGCGCAGGGCCGTGCTCACGATCTGGTCGCCGCGCTCCAGCTCGGCGACGACCTGCATGTCGTGCTCCAGGGAGAGCAGCGCCACCAGCGCGCCCCGGATCATGTGCATGTCCTCGGCGACCAGCACCCGGATCACCGGACCGCCTCGGGAATCTCGACGACCAGCCGAAAGCCGCCGTCGGTGCGCCCGGCCGAGACCGATCCGGCCTTCGCCCGGGCGCGCTCGGCCAGGCCGGCCAGGCCGCTGCCCGCGCCGCTCTCCGCGACCCCGCCGTCGTTGAAGATCTCCAGGAAGACGCTGCCGCGGCGGCGCCCGGCCGTGATCGAGCAGGTGGTGGCCCGGCTGTGGCGGAGGACGTTGGTGGTGCCCTCGCGGACCGCCCAGGCGAGCACGGCCTCGGCGGCCGGGGCCAGGTCTGGCAGGTCGAGGTCGGTGTGGGCCTGGACGCCGGCGGCAGACAGCAGCCCAGCCGCGCCCTCGATCTCCGTCCGCAGCGACACGGCGTGCTCCTCGCGCGCCACGGCGCGGAGGCCGCTCAGCGCGTCGCGGGCGATCCCGGTCAGGCCCTCGATCTCCGACCGCGCCGCCTGGCCGTCGCCGCCCAGCAGCCGGAGGGCGAGGTCGCCCTTGAGCGAGATGGCGGACAGGCTCTGGCCCAGGAGGTCATGCAGATCGCGGGAGACCCGCGTCGAAAACCAGTTCCAGCCGAACCACGGCAGCGCCAGGTAGACCAGGACCGCCAGGGCGAGCAGCGTGAGCAGCCCGCCGCGAGGCCGGTCGCTGCGTGCGAAGGCGAAGCTGTGCCGCAGCTGGAGCGCGAGGAGCGCCAGGGACAGCGGCACCGCGGCCAGGGCACTGCCTGTCGCCGGAGTGCCCACCAGCCCGAAGCTGGTTATCCAGGCCGGGACCGCCGCGACCACGACGGTGGCGGCGACAATCAGCCAGCGGGCCCTGCGCGTGGTCCACTCCGGCAGGCCACCCGGGGCCTCGGCCAGGGCGCTCACCTGCTCGCCCCCGCCGTCGCCGGCCGGCGCGAGCGCAGCTCCAGCGCGACCCGCTGGTCGCGCCTCGTGACCGCGATGGTGACGGGAGCCCGGTTCGTGCCGGCGAGCAGGCGGGCCACGTCGCGGCGCAGCGCGGCACGCTCCGCCTCGTCGGCGGTGTCGGGAAGCTCGCCGGCCGGCAGCTCGAGCCGGGTCGGGACGCCCGCTGCGGCCAGCAGCGTTGCGGCAGTCTCCAGCTCGGAGCGCAGCGAGACCTCCTGGTACCGCGTGACCATCCGGCGTGCCTCGGCCAGCGTGCGCCGCGAGGCGTTGGACAGGGCCCGCAGCTCCCCGGCGCCTGCGGCCGGGTCGAGCGGGACCAGGTCTCCAGCCCTCTCACCCCGGGCGGCTATCGCCTCCAGCGCGGCGCCGACCGTCCGGCGCAACTCGTCGTCGATGCGCACCCGCTCGTGGATGACCGCCTCCTCGGCGAGCGCGAGCCGGGCGGCCTGCAGCTGCCTGGCCCCGACGACCAGCCAGATGGCCACGGCCAGGGGGAGGCCGAGCGAAGGCAGCCCGATGGTGAAGTAGCTCCACCAGGCCGGGTGGCCGAGGGCGAACGTCAGCGGCGCCTGCGCCGCGACCAGGGCGGCGAAGAGCGCGTAGGACCAGGGCTGCCGCACATAGACCAGCACCAGCGCGCCCAGCACGTAGGTCATGCCGAGCCAGCCGGCGCCGATCACCGGCACCATGCCGAGGACGACCGCCGCCATCGCGGCCAGGGCCCAGGCCTGGCCGCGCCTGCGCTCGCCCCGGGCCGCCGACAGCACCAGCCAGACCTGCAGCGGAAGCACGCAGGCGAGCGCCGCCACGGCGTACACGGCGCGGCCCGGGTCGACGGGCGCCACGAAGAAGCGGTAGAGGGCGAGAAGCGGAATCGCGGTGCTGTACGCCACGAGGCCCGTGGTGGCGAGGCCTGTGAAGCCGGACCGCCAGCGTTCCCCCAGTGCAGACTCCCTCCGTCACAGGAACAGCGGGGGGCTGAAGGGGATGAAGCGGTCGAACTTTCCGAAGGGTCTGTCCGACATGAGCAGGTTGATCCAGGGATCGAAGCGATAGCGGCGGCCCATCAGGTGACGGATGGCGACGACGTTCGGCCCCGGCGCCTGGAGCTCCAGGTGTTCGAGCCCGATAGCGCGGGCCAGGCCTTCGATGTGGAGCAGCACGGCTGGCAGGTCGGAGGGCTCGAGCACAGCCATGGGCCCGGCGCCGTCGCGGCCGAGAAAGGAGAAACCGATCACCCGATCGGCGTGCCGGTAGAGATGTCCCTGCCGTCGATCCAGGAGCCAGCGGACCTCAGCGTCGGATCGCCGACACCCCAGCACGCTCGACTCGACAGCGCGCTGGGCTGCGATTGCCCACTCGCCGTCGATGGGCTCGGCCGTGACATCGCCGATCGGCTCCGGTTCGCCCGGGACGCCGCGGAGCGTGAAGAGCGGGAAGCGCGCGACGGTGCCGGCCGCGTAGTACCTCGCCTGGGCACGCACGTCCGACGTCGCGATGATCGACCGGACCGCGCCCCGGCCGGCCGGGAATGCCCGCTCCAGCAGGGCCCTGCCGACACCCCGCGACTGATGGCCGGGCCGGACGAAGAACTCGGTGAGCTCCACGAGGCCATCGCGCTCGATCGAGCGTGCGAAGCCGGCGAGCCGTCCCGAGCCCTCCTCCTCGGCGACCCACCATTCGGCCGCGATCCCGGCCAGCAGTCGATGGAGCGGCTCGTTCGAGGGCCACCATTCGCCGGCGGTCCCTTCCAGCGGCGTGCCCTGCCGCCTGCCCAGGTCGGTGACCGCCTCCCACATCAGGTCGTGGCACGCGAGGACGTCGTCCGGCGTGCCGCGCCGGTATCGATGGGCCTGCACCGTTTCCCAGCGTACGTCGCGGCCATCGTCCGGGGATTGAAGATCCTTGCTCGGACGGCTGGCACGCCCCGGCCCTGGGTGACCCCGCTGACGATGCGATACTGAAATGCAATGGGGGCACTGTGAGCGGCCGGCGCCGACCGCGACCCGATCTGAACGTTCAGATAGGTGACGGTGTGACGGTCCTCGTCCACGACTGCAGCAAGCCGAGGGGCGGCTGGTCGCCGCCCGAGGTTCTCGACCTCCACAGCCTCGTGTTCGTGCACCGCGGAGGTTTCCAGCGGCGATTGGACGGTCGGGACGCCTTCATCGGGCCTTCGATGGCGTTCTTCGAGGTACCGGGGGCCGAGCTCCAGGTTCGGCACCCACTGGATGACGGCGACACGACGACGATGCTGTTCCTGTCCGAGTCTGCCGTCTCTCGATTGGCCGGTGGCGCGCAGCTTCCGGCGCGTCCGATCCTCGCTCCAGCCTGGATCAACCTCGCGCATCGTCGCCTGATCGCCTCGCTCCGGTCCGGCACCACGCGGCTCGACTGTCAGGAGTCGCTCGCCGGTGTTGTCAGCGGGCTGGCCGAAGCGGTGGCTCCCGGGCGCCTGACGACGAGCCGGGCCGCCGCGTCTCGAGCGCATCGGCGGATCGTCGATGTCGCCCGCGAAGTCGTCACAGCAGACCCCGCTCATGCGGGCCTCCAGCGGGTATCAGACGTCACTGGCTTTTCGGAGTTTCACGTCAGCCGCGTGTTTCGCCGCGAGGCCGGCCTGTCCCTGACCCGCTTCCGGAACCAGGTTCGAGTGGCCGCGGTGCTCGACCGGCTGGACGACGGTGAGACCGACCTGGCCGGCCTGGCCGCGTCGCTGGGGTTCGCTGACCAGGCCCACATGACACGGGTCGTCCGTTCCGAGGTCGGGGCTCCGCCTGGCCTGGTCCGCCAACTGCTCCGCCGGTCGTCGGGCAACGGCACGTTTCAGGGCAAACCCTGATCCGCTGGGGCATGACGCCCCATTGGTGCGGGTCGGCCGTGCCTTTGAGCACGCGGCCGGGCTCACGTGGAGCAGCACGGCTCCCCTCGTGACGCGCTGACGACCGGCTTCTGCCCCGCTCCGGGCCGGCGCCGCGTCGACGCTGGCCCGCCGGGCGTACTCCGCCGCGCCGCCGCGTTGTTCCTGTGAGCGGCGCGGCGGGCGGGACGCCGCTCGGAGGACGAGGGGAGGGGTTGGATGGACGACGACTACGTCGAGTCGGAGGTCCCGGTCGACGATGCGCAGCCGGCGCCGGAGGACGACGGGGACGTCCGGCCCGCGCCGGCCGATGCCGCGCTGCTGTCCGTCGGGCGGCTCATCGCCATCAGCGCCGGCGTGACGGCGGTGCTGGCCGTCCTGCTGCTGCTGATCAACCCGACCGTGCGCCGGCCGCTGCTGGCGGCGATCGGCAGCGCCGGAGGGCCGCCGCGGCCGCCGATGTCGATGGCGAGCCGCCAGTCCCCTGCGGCCACCACGTCGACGCCCGACCTGCCGTCGCCGCCCGCGTCGCCCGAGTCCTCGCCGCCGGCCGGGGACCCGACGCCGGACCCCGACGCCGCGGCCCAGCCC
>JBKPCH010000112.1:0-10190 GCA_046727275.1 Candidatus Dormiibacterota bacterium
GGCCTGGGAGGCGCTGGAGGCCGCCAAGCGGGAGGCGCAGGCGACGGACGAGCCGGTGCCGTTCGACTTCCCGCTGACCGGCCAGGCCTTCATGCTCAAGCCCTACGGGCTGCGCGGCTACGCGCACTGGCTCACCTCGCCGGACTTCGAGCTGCTGCTGGGCCGCAACGCGCGCTTCCCGGCCGCGCTGGTGCAGCTGCACTCGGCCTACCTGCACTCGATGGGCGCCGAGTGGGCCCTGCACCTGGCCGAGCAGCTGCTCAGGCTGGAGGTCTTCGGCGGGCCGCCCGAGCTGGTCGTCTCGCGCGTCGACCTGTACGCCGACTCGCAGGGCTGGGACCTGGAGCTGGCCGACATGCGGCGCTTCGTCTGCCGGGGGCGCGGCCGCCGGGCCTTCGTCGACCGCGAGCAGACCTTCGCCTCGGGGCGCCGGCTGACCGGGTTCACGTTCGGGCGCTCGGCCATCCTGGCCCGGCTCTACGACAAGACGGCCGAGATCGAGCGGCGCGGCGTCAGCTGGCTGCCCGACCTGTGGGGCGAGCGCGACGACACACGTCCGGTCTGGCGGCTGGAGTTCCAGTTCCGCCGCGAGGTGCTGGGCGAGTTCCAGCTGCAGACGGTGGAGGAGACGCTGGCCTCGGTGCAGGACCTGTGGCGCTACGGCGTGGGCCAGTGGCTCACGCTGCGGCTGTCCAACGGCGACCCGCGGGAGCGGCGCTGGCCGGTCGACCCGATCTGGCAGGAAGTCCAGGCGGTCGAGATCGCGCCGGCCGTCTGCGGCGTGGTGCGCCAGCGGCTCGTCCAGGCGCGCGAGGAACGGGTCGTCCAGGGCCTCCAGGGCTACCTGACGTCCTGGGCGGCGCTCCGGGAGCACGAGCACCTGGACCGGACCATGGAGGCGGTGGGGCCGATCCTGGAGCGCTACCTGGCCTCGCGCGGCCGCACGTTCCAGTCCGAGGTCCGGCGCAAGCGGGCGCGGCTGCTGTCCGTCTCCGCCTTCCTCGATGACCTGGAGGCCGCGTGATGCCTGCGACGCCAGCCGGCCGGGGTCCCGCCGCGCGAAGCGTGGTGGGTGCCGGTGTTGCAGCGGCTTTGCCTGCTCGGTGTGGGTCGATCCAAAGTATTCGAGATGCTGCGGGCCGGCGAGCTGCCGGTCGTGCGGATGGGGCGCTCCGTCCGCATTCCACGGCGGGCGCTGATCGAGTGGATCGAGGCGCGAACCGAACCGGGAAGAAGGGCGGCATGACGCGGGGCCGGCGTGGGAACCGCGAAGGCTCGGTGCGCCTGCGCTCTGACGGTCGCTGGGTCGGCGCGATCGAAGCTGGAGGGCCGGCGACGCTGGGTCTACGGCAAGAGACACGCAAGGAGGTCACGGACAAGCTCGCACAGGTCGTCCGCGACCTCGAGGCCGGCCTGACGCTGACCGCCGACAAGATCACTGTGGCCGAGTACCTGGAGCGGTGGCTGGATGACTCGGTGCGGTCGCGCCTGCGGCCGAAGACGTACCGCGGCTACGAGCAACTGGTCCGGCTCCATCTCGTGCCGGAGCTGGGCCGGCTCAAGCCGTCGAAGCTGATGCCAATGCACGTCCAGCGCCTGATGAACGCGAAGCTGGAGGCCGGCCTGTCGAAGCGGACCGTTCAGTACATGCGCGCCGTGCTGCGGGCGGCGCTGGCGCAGGCGGTGAGGTGGCGGCTGCTCTCGACCAATGCCGCGGCGCTGACCGAGGGTCCGACGGTCCGTGGGCGGCCGGTCGCCGCGCTGACGCCAGCCGACGCGAAGGTCCTCCTCGGGGCGGTGACCGGTCACCGGTTGGAGGCGCTGGTCGTCGTCGCGCTGGGGCTGGGGCTGCGCCAGGGTGAGGCGCTGGGCCTGCGGTGGGAGGACGTGGACCTGGAGCGCGAGGAGGTGCACATCCGGCGCGCGCTCCAGCGGATGAAGGGTCACGGCCAGCAGGAGGTCGACCTCAAGACGGAGCTGAGCCGGCGCACGCTCGCGCTGCCGCCGATGGTGGCCGACATGCTGCGGACCCGCCGGGAGCGCCAGGAGGTCCAGCGCGTCCTCGCGAGCCCGAGCTGGGCCGACACCGGCTACGTGTTCACGACGGGCGGCGGCCGGCCGCTGGACGGCAGCAATGTGACCCACGAGTTCCAGCGGCTCCTCAAGCGGGCCGGTCTGCCCAGGATGCGGTTCTACGATCTGCGCCACGGCTGCGCGTCCCTGCTGCTCGCCAAGGGCGTCCAGGCCCGCGTGGTCATGGAGACGCTTGGCCACAGCGCGATCTCGCTGACGATGAACACGTACAGCCACGTGAGCCGGGCGCTCCAACGCGAGGCGGCAATCCGGATCGAGGAGGCCCTTCGCGGCGAAACTGTGGTCGGAACTGTGGTCAGCGGCGCCGAGGGCGGCGACCTGGAGGACGGCGCGAACCGCCGTCCGAACTCGAAATGACTGGTGGGCCCGCTGGGATTCGAACCCAGGACCAGCCGATTATGAGTCGGCCGCTCTTACCGGGCTGAGCTACGGGCCCCGGCCGGGACAGATGTTAGGCCCCCGGCCGGCAGGGCCGGGGCCCGCGCGCCCGACGGCGGGCGCATAATCGACGGGAAGGCGCGAGGTATGGCCCAGTACCTTCTGGTCGCCCACCAGACCGCGGACAGCCAGGAGCTGCGCTCCCGGGTCGTCACGCTGCTCCAGGAGGACCCGGCGGCCCAGTTCGTCCTCCTCGTCCCCGCCACGCCGATCGCCCTGCTCCAGTCCGTAGGCGGCGAAGCCCGCTCCGCCGTGGCGCTGGCGCGGCTGCGGGCCCGCCGCGCCCGCTCACTGCTGGAGGCCGCCGGCGCCCCCGTCGCCGCAACCCGGATCGGCAGCTACGACCCGCTCGTCGCCATCGAGGACGAGCTGCGGACCGGCCACTACGACGCCGTGGTCGTCTCCACCCTGCCGCCGGGCGTCTCCCGGTGGCTGCGCATGGACCTGCCGGCGCGCGTCGCCCGCCGCTTCCCGCAGCACCGGGTGATCCACGTGGTCGCCCAGACGACGCTCGCCTCACCCGGCTGACGGCGCGGGCCGGCGGGCCCGCGTCGCCAGCTCGCACGAGGCGACCCCGCGGACCTCGTCCATCCGGACGAGCGGCTCGGCCGGTCCCACGATGACGCCGCTCCTCCGGCCGCCTACGCTGCCGGAATGCGTGCGGAGCGTCACGCGGCCGGCCCGTCGCGAGCCTGGCCGGTCATCGGGCTCGTGAGCGGCCTCGCCGCCCTGGTGGTCGTCACGGCGGCGTGCGGCCTCTCCCCGGGCGCCAGGCGCCACTCGATCGTCACGCCGGCCGCGGCGGGCGGGCTCCACATCGTCGGCGACGCCTCCCCACTGAGCGCAGACGAGCTGAGGGCCAGCCAGCTCCAGAAGGTCCTCCAGGGCAGGGCGGACAGGGCCGTCAGCGCCACCTATCGCGATGCGGCCCGCAGCCAGCAGGTCCTCTTCCAGGGCGTGACCGGCGCTCTCGGCAGCCCGGCCGACCTGGTCGCCAGGCTGCACGCCAACCCACCGGCGGTGGCCACACTGCTCGACGTGACGGTCAGCTGGGCCGCGGTCGACCCGGCCCAGGCAGTGGGAAGGCCGCCTGCGGCGAGACCGCCTCCACGGCGATGCCCTCCCTGCGCGTGGCGTCCTGCGTCTGGCAGACCACGACCTCGTGCGGTGAGCTGGTCGAGCTCCCCTCCACCGGGGCGGCCCTGGACCCCGCCGCCACCCACGTGTCGCCCGGCAGTCTGTCCCAGCTGATGCGCCGGATGCGCCCCGACCTGAGAAGGCCGGGTAGCGCTGGCCGGGCCGGCTACCCTGCCTTAGTGCCGGCGGACCCCGTCATCACGACGGACGTGCAGCTGGCGGCCCGCGACTACGGCGGGCCCGGTCGGGACGTGCTGCTGCTGCACGGCGGCGGCCGGAGCATGGACGACTGGCGCCTCGTCGCGCCCTCCTGGTCGATGCCGGGATGCGCTCGGGCGCCTTCGCGGCGTACCGGGCCGGCGTCGCGCGCGACCTCGCCGCGCTCGCCGCCGCCAACCCGCTCGTCTCGGCGGCCTCCCTGCCGGCCGGCCACGACGTGCGCCTGGAGGCGGCCCCGGGAGCTGGCGGACCTGGTTCTCGGCCGCCTCAGCTCCTGACGTGCAGCCTCTCGGCCAGGAACTCCTCCCACGTCCGGTGGCCGTTGGCGTGCTCGGCTCCGGTGGGCTGCTCCCGGACCAGCAGGCCCCCGGCGTGGATCGCGCCGGTACCCGGCATCCAGACCGGCGCGACCAGCCGGCGCCGGTGAGCGGCCCGCAGATACGCCCGGACCAGGTCGGCGAAGCTGTGCACCTGCGGACCACCCATGTCCGCCACCCGGCCGGCGGGCTTGCCGAGCGCGAGCTCGACGAGCCTGGCCGCCACCTCGTCCGGGTCGATCGGCTGGACCAGGAAGCCGGCTGGAACCGGTATGACCGGCAGCCGGGCCAGCGTGCTGGCCCCCCTCAGGATCAGGTCGTAGAACTGGGTCACGCGGAGGGTCGTCCAGGGCAGCCCGGAGGCGGCCACGATGCGCTCCGCCTCGAGCTTGGCGCGGAAGTAGCCGAACGAGATCCTGTCACCGCCGACCATCGAGATATACACCAGGTGAGGTGCCGGCGCCCGCGACGACGCCGCCCGGACCAGGTTCCGGGTCGCCTCGACGTCGCCTTTGCTGCTGCTCGCGCAGTGGACGATGGCGGCGACCCCGTCCGCCGCGGGCCCGATTCCCTCGCCCCGGAGCAGGTCGCCGGTCACGAACTGGACGCCGTCGCCGGCGTCGTGGCTGCGCCGGCTGAGGACGCGTACCGCGCAGCCGGCGTCCCTCAGCCGCCGGACGACGAGCCGGCCGAGCGTACCGGTGCCGCCGGTGACCAGGATGGGCGACGTCATGTCTCCGATCGCTATGACGGAACGCGACGAGGAAACGTGACCGGCGCGGGGGCCCGGCGGCGCCAGAGGGTTCGCGCCGGGCCGGCAGCAGGAGTGCAGGGGCCAGCGCGAGGCAGCCGAAGCCGATCGCCCACCAGAAGGCGACATCGAAGGCGGCGGCGCTCCGCGCGCCCAGGTGCGTGAGCTGCCCCGCGAGGATCGCGGCCAGGACCGCCGTCCCGAACGAGCCACCCACCTGCTGCACGATCCTCGTGGCGCTGCTCGCGTCGGGAACCTCCTCCCGCGGCACGCCCTCGAAGGCCCCCGCCATCACCCCGATCGTGGCGAAGCCCAGGCCCGCGCCGCGGACGAGGAGGGACGCCGCGAGCAGCAGCTGGCTCGTGGACGGACCGGCCAGCGCGAAGGCCAGCGTGTCCAGCACGGTCAGCAGCAGGCCGGTCAGCACGACCGGGCGCGGACCGAGGCGTCGGTGAGCCTGCCCACGACGGTGCGCGGGAGCAGTGACCCCAGGCCCTGAGGGGCGAGCAGCAGGCCGGCCATGAGCGCGCTCCGTCCCTGGACCTCCTGGTAGTACAGCGCGAGGAGCAGGAGCGGCCCGTACAGCGACAGCCCGGCCAGGAAGAGCACGCCCAGCGCGGCGGCGTACGAGCGGACGCGAAGCACGCGGAGGTCGATGACCGGACGCCGGCGCCTCCGCAGGGCGTGCACCGCGAAGGCTCCCACCAGCGCCAGGCCGACCGTCGCGGGGACGAGCACCGATGGGCTCGCGAAGCCGCTCGGGCCCGCTGCCTCCGAGAGGCCGTAGATGATCGAGGCCAGGCCGGGAGACAGCAGCGCGAGGCCGAACAGGTCGAGCGGGCGCCCGCCCTGCCGAGGGGCGCACGGCACCTGGCGCCAGGCGAGCAGCAGGGCGGCGAGGCAGATCGGCACGTTGACGTAGAAGATCCAGCGCCAGCTCCGGTGGTCGACGATGAGCCCGCCCACGACGGGACCGAAGACCGGCGAGCAGCGAGCGGGAACGGCCTGAACGCCGCCGCGGCGCTCCGCGGCCTTAAGTTAGGAAAGGGCCCTAACTAATATCCGCTCCCTGGGTCGGGGCTCTGTTCATCCCGCTCGTCGAGCGAGAGAGGAGGTTCGACACGATTTCCTCACTCGAAGGGCTGCGGGTGGCCCTCGTGGCCGCCGCCATCACCATGTCGGTAAGCGTCGGCCGAGCCGGAGAGAATGTGCGTTCGTGACCCGCAAGTCCGCGACCCCCGCCGCCCTGACGTGGAGCGGCGTCACGGCCCGGCGGATGGCCCGCCACGCGCTGACCGAGCCGGCCACGGACCTGCGGCCGGCCGACATCGCCGGCGTGCTGTGCGGAGCGCATGCCCAGGTCCTCAGCTCGGCCGAGCTCTCGATCGGGCGCCGCATCGCCGGGGCGACCCGCGCCGACGTGCAGCGGGCGCTCTGGGAGGACCGCACGCTGGTCAAGACGTTCGGTCCGCGCGGCACCATCCACCTGCTGGCCACCGCCGACCTCCCGATGTGGACCGGCGCGCTGTCGGCCCTGCCGTCGTCGGTGCCGGCACATCCCGAGGGGGTCCGCTTCACCCCCGCGCAGGCTGACGAGGTCATCGCGGCCATCGGCGACGCGCTGGCGGACACCGACCTGACCGTCGACGAGCTGACCGACGCGATCGTGGATCGCACCGGCCCGTGGGCGGCCGAGCGGACGATGGCGGCGTTCCAGGGCATGTGGCCGCGCTGGCGCCAGCTCACGAGCACGGCTGCGCACCGCGGGATGCTCTGCTTCGGACCGGACCGTGGCCGCAAGGTGACCTACACCAATCCGCACCGGTGGCTGCCCAGCTTCCGGCCCGACGACGGCAGCCCGGCCCTGCGCACGCTCGTCAGGCGCTACCTGTACGCGTACGGCCCGGCCACGCCCCAGCACTTCGCCAGGTGGCTCGGCATCCCGCCGCGGCAGGCCGTGGAGCTGTTCGAAAGGCTCGCCGGCGACCTGGAGCACGTCGAGCTGGACGGTGAGCCGGCGTGGATCGTGGCCGGCGATACCGGGACGCCGCCCGGACCGCACCGAGGGATCCGCCTGCTGCCCTACTTCGACGCGTACGTCGTGGCGGGCCAGCCTCGGGAGCGGCTGTATCCGGGCGCGGCCGCGACCCGAGCACTCACCCCCGTGGGCCAGGCCGGCAACCACGCGGTCCTGCTCGTCGACGGCGTGGTCGGTGGTGTGTGGCACCAGCGGCGCTCCGGTGGGAAGCTGGATATCACCGTCGAACCGCTGCGCGAGCTGACCGCGACGCAGCGCCGGCAGCTCGACAACGAGGCCGACCTGGTGGGCGCGGTCCTGGAGGCCCGGGCGACGCTGACGGTGGGGACCGTGACCGTGGGTCCGCACGCCTGAGCCTGCCCGGGACCGGTACTCAGTCCCGGTCGTGGTCAGGGTCGGGCGATGTGACCTCGACCTCGTTGCCGTCCGGGAACGTTCGTAGATATCGAAGTTCACGGCGTGCGTTGGGCCCAGGACTCCAGGGTGGCCGCGATCCGATGCAGCTCCACCTCGCCCCTCGCAACCCCGAGCACGAGATCGACGGCCGCGTCCTGGTGGGGGAGCAGCAGGCGCCACCCGTTGAGTTCGTAGAAGACGACCGTGGCGGCGAATGCTAGACGCTTGTTGCCGTCGATCAGCGTGTGGTTGCAGACCAGCGACTCCATGAGCGCCGCCACCTTCAGGTGAATGGTCGGATACAGGTCGTCGCCGAACATCGTCGCCTGCGGTCGGTACGCAGAAGCATCGAGGAGTCCGGCATCGCGAACCATCCGCGTCGTCCCGAATATGCGCTCGACCATGGCAAAGAGGTCCTGGAGCGTGAGGTACGTCACCGCGCCGGATCTACAGGTCCTTCAGCCGTTCGAGCGTGTAGGCGTGCTCGCTCATGACCTGGTCGGTCAGCGCCAGCACCCGCTCGCGCCGTTCCGCATCCTCGATGCGGCTCAGCACGGCCAGGCGGGCCACCTCGTTCATAGATCGATGCTCGCGCGCCGCCTGCGCGCGCAGCCGCTCCATCTCCTCGTCGCTGAGTCGCAGGTTCAGCGCTGCCACGCCATCAATGGTACCGCCTGTGGCCCCGTCATGGGGCCGCCGGAGCGATGACTTCCACCTCGTTCCCGTCGGGGTCGTCGACGTAGAACGTCCGCACGCCCTTCAGGACCGGGTGGATGCCCTCCCGCACCTCGAGGCCGGCCGCCCGGCAGCGGGCCTCCAGGTCCGCGCAGCGGGCGGCGGAGACGTTGAACGCCATGTGGTGCAGCGGCCGCAGCGGCTTCTCGCGCGGGAAGGCGCCCGACGGGTCGGGGTGCGGCACCAGCACGATCATCTCGGGCACGGGGCCCTCGCCGGGACCGGCGCGCAGGAACTTGTTGGGCAGCTCCGGCGGCGAGAGCAGCGTCAGGCCGAACAGGTCGCGGTAGAAGGCCAGCGCCCGGTCCATGTCGCGGACCCAGAGCACGATCTCGGCCAGGTGCAGGACCGTGCCGGCCGCCGGCCCGCCCCGGCCGGACGGCGCCGCCGGGCCGCCGCCGCTCACGCCGCCACCGCCTCCATCATCGTGCGCAGGTTCACGTCTGGCGCCTGGGGCGGGACCGAGCAGCCGGGCGCCACGAGCAGGCCGCGCCCGCCCTGCGTCGACGACACGGCCTCCCGCACCTGGTCGGCGATCGCTTCCGGCGGGCCGCCGACCAGCAGCCGGCGCTGCTCCAGGCCGCCCATGACCGCCTTCCCGGTCAGGCGCCGCGCCTCGCCGAGCGGCGGGTTGCCCTGGTTGTGCACCGAGTAGCTGACCGCCTGCACAGGAAGCTGCCGGCCCACCTCCATGTTCACGTGGGAGCCGCACAGGTGCAGGACGTTGAACCAGGCCTCCCGGGGCAGGGCCTCCAGGATGCGCCGGTCGAGGGGCAGGACCAGCTCGTCGTACACCGCGGCCGGCATCGAGTCCGGCGTGGCGAACCCCGAGATGGCGTAGAAGATGCCGGCCGCGCCCGCCGTCACGGACTTCCGGGAGAAGTCGACCAGCGCATCGGCGATACGCTCGAGGGCCGGCAGCACCACGTCCGGGTGGTTCCGCATCTCGCGCACCATCCGGCGGTTCTCGCGGCCCACCAGGTACGAGGCGACCGACAGGGGCGAGAAGACCGTCTGGAGCACCGGCACGCGGTCGCCCAGCGCCCCGGTCACGATGCCCAGCGCCCGCACCTGGTCGTCCAGTGCCGTCCGGTCGACCAGCCGGACGCCGGGCCAGTCCTGGAGCCCCCGCACCGGCGGCTCGTCGATCACCGGCGCCCGCAGGCTGTGACCGGCCGGCCGGTACCCCGCGCCGAACGCCTCTGCGAAGAAGGTGGCGCGGGGCTGGAACTTGACGAAGTCCCACCCGAAACGTCGCGCCCGGTCGACGGTCACCTCCGCCAGCTTCTCCGGCGACCACTCGTCCCGGTACCGGTGCCCCCAGGCGCCGGCCGGCGGCCGGTCCACCTCTCCGCCCCTGAGGGCGGCTTCGACGCGCTCGCGGGAGTCCACTCCCGCCAGTCTAATCAGGCGGCCGCGTCCCGCCGGCCGGACGGCCGGCGTCAGCCCGGACGGACCGAACCCGTCAGCAGCCGATCCCCCCGACCAGCTGGTCGACCCGCGTCCGGTCGAGGCCTCGCACGATCCGGCTCGGGTCGAGCACGGTGAGCGGCGTCACCTGGCCGTCGAGGTGCTCCCACTCCAGCCGGGCGCCCGGGTCACCGTTGTCGATGTGGCGCACCCGGCAGCCGATCCCGAGGCCGACCAGGTAGTCGCGCATGACCTCGGTTTCCTGACAGTCGGTCTTGCCGTAAATGATTGCGTCCATCCTTCACCCACTCTAAAGGGATCCGATCGATTTGGCACGATGCATAGGAACAATCTATAAGGCCATAGGCGCCCGGGGCGGGGGTATGATCCGGCGGGGATGGATCTCGCCGCCGAGGCCGAGCGGCTCCGCACCGCCGCTGAGGCCAAGCCGCTGAAGCTCCCGGTGAACCGCCGGATCGACGAGCGGCACCACGCGGTCACCCGGGACGGCCTTAGAGGGTGCGCGGATAGGCCCCGACGGATCTTTGGCGCCCAGGCGCCCGATCTGGCGGCCCGGCTTCTGCGGTCCTCGGTCACGAGTACTCCGTACGCGCTCCCTGCGGTCCTCGGCGCCGGACCACCATCTCGGCCACCT
>JBKPCH010000113.1:0-12103 GCA_046727275.1 Candidatus Dormiibacterota bacterium
GCGGCGCCGCGGGTTCGTCGCGGCGCGCGGCCTCGCCGTCCCGCTGCTCGGCCGGCCGCGGCGACTCCGCCGGGCGCCCGTCAGCGCTCTCGGCGTCGGTCGGCGGGTGCGGGGACTGTTCCTGGGACACGTCGGAAGCGCTCAGTGGAACCTGACCTCGTTCAGCAGCCACTCGAGATGCGTCGGCGAGCCGCCCGTGACAGGCAGCTCGAGGATCTCCGGGTCCTGGCGCGAGTGCAGCGCCCGCAGCTCAGCCTGTGCCTCGGCCGAGCGCTCCGCGGACGTCGTGACCAGCAGCAATGCCATGTGCTCGCGTTGCAGTTTCCCCTCCCACCGATAGAACGAATGAACACCTGGTAGTACCGAACCCCGGGCCGCCAGACGCCTCTCGACGAGCGCCTCTCCGATGCGCTCCGCCTCCGATCGTTCGGCCGTCGTCGTGAGCAGCAGCACCACGCGCGCCTCGCCGCCGCTCACACGGCCGCCCGCGGCCGGTCGAGCCACACGATGGCGCCCGCGAGCGCCGCCCCACCGAGGAGCAGACCGCCGACGACGTCCGACTGCCAGTGCACACCGAGATAGACACGATCGAGAGCCATCAATCCCATCACGACGGCCGCCATGGGAGCCGCCAGCGTCCTCGTCCAGCCCGGCGCCGCCAGGCGACGGACGACGAACGCGCCTAAACCATAAATCAAGACGGTACGCATCATGTGCCCGCTCGGATAGCTCCCACCAAAAGTCAGCGTTCCACCATGCCACATCGTTACGAGGCTCGGGCCGTCCGGATGCGCGAATCCGAGCGGCGGCGGATGCGGCAGCAGCCATTTGGTGATCGTCTCCATCAGCGCGGCCAGGGGCACGACGAGCAGCGCGCCCGCCTCCGGCCGGAATCCGTGCCGCCACAGGTAGGCGGCCAGCCCGATCGCGGCCAGCGCGGTCACCTCGACGCCGCCCAGGACGGCCACCGCCTGGGCAAATGGCTGGACGGCGGGACGCCACGCGGCCGCCATCGCGACCGCCAGCCGGAGGTCGATGCGGTCCAGCAGGCCGGCCGCCACGACCTGCGTGTACGCGGTGTACGCGACGCCGAGCGCGGCGAGCCCGACCAGGGCCGCTGCCAGGGACCGGCTCAGCGCTGGCACCGGCGGCAGAACACGGTGGTCCGGCCGGCCAGCCTGACCACGGAGAGCGGGCGCCCGCAGCGCGGGCAGGGCTCGCCGCCGCGCCCGTACACCTGCAGCAGGTGCTGCTCGCGTCCCATCTCGCCCCAGGCGTCGCGGTAGTCGTCCACCGAGCTGCCCCGGTTCTCGATCGCCTCGCGCAGCAGCTCGCCGAGCGCCGCGCGGAGGCGGCCCACGGCCCGCCGGCTCAGCTCGTTGGCCGGGCGGTCGGGGCGCACGCGGGCGCGGAAGCAGGACTCGTCCGCGTAGATGTTGCCGACGCCGGCCACGACCATCTGGTCCAGCAGCAGCGCCTTCAGCGGCGCCCGCCGCGCGTGCAGCCGGCGGTAGAGGTCGGCCGCGGTGAAGGCCGGGTCGATCGGCTCGGGGCCGAGGCGGGGCAGCTTCCGCGCCGCCACCAGCTCCTCCTCGCTCCCCAGCAGCAGGCGGCCGAAGCGCCGGACGTCCCGGTAGCGGATCTGAAAGCCGCCGTCCAGGTCGAACACCGCGTGGAGGTGGTCGGGCTCGGGCACGTCCCGGCGCACCAGGCGCCACTGGCCGGTCATGCCCAGGTGGACGACCAGGAGCAGGCCGTCGTCGCCGTCCAGGTGGTGGAGGAGGTACTTGCCGCGCCTGGTCACCGCCTCGATCCGGCGGCCCGTGAGCCGGGCCGCGAAGAGGTCGGGGTCGGGGTGCCGGACGATGGTCGGAAAGCGCACGTCGACGCGGCGGATGGTCCGGCCCACCAGGTGGGGCCGCAGGTCCGCGGCGACGGTCTCGACCTCCGGCAGCTCCGGCACGCGTCGGGCGTCCGCTCAGGCGACGACCGTGGCCAGCTTGCGCATGTCGGCCCAGTTGTCGCCCGCCTTGGCCTCCACCTCCAGGCCGGTGGCGAGGTCGTAGGCGCCGGTCATCAGCCGCGGCACGATCTCGGCGAACATGTCCACCTCGGCGGCCGGCACCTCGAACACCAGCTCGTCGTGGACCTGCAGCAGCATGCGGCCCTCGAGCCCGCCCTCCGCCATCTCGCGCTGCAGCCGCACCATCGCGATCTTGATGATGTCCGCGGCCAGCGACTGGATCGGGAAGTTGATCGCCATGCGCTCCGCCGCCTGCCGCAGCTGGAAGTTGGGCGAGCGCAGGTCGGGGATGGCTCGGCGCCGGCCCGTGGCGCTGACGACGTAGCCCTGCTCGCGCGCCGTGACCCGGATGCTGTCCAGCCACTCCTTCAGCCGGCCGTACGTGCTCCAGTACTCCTTGAGGAACGCGCGCGCCTCGTCGCCGGGGATGCTCAGCTGCTGCGACAGCCCGTACTCGCCCTGGCCGTAGATCGAGCCGAAGTTGGCCACCTTCGCCAGCCGGCGCTGGTTGGGGTCCACTTCCTCGATCGGGACCTTGAACACCCTGGCCGCCGTGGCGGCGTGGATGTCGTGGCCGGCCGCGAACGCGGCCAGCATCTGCGGGTCCTCGCTCAGGTGGGCCGCCACCCGCAGCTCGATCTGCGAGTAGTCGGCGGCGAACAGCACGTGCCCCTCGTGGCCGGCCCGGAAGGCACGCCGGATGCGCTGGCCGAGCTCGGTCCTGACGGGGATGTTCATCAGGTTCGGGTTGGACGAGCTGAGCCGGCCGGTGGCCGTCGAGGCCTGTCCGAACGACGTGTGGACGCGGCCGGTCGCCGGGTCGACCAGGCCTGGCAGGGCGTCGACGTACGTGGACTTCAGCTTGCTGAGCTGCCGGTGCTCCAGCACCAGGCCGACCACCGCGTGCTTGTCCCGCAGGGCCTCGAGCGTGTCCGCGTCGGTGGAGTAGCCGGTCTTCGTGCGCCGGCCCACCGGCAGCCGCAGGTCCTCGAACAGCAGCTTGGCCAGCTGCTGCGGGGCGTTGAGGTTGAACTGGTAGCCGGCGACCTCGGCGACCTCGGCCTCCAGGGCCGAGAGCTGGGCCTGCAGCTCCTCCTGCATGTCCCGCAGGTACTCGACGTCGATGGCGACGCCGTCGGTCTCCATCTCGGCCAGCACCGCCGAGAGGGGCAGCTCCACCTCGTGGAAGAGGTAGTCGACGCCCAGCTTGCGCATCTCGGCTTCCAGGCGCGGGTGCAGGTGGAGGACCGCCTCGGCCCGCCTGCCGGCGAACTCCGCGCACTCGCCCGGCTCGCAGTCGGCCGCCTTCCGGGCGGCCCGGCCGGTGCCCAGCAGCTGGTCGGAGCCCAGCAGGGTCATGCCCAGGAACTCCCGGGCCAGGTCGTCGAGCCGGGGGTCACGCGAGCCGGCGCCGAGCAGGTAGGCGGCCAGGTGGGTGCTGAAGCGCCAGTCGTACGTCCCCGGCGCCAGCGCGGCCAGGGCCAGCTGCATCTCCTTGACGTCGTGGCCGACCAGCGGCTTGCCCGCCAGCGCCCCGGCCAGGCGGCCGGCCAGGGCCGCCGGCACGTACCAGCCGCGGTCGCCCGTGCCCACGCCGAGGCCGACCTGGGCGCCGCTCCTGGGCTGCCCGTCCCAGAGCCCGAACAGGCCGACCTCCTCGGCGGCGCCGATCGCCTCCAGCAGCTCCGGCACGTGCTCCTCGGACACCAGGGTGACGCTCCCCACCGTCTCGACCGGCTCCAGGGCCAGCGTCGGCTGGAGGGGCACCGCGTCGGGCGCCGGCAGCCGGGCCAGCAGCTGGCGGAACTCCAGCTCGTCGAAGAGCTTGCGGGCCTCGTTGGCGTCGTAGCGGAGCCAGCGGGCGCCCTCCAGGTCCAGCTCGACCGGGACGTCCCGCTGGATGGTGACGATCCGCTTGCCCAGCCGCACCTGGTCGGCTGCGGCGGCCAGGGCGGTCTTGACCCTGCCCTCCTTCAGCTGGTCCAGGTTGTCGAGCAGCCGCTCGATCGAGCCGAACTGCTGGACGAGCTGGGACGCCGTCTTGTCCCCCACCCCCGGCACTCCCGGGATGTTGTCCGACGCGTCGCCCCGCAGCGCCTTGAAGTCGACGAGCTGGGGCGGCTCGAAGCCGTACCGCTGGCGGACCTGGTCGGGCCCGTAGACCATCGTCTCCGTGATCCCGCGGCGCGGCACCAGCGCCTCCACCGTGTCGCTGACCAGCTGCAGGCAGTCCAGGTCGCCGCTGACGATCGTGACGGCCACGCCCTGCTCCTCGGCCTCCCGGGCCAGCGTGCCGATGACGTCGTCGGCCTCGTAGCCCTCGACCGCGTAGATGGGGATGGCCAGCGCGCCCAGGATCTGGCGGCACAGCTCGATCTGCGGCCGCAGCTCGTCGGGCATCGGCCGGCGGCCCTGCTTGTACTCCGCGTACTCCTGGTTGCGGAACGTGGGCCGGGGCAGGTCGAAGCAGGCGATGGCGTACTCGGGCCGCTTCGCCAGCACGATCGCCATCATCGACGTGAAGCCGTAGGCGGCGCTGGTGACGACTCCGGATGACGTGCTCATGGGCGGCAGCGCGTGGAAAGCCCGATAGATCAGGCTGTGCGCGTCGATCAGGACGAGCCGCCCCCGGCGGGAGCCCCTGGGCATCGATCAATTCTCCGTCAGCACGCCGGGACGCCGCCGGACTGGCGGTCTGCTGGTGGCTGCGGCTGCGCCGGCCGACGTTAGACTAGGGCCAAGGAGGCATTGGAACGGACGATCTGATCGAGGTCAACGTCGACAGCATTCGGGTCCACCTGCCGACGAGCCAGCACGTCGTGATCCTGAAGGAGAAGAACGCCGACCGGTATCTGCCCATCTGGATCGGCCCCTTCGAGGCCAACGCGATCGCCATGAAGATCCAGGGCATGGCTCCCGAGCGTCCGATCACGCACGACCTGATGACCACGACCTTCGGTGAGCTCGGCATCGCAGTCAGCCGGATCGTCGTGACCTCGCTCAGCGAGGAGGTGTACTTCGCCCGGCTGCACCTGCGCCAGGACGGCCGCGAGATCGACGTCGACTCCCGGCCCAGCGACGCCATCGCCCTCGCCGTCCGCTTCGAGTGCCCGATCTTCGTCTCGGCCGACGTCCTCGACAGGGCGGGCGTGATCCCCGAGAAGGACGACGAGGAGGCCCAGCCAGAGAAGCTCGACGAGGACCGGCTGGCCGTGTTCCGGGACCTGGTCAACAACCTGAACCTGCCCGACCTGCCCGACGAGCCGGGCGGCAGAGGCCGCGGCAGCTCACCGAGCTGAGCCCGCTGACGCAGGCGGAGCTCGTGCTCCGTCTGCTGGTGGCCCTGGTGCTGGGCGCCGTCATCGGCTTGGAGCGCGCGCGCCGCGGCCACGCCGCCGGGATCCGAACGATGGCCATGGTCTCGATCGGGTCCTGCCTGTTCACGCTGCTGGGCGCGGTCGTGGTGGGCGGCAGCGCCGACCCGACCCGCATCGCCGCCCAGGTGGTGACGGGCGTCGGCTTCCTGGGCGCGGGCACCATCCTGCGCGGCGACGTCTCCGCCGGCATCCGGGGCCTGACGACGGCGGCCACGATCTGGGTCGTGGCCGCGATCGGCATGACGGCCGGCTTCGGCTACTACGTGCTCGCCACGGGCTCCACGGTCCTGGTGCTGGCGGGGCTGATCGTCCTCCACGCGGTCCGCGAGCCGCTGCTCCGGGCGACCGGCACGACGGACGAGGATGAGGACGCCCGGCCGGGCGGCACGTGAGCGGCCCCGTCGGGCTTGCCGGCCCGGCTCGGCCGGCCCGGGCCTGCCGGCGGCGCCGCCACGTATCCTTCCCCGTGAGCCCCGCATGAGCCAGTCCCGGGTGGCGATCGTCACCGACTCCACAGCCGACCTCGCCCCGGACCTGGTCCAGCAGCGGCGGGTCACGGTCGTGCCGCTGACCGTCACGCTCGACGGCCGCGGCTACCTGGACGGGGTCGACATCACCGCCGCCGAGTTCTACGGCCGGCTGGCGGCCTCCGGCGGGACGGCGACCACGTCGCAGCCGTCGCCCGGCCAGTTCGCCGAGGTCTACCGCGGCCTGCTGGCCGACCACGACGAGGTCGTGTCGCTGCACATCTCGGCCCGCCTGAGCGGCACAGTCGCGGCCGCCACCCAGGGCGCCGAGATGGTCGGGTCCGACCGGGTCCACGTCCTGGACACGGAGATGGTCTCGATGCCGCTCGGGCTGCTGACGCTGGTCGCCAGCGCCCTGGCCGCGGAGGACCGGCCGGCGGCCGCGATCCTGGAGCGGCTGCAGCCCATCCGCGAGGCGATGCGCGTGTACTTCATGGTCGCCACGCTGGAGTACCTGCGCCGCGGGGGCCGCATCGGCCGGGCCAGCGCGCTGGTCGGCTCCGTCCTGCAGGTCAAGCCGGTGCTGACCATCCAGGGCGGCGAGGTCTCCCCGCTGGAGCGGGTCCGGACCCAGGAGCGGGCGGTGGCGCGGGTCATCGACCTGGCGGGCCAGGTGCGCGGC
Source organism: Candidatus Dormiibacterota bacterium (assembly GCA_046727275.1). Taxonomy (GTDB): domain Bacteria; phylum Chloroflexota; class Dormibacteria; order Dormibacterales; family Dormibacteraceae; genus CF-161. The sequence continues at coordinate 6,550 of JBKPCH010000113.1, forward strand.
CCCGTCTGCGCGCTGGTCGGCCACGCCGCCGCCCCCGACGCGGCCGAGCGGATCGCCAGAGCGCTGGAGCCGAGGGCGGAGACGCTGATCGTGGCGCCCCTGGGGCCGGTGGTCGGCGCCCACGCCGGGCCGGGCACCGTCGGCGTCGGCTGCTACCCGGCCGAGCTGTTCCCGCTCGGCCTGAAGCGCCTCAGCTCGCTCGCCGCCACGTGACGGCGGCGGGCGTGGCCCGCTTCTCCACCAGGCCCTCCACGCTCAGCGACTGCAGGTGCGCCAGGCCCTCCTGCAGCGCCATGCGCATGTCGTGGAGGTTCTCCCTCCGGCCCCAGATCGTGGTCGCGACCTGCCAGCCGTTCAGCTCGCCGTCGCCGATCGCGTCCATCACCTGCCGCTTGCGGCGGGCGTGGTGCTCCAGCATCTTCGCCACCCGCCCCGCCGCCGTCCGGAATGGCCTGCCGTGGCCTGGCAGCACCAGCGAGGGCCGCAGCTCCACGATCCGGCGCAGGCCGGCCATGTAGTCGTCGAGCGGGTTGGGCGTGCTCTGCGGGTGGAGCCCGATGTTCGGGCTCAGCGCCGGCAGGAGCGTGTCGCCGGCGAAAAGCACGCGCGAGTCCAGGTCGAAGAGGCCGATGTGGCCGGGCGAGTGGCCCGGGGTCCACTCCACGCGCAGCCGCCGCGTGCCCAGCTCCAGGACCTCGCTGCCGTCGAGCTGCAGGTCCGGCGCCGCCGGCTTCACCCACTGCCGGAAGCCCCGCGAGGCGTTCTTCAGGAACTCCGCCTCGGCCTCGGGCACGCCGTGGACCTCCAGGTACCTGCCCACCTCCCGGACGAGCTCGTCGACCTCCAGGTAGCGGGGGTTGACCATCGGCACCTCGAGCCGGTGCAGGTACAGCTGGGCCCCGTCCACGGTCGTCAGCTCGCCGGCCGCCCCGTAGTGGTCGGGGTGGATATGGGTGACCACCAGATGGCCCAGCCGGGCCCCGGGGCCGCCCAGCTCCCGTACGGCCGACCGCACCAGCTCGAACGACTCCGGCGAGGCCATCCCGCAGTCGATCATGTCCACCCGGTCCCCGTCGGGCAGCAGGAAGCAGTTGACGTGGGTGTCCTCCCAGGGGATCGGGAGGCGCAGCTCGTGCACGCCCGGCACGACCTCGCTCAGGCCGGGCGTCAGGGTTTCGGGGTCGGCCATCCTGACTGTATAAGATGAACCCTCGACGGATGCCGCATGGCGTCAACAGTGGAGGATCACATGACCGATCAGAGTCCTGCTGAGCGAACTGCCGACCAGGTGGTCGAGGAGATGCCCAACTACTTCATGCCTGAGAAGGCCGGTTCGACCAGCGCCACCATCCAGTTCGACCTCACCGGCGAGGACGCGGGCAAGCGCTTCATCAAGATCGCCGACGGCCACGCCACCGCCGGCCAGGGCGAGATCGAGGCGCCCAACCTGACCCTGATCGCGGACTCCCGGGACTTCGTCAAGATCTTCACGGGCGGCCTGGACCCGACCGCCGCCTTCATGAGCGGGAAGCTCAAGGTCAAGGGCGACATGGGCCTGGCGATGAAGATGCAGTCCATGTTCAGGAGGCCCTGAGGGCCTCGCAGCGGGGCTCCGGGCGCCCGCGGTCAGCCTTCGCCGCGGGCGCCTAGAATGGCCGGCCAGAGGCCCCGATCGGGGCCACGGCCGGCCCTCGGGCGGTCGTTGAAAAGTCAGGGAAGATTGTCCGCTTGGGGGCCGGAAACGTGATAGTCTGGTGTCCCCCCGCTTGTCGTCCACGACAGGAGGTGTGCCCTCGATGACGGAGAAGGACCAGGAACGAGTGGTTCGGCTCGAAGCCAACCGGGCCGCGCTTCAGAAGCTGGCCCACCAGTTCCAGGAGGAGGCTGGACTCAACAAGCCAATCGCCGACAGCATGGGTGGGGTCTTCACGCGTGACTACGAAGACACCGACTTCGCGCAGGTCATGAGCGACCGGGAGGTCAACGACCGGCTCGTCCAGCTGCTCTCCGAGAACCGCGAGCAGGTCGAGCGGGCCCTCAGCCGGCTGGCAGAGGGCAAGTATGGCGAATGCGAGGACTGCGGCAACCGCATTCCGACGGAGCGCCTTCGGTTCCGCCCCGAGGCGACCCGCTGCGTCGACTGCCAGGGCCGCTGGGACCGCCTGAACCGGAGGTCGGCCTGACCGCAGCCGTCGCGCCCTAGGGCGTGGCGCGCTCCGCCGCCCCCGACCGTCCCTCTCACGGCGGATGACGCGTACCTGGGGGTTGGTCCCTCGGGGGGAGCCCGGAATGGCTCCCCCCGACCGCGGGGAGTCGTCTCTGTCCCTGACTCAGGCTCGGGGCAGCACCAGGCGGACCTCCAGGCCGCCACCGGCCCGGGGCCGGGCCGTGATCTCGCCGCCGTGGCTGCGGGCGATCGAGCGGGCGATCGTCAGCACGCCCGGCGGCGCGCGCCGCCCGCCTCGCCCCGGTGGAGGCGCTGCGGTCGGGGTGAGCGCGTCAGTCTCGCATCAGGCGGCGGGACGGGTCGTACGGGAAGATGTCGATGATCTCGCCGCGGGCGACCCGGGCTTGCATCTCCTGCCAGAACCGCAGGTCGAACAGCTCGCCGTGGGCCCGCTCCAGCAGCCGGCCCAGGTCCGGGGGCAGGCCCAGGAAGCGGCTGAACTCGGCCGGGAAGAGGTCCCGCGGGCCGACGCCGAACCACGCCTCGTCCGACAGGTCGTCGTCGTCGGTGCGCGGGGCCGGCAGCGCCCGGAAGGAGAAGTCCGTGAGCAGGCCGAGCTCGTCGTAGTCGTAGCAGACGACGCGGCCGTGCCGTGTGACACCGAAGTTCTTGGGCAGCAGCTCGCCCGGGAAGATGCCGTTCCCGGCCAGGTCCTTGACGGCCTGCCCGAAGTCGGCGACCGCCGCCCTGGCCGCCTCCTCCGACGCGGTGCGCACGTACAGGTCCAGCGGTGTCACGCGGCGCTCGATGTACGCGTGGTGCACGACCACCTGGCCGTCCCTCACCTCCACCGTCCTGTCGGCGTTGCGCCGGAACTCCTGGAGCAGCTCCGGCGCGAAGCGCGCCCGCTCGAACTCCAGGTGCTCGAACTCCTGCGCCTCGACCAGGCGTCCGGCCCGGTCGTGCTTGAAGACCAGGCGGTAGTTCTGGCGGATGCCGTTGGGCGTGGTCGGCTTGATGGCCGGGAACCGGTCCCTGATGATCTTCAGCACCACGTCGTAGCCGGGCATGGTGAACACGATCATCACCATGCCCGGCGTCCCCGGCGCGAGCTGGAAGCGCTCGTCGGTGTCGCGCAGCCGGTGCAGCAGGTCCCGGTACAGCTCGGTCTTGCCGTGCTTGTGGTAGCCCAGCGCGATGTACAGCTCGGCCGTCGGCTTCCGGGGCATCAGCACCTTCAGCGACCGCACCAGCGCGTGCGCCGGGCCCAGGTCGACGTGGAAGTGCGAGCGAGTGAAGCTGAACAGGATGCTGATGTCGTTCTCGCCGGTCAGCACCGCGTCGACCACGACGCCGCGCTCGGTGTTGAGCAGCGCCAGGGCGAACGGGACGGGCCTCTCGCCGAGCGGCAGGTGGCCGATCAGGTAGGCGCCCTTGCGCCGGAAGAACGGGGCGTGGATCACGCTCGCCCGAGACACCGGGCCGGTGGCGCCCAGCGAAACCAGGTACGCCTGCAGCCGGTCGCCGGCCCGGCGGGCGTCGCGCCGCAGGTCCTCGTAGGGGGCGTCGAACCAGGCATCGCGCAGGATGGACTCCACCATGCCGGCCGCGTCGCGGGCCTGCCGGTACGTCCGGTAGAGCAGGCCGCCGGGTCCCAGCGTCGGGGCCTCGAAGTCCGAGTCGACGAACTCGATGTCGCCGTCCACGCCGACCGTCGCGAAGTGGCGCCGGGTGACGGAGTTGAAGAACGTCTCGGCGAGCTCCCAGTCCTGGCGGCCCGCGATGAGCCCCGAGTACACCGCCTTCATCCCGGCCCAGACCAGGTGGTCCGCCCGCCGCGGCCCCAGCGCCTCGCGCACGCGGTCCTCGATGCCGTCGATCACGGTCCCGTAGAGGTCGAGCCGCTCGGCGGCGTCCGCCATGGCGCCGCGCCAGTCGCACCGCTCGAACCGCCCGCGGGCCCGCCGGCCGATCGCCGCGAACGCCTCCCGGTAGGAGTCGTAGGCCTCGAGCACGGCCCGCGCCGACTCGTTGGCGAGCCGGCTGGCCGAGCGGTCGCTGGCGCGCGGTGCTCCCACTGCGCCCCAGCGTAGGCGATCCGGGGATCGCTACAGCCGGGCCACCGCCTCCGCGACGCGCTCGACGTCGCCGTCGCTCAGCGCGGGGTGCACCGGGATGGAGAACATGTCGGCCGCGGCCCGCTCGGCTCCGGGCAGGCTGGGCGTGACGCCGTTGCGCAGCGCCGGCTGTAGGTGCAGCGGCACCGGATAGTAGACGCCGGCGGTGATGCCGGCAGCCGCCAGCGCGGCGATCATCCCGTCCCGGGCTCGCTCGACCCGGCCGCCGGCGCGGCCCGCCGGCAGGCGCAGCGTGTACTGGTAGTAGACGTGGGCCGCGCCCTCCAGGGTGCGCGGCCGCTCGAAGCGGCCGGCCGGGATGCCCTCGTCGTAGCAGCTCGCGATCCGGCGCCGGCGGGCGGTGACGGCGTCCAGGCGGCCGAGCTGGACGAGGCCGATGGCAGCGTGCAGCTCGGTCATGCGGAAGTTGTAGCCGGCGCGGTCGTGGACGTAGGGCCGGTCGGTGTAGGCCTGGTGGCGGAGACTGGCGCAGCGCTCGGCGACGGCCGGATCGTCCGTGGTGACCATGCCGCCCTCGCCGGTCGTGATGTTCTTGGTGGCGTAGAAGGAGTACACGGCCGTGCCGGCCGCGCCCAGGGGCAGGCCGCCCAGGGTGGCGCCGACGGCCTGGCACGCGTCCTGGACCAGGACCAGGCCGTGCTCGGCGGCCAGCGCGCCCAGCGCCGGCAGGTTCGCCGGGCTGCCGTGCAAGTGGACGGGCACGAGGGCGCGCGTGCGGGGGCCGACCAGCCGGCGGGCCGCCCCGGGGTCCAGGCACAGCGTGTCGTCGACGTCGGCGAAGACCGGGCGGGCGCCGGCCTGAAGGATGGCGTTGGCGGTGGCGATGAACGTCAGCGGGCTGGTGATGACCTCGTCGCCGGGGCCGATGCCGTGGGCGACCAGGGCGAGGAAGAGCGCGGCGGTGCCGCTGGACGTGGCGACCGCGAAGCGGGCGCCGGTGCGGCTGGCGAAGGCGGCCTCGAAGCGGCGGACGCGCTCGCCCTGCGCGACCTGGCCGGAGCGCATGACCTCCAGCACGGCCTGCTCCTCCTCGGGCCCGAACGTGGGCCGCGAGATGGGGATGGTCGGACTCATCGCCACTCCTCCTGGGACGGGTGGAAGACCGAGCAGCGGCGGCGCCCGGCCAGGGCCGGCCCGGCGCTCCCGGCGAGCAGGCGGACGGTCGCCGTCGCGCGCGGAGGCACGGTGACCGCCAGGCAGCCGCCGGCGGCATCGCCGTCGAGGAGGCCGCCCTCGACCTGCGCCACGG
>JBKPCH010000114.1:0-4026 GCA_046727275.1 Candidatus Dormiibacterota bacterium
CTACTCGCCGGCGAGGAGCCAGGCGCGCTGCAGCAGGGCCTCGGCCCTGTCGTCGAGCACGCGGAGGTCGCCGGTCTCGTGCTCCTCGTCGCCGCCCACCGTCGAGACGGGGGCGTCCAGGACGGCCTCGATCAGGGCGGCCAGGCTGTCCCGGGCGGTGCCCAGGTCCGTCAGCTGCTGCGTGAGCCTCGTGTAGGTCGAGTCCTCGGCCCCCCGGCCGCTCTCCAGCGCGGCCGTGGAGGTGCGCAGCGTGGCCAGGCCGAACTGGCCGACGGGGGCGTTGAGCTGCTTGTAGGCGCCGCCCAGCCGGACGTAGGCGTCCACGTCCCCGAGGCCGCGCACGGCTCCGCGGTCCAGCAGCTCGGCCAGGACGCGGCCCTCATGCCGGTAGTCGTCCTTCAGGCCGAGCAGCGCCAGGACCGTCGGCCGGTCGTCAGCGTGGTCGGACCACGTCGTGTCGTCGACGCCCAGGTGCCGCACGCCGGGGCCGGCGATGCCGAGCCAGGTGGTGTTGATCTCCGGCGCGACGTCGCCGTGGTTCCAGGCGAAGCCCGGGTTCACGATGACCTGCGAGTCCGTCGGAGCGCAGCTGAATCCGGTCGCGCAGAGGAAATAGTCGGGCTTCGCGAAGAGCGTGAACGTGGGGTTGCGGGCGGGATCGCTCGTCAGCATGTGCAGGTTCCGCATGGCCGCCACGCCCGCCAGCAGGCTCGTCACGTGGTCCGTCTCGTGCGTGATCGGGTTGACCGCCTGGATGTGGCCGGAGGCCCGCTCCACCGTCCGCGTCAGCGCCAGGTCGGTCTGGGAGGGGTTGCCGTCGAGGTAGACGGTCGGCGCCGAGTCGCTGTGGACGGACAGCTTCGGCACGGGCGTGCCGGTCGAGTAGGGCGCCACCGCGGCCAGCAGGCCGGACAGGTTGGCGTTGAGCTCGCCGATCTGCTGGTAGGTGCAGGGCGTCGTGACCCCGTCGCAGCCCACGGGGCTGGGCGGGCCGCCGCTGAAGTGGTCGCCCTCGTCAGCGGTGAACGTGAACAGCGTGTTGTCACGGGTGATCCCGTGCTGCGCCAGGCGCGCGAAGAACTTGCCGAAGGCGCTGTCGTACTGCTTCAGGGCCTGGACGTAGCCGGCCTCGCCGGGGCCGAACGCCCGGCCGGCGGCGTGGTTGTCGTGCAGGTCCGAGATGTACGCGTTCGTGACCGGGATGCCGCGCTCCTGCATCGCCGCCACGTAGCCAAGCGACACCGTGGCGGACATCGAGTCGAAGCCCGGGAAGCCGGGGTTGCCCCTGGCGTCCGCGATCACGTTGCCATCCAGGTCGGTCAGCGGGCCGCCTGGGTGGACGAAGGGGTCGGCGTATTTCGCCCCGAACAGCCCCTGGAAGCCGCTGTAGCCGCCGGGCTCGTCCGGCAGCACGTCCGGCCTGGCCCCGCTCGCGAGGCCACAGGCGGCGTCGGTCCTGCCGCAGTGGACGGCGATGCCCACGAAGTCCGCCGCCGGCTGCGCCTTGGCCTTCGCCTGGTCGGGGGTGCAGGGCGGGTTGCCGCCGAAGCCGCAGGGGATGGCGGCCGCCGCCTTGACCTCCTGGTCCTCGGGCGAGCCGGCGCCGAAGACGGTCGGGACGTCGAAGGCGGTGTTCTCGAGCACCGTGTTGGCTGTGGCCACCGCGCCGATGCTGCAGCCGGCGCGCGTGTACGGCACCCAGGGGGCGGGCGTGTTCTTGCCCCCCGCGGTCGTCATGAAGTAGGTGTTGTCGTTGGCGCCCCCCAGCCTGGCCGTCCAGTAGGCGAACGTCGAGCGGAAGCTGGCGTGGTCGTTCGTGTCGTAAAAGCCGAAGCCGTTGGACACCGGCTGGCCCATCGCGTCCCCGTACAGCCCGCTGATCGAGGTCAGGATGTCGGTGCCGGTGTGCGAGATGAGCGGGGTGTGCTCGTGGGCGACGAGCGTGCCGTTGCCCTCGATAAAACTGAGCAGGTTCGGCATCTGCTCCAGGTCGCTGGGCACGTTGGGGTCGTCGCGGGTGAAGTGCGTGTTGTCGAAGATCACGTTGACGACGTGCTTGATGCGCCCGCCCTGCGAGTGGAGGCCGCAGGGGCTCGAGGAGTGCTGGCCGCCGGGCTCGTCGGCCGCGACGTTGGGCCCCGGCGCCCCCGCCAGCAGCAGGCTTGCCGACGCCGCCAGGGTGAGCAACCGCGCCGCTGGGAGCCAGCGGCCTCTCCGTACCGTCATTCGCTTCCTCCTCTCACGTGGGGCCCTCGGGTCCGCTCCCGCGGCGACCTGAACCGCAGGCTAGCCCCCCCATGGTGAACGCCCGGTTATGGGCTGGCGATGGGCGGGCCCTCCCCGGCCGGTCCTACGAGGTCGCTGGCTGCGGCTCCGCCCGCCGGATGCGTGCGGCCAGCCCCTCCCCCATCCCGACGGCGACCAGGCCGACCAGCAGGTGCAGGACCCGGATCAGCCAGTGCGCGTCCCCGGTCAGGAGGCTGGCCTGGTTCAGGCCGAAGACGGGGACGACGAGGCCCCAAACCACGGCGGCGGCGACGAAGGGGAGGCTGACCCCCGCCCGCGCTGCGATGCCGGCCAGCGTCCACAGCGCCAGGACCAGAATCAGGCCGACCAGCGTGTGCAGCGGCACGAGCGGCAGCGCGTTGCCGGTCCAGAAGAGGATGCCCAGCGCGATCAGGACGACCGCGCAGAGGCGGATGAGCATGAGGGCGACGGTGGCGGCGGTCTTCACAACTTCGCACTGTACCCGGCAGTGGGTCGCCGGTGGGAGAACACCGCCCGCCGCTCGGGACAGCAGCCCATTGGCCCTGGCCTCAGGCATGGCCATACTGAGCGCCGTCCTGATTAGCGCGAAGAGCAGCCTCCCGTCGGAGAGAGAAAAAGAGAAGGAGCCTTGGCAGTGCCCGGAAAGAACTTTGGCTGGATCCCCGACCTCCCGGACCAGCGTGACCACCTGTATTCGGCCCCCCTCCGCCAGCTGGCCGGCCTGCCCGTCTGCGTCGACCTGACGTCGCAGTGCCCGGCCGTCTACGACCAGGGCCAGCTGGGCAGCTGCACCGCGAACGCGATCGGCGCCGCCGTCGAGTTCGACCGGATGAAGCAGGGCCTGCCGGACTTCATCCCCTCCCGCCTGTTCATCTACTGGAACGAGCGGAACATGGAGGGCACCGTCCAGTCGGACAGCGGCGCCCAGATCCGCGACGGCATCAAGTCGGTCGCGAAGCAGGGCGCGTGTCCGGAAACCGACTGGCCGTACGACATCAGCAGGTTCACCGAGAAGCCGTCCGGCCAGGCTTACGCCGACGCGAAGCTCGACCGCGCCGTCTCGTACCAGCGCGTGGCGCAGAACCTGAACCAGATGAAGGGCTGCCTGGCCTCCGGCTATCCCTTCGTGTTCGGCTTCACCGTCTACGAGAGCTTCGAGAGCGACGAGGTCGCGCAGACCGGCCACGCGCCGATGCCGGCGTCAGGCGAGCAGACGGTCGGCGGCCACGCCGTCCTGGCCGTGGGCTACGACGACGCCAGCCAGTGGCTGACGGTGCGCAACTCCTGGGGCGACGGCTGGGGCATGAAGGGCTACTTCACGCTGCCCTACGCGTACGTCACGCAGTCGTCCCTGGCCGCCGACTTCTGGACGATCCGCCTGGTCGGCAGCTGACAGCGAGATAGAGCTCTCTCCCTGACAGAGCTTCCTCCCCCTCACGGGGGAGGGTCGGGGTTGGGGAGGCGAACTGCCGGCGCTGACCGAACGTCCCGGGCGGTCGCGCCGGCACCCCCCGACGGTGCCCTCCCCCGCACAGGGGGAGGGATTCACTATCCTCGGCGCCATGCCGATGGCGGGCGCGGGCGGGGAGTGACGGCGGACGCACGGGTCGTCCGCCTCGGGCTCGTCGGCGGCGTGGCGGCCGGGCTCGGCGCCGGCGGCACCGCGCTGCGCAGCGCCCTCGGCGACCCGGGGACGCCGGCCGCCCTCGCGGTCCTCGCCGGACTCATCGTGGCCGGCGTGGTCGGCTGGTTCGCCAC
>JBKPCH010000115.1:0-4935 GCA_046727275.1 Candidatus Dormiibacterota bacterium
GGCCAGGGCTCCGGTGGCGGCCAGGGCTCCGGTGGTGGCCAGGGCTCGGGCGGCGGCCAGGGCTCGGGCGGCGGCCAGGGCTCGGGCGGTGGCCAGGGCTCCGGCGGGGGCCAGAGCTCCGGCGGCGGCCAGAGCTCCGGCGGCGGCCAGAGCTCCGGCGGCTCGGGTCCCAGGGAGGGCGGCAGTGCTCCTGCCTAAGCGGGTCAAGCACCGCAAGCAGCACAAGGGCCGGCGGACCGGCGTGGCCACGCGGGGCAACACGATCGCCTTCGGCCAGTTCGCCCTGCAGGCCACGGAGGCCTGCTGGATGACGAACCGGCAGATCGAGGCGGCCAGGCGGGCCATGACCAGGCACGTCCGGCGCGGCGGCCAGATCTGGATCCGAATCTTTCCGGACAAGTCGGTGACCAAGAAGCCGGCCGAGACCCGCATGGGCTCCGGCAAGGGCAATCCCGAGGGCTGGGTGGCGGTTATCAAGCCGGGCCGCATCCTGTTCGAGATGGGCGGCGTGAACCACGACGTGGCGAAGGAGGCCATGCGGCTGGCGGCGGCCAAGCTGCCGGTGCGCACGCGCTTCGTCGCGGTGGTCGAGCCGCAGGCGGCGCACGCCGGGGGTGGTGAGCAGCAGTGAAGGCCGAGGACCTGCGGACGCTGGACGCCGAGGAGCTGACCAGCCGCCTCAAGGGGGCGCGGCGCGAGCTGTACGAGCTCCGCTTCAAGCACGCCGTCGGCCAGCTCGACGACCACCGGCAGATCCGGAAGGTGCGCAAGGACATCGCCAGGATCCTCACCGTGGTGCACACGCGCCGCCTGGAGGGGACGCTGGAGGACACCGTCGACCTGACCGGCATGGACGCCGTCAGCCTGCCCGAGCCGGCCGAGGCGACGGAGCACGACGAGCACGAGGGTCACGACCACGCCGCCGCGGAGCAGCCGGCTGCCGAGGCCGCCGAGCCGGAGACGGATGAGGAGACACCCGAGAACGTGGAGACTTCGGCGAGCGGCGAGGCGGAGGCCCCGGCGTCCCGGAGGACGCGCCGTCGCCCGGCGGCAGAGGAAGGGGAATGACTGAGACGCAGCAGGAGATCAACCAGGAGGCGGCCGGCCAGCGGGCCTTCCGCAAGGTGCGCCTGGGTCGCGTGGTCTCGGACAAGATGGAGAAGACCGTCATCGTCCAGGTCAACGACCGCAAGAGCCACCCCCTCTACAAGAAGGTCATGCAGCGCCGTGTGCGCTTCAAGGCCCACGACGAGGGCAACGAGTGCAAGACCGGTGACCTGGTCAGGATCATGGAGACCCGGCCCATCTCGAAGGACAAGCGCTGGCGCGTCGTCGAGGTCGTGGAGAAGGCGCGCTAGGCCATGATCCAGCAGGAGACGAGGCTGAGAGTCGCCGACAACAGCGGCGCGCGTGAGCTGCTGTGCATCCGCGTGGTCGGCGGCCACTACCGCCGCTACGCGTCGGTGGGCGACGTGATCACGGCCACGGTCAAGTCCGCCCAGCCCGGCGGCCAGGTCAAGAAGGGCGAGGTCGTCAAGGCCGTCGTCGTACGCGTGGCCAAGGAGTACCGGCGGCCGGACGGGTCGAACATCCGCTTCGACGACAACGCCGCCGTGCTGATCAACAACCAGAACAACCCCAGGGGCACGCGCATCTTCGGGCCGGTCGCCAGGGAGCTGCGCGAGCGCAACTTCATGAAGATCGTGTCCCTGGCCCCGGAGGTCCTCTAGGTGCTGAAGAACAAGCCGCGGCCGCGGCTGCGCCGGCTCGACCTGGCCCCCGGTGACACCGTGGTGGTCGTCGCCGGCAAGGACAAGGGCAAGCAGGGCGAGGTGCTGCGCACGCTGCCGCGCGAGCAGAAGATCGTGGTCCAGGGCGTGAACATCCTGAAGCGCCACACGAAGGCCGGCCGCTCGGCAGGCGGCAACCGCGCCATCCAGGGCGGCATCGTGGACTTCGAGGCTCCGCTGGACTACAGCAACGTCATGCTGGTCTGTCCCAGCTGCAGCCGGCCCACCCGCATCAGGCACACGGTGCTGGAGAGCGGCCAGAAGGCCCTGGAATGCGTGCGCTGCGGCGAGCCGTACGAGCGCGTCCGGAAGGCGGAGGCGCAATGAGCTCGAACGCCCGCACCGCGACCGCGAACGGCGCCAACGGCGCCCGCCGCACCAGCCACCGCGAGCCGAACCTGGCCCGGGAGTACCGGGAGCGCGTGCTGCCGGCCCTGATGAAGGAGTTCGACTACGCCAACGTGATGCAGGCGCCTCGCGTGGCGAAGGTGGTCGTGAACATCGGCATCGGCGAGGCCAAGGACAACGCCAGGGCGCTGGAGTCGGCCGTGGGCGACGTGCGCACGATCACGGGCCAGCAGCCGGTGGTGGTCAAGGCCCGCAAGTCGGTGGCCGCCTTCAAGCTGCGGGCGGGGATGCCCGTCGGCATCCGGGCCACGCTCAGGGGCCGCCGCATGTGGTACTTCCTGGAGAAGCTCGTGGCCGTTGCGCTGCCACGCATCCGCGACTTCCGGGGCATCGACCCGGACGCGTTCGACGGCGGCGGCAACTACTCGCTCGGCCTGCGCGAGCAGATCATCTTCCCCGAGGTCGACTACGACAAGATCGACAAGCTCCGTGGCCTCGAGGTTTCCATCGTGACCACGGCGAAGACAGACGAAGAGGGCCGCTCGCTGCTCACGCAGCTGGGCATGCCGTTTCGGAAGAGGTAGAGGATCTTGGCGAAGAAGTCAGCAATCGAGCGCTGGAAGCGGACGCCGAAGTTCAAGGTGCGAGCGCACAACCGCTGCCGGATCTGCGGCCGGCCGCGCGCCTACATGCGCAAGTTCGGGATGTGCCGCATCTGCTTCCGGACTCACGCCGCCGAGGGCCGCATCCCCGGCATCACGAAGTCGAGCTGGTAATGGCGACGAGCACGACCATCGGCGTCACGTCGGACCCCATCGCCGACATGCTGACCCGGATCCGGAACGCCAACGGCGCCCGGCACTCCGAGGTCCGCGTGCCCTCGTCCAGGCTGAAGCTCGAGATGGCCCGCGTCCTCCAGGACGAGGGCTACATCGCCGGCTTCGAGGTGCAGAAGGCCGCCGAGCACGCCGGCGAGTACCTGACCATCACCTTCAAGGCGCGCAACGACAGGAAGCGGGTAATCTCCGGTGTGAAGCGCATCAGCCGTCCCGGCCTGCGCGTCTACGCCCGCAAGACGGAGATCCCGCGCGTGCTGGGCGGCCTGGGCGTCGCCATCCTGTCCACCAGCCAGGGCGTGATGAGCGGCAGCCAGGCGCTGCACGCGGGCGTGGGCGGCGAAGTGCTGGCCTACGTCTGGTAGGGCGCGAGGAACCACGCCATGTCGAGAATCGGAAAGCTGCCGATCCCCGTCCCGAACGGGGTGAACGTGAAGATCGAGAGCAACCACGTGTACGTCGAGGGCCCCAGGGGCAAGCTCGAGCGGTCGCTGCCGTCCCAGATCGCGATCGAGCTGGAGGACGGGCGGCTGGTCTGCCGGCGTCCCAGCGACGGGCGGGAGCACCGCTCCCTGCACGGGCTCACCCGCACGCTCGTCTCCAATATGGTGACGGGCGTGTCGACCGGGTTCCGCAAGGAGCTGGAGCTGACCGGCGTGGGCTACCGCGCCCAGAAGCAGGGTGACGAGCTGGTCCTGACGCTGGGCTTCTCGCACCCGATCCGCTTCCGGCCGCCGGCGGGCGTCAGCATCGACGTCCAGGACCCGACGCACTTCTCCGTGACGGGGAACTCGAAGGAGCAGGTGGGCCAGATCGCGGCCGACCTGCGCCGCCTCCGGCCGCCCGAGCCGTACAAGGGCAAGGGCGTCCACTACCGCGGCGAGGTCATCCGCAGGAAGGCCGGCAAGGCGGGCAAGGGAGCGAAGTAGCGCATGTTGAAGCAGTTCGACAGGAAGGGGGCCCGCGGGCGCCGGCACCGGCGCGTGCGGGTCAAGGTCACCGGCACGGCCCAGCGGCCGCGGCTCAGCGTGTACCGGAGCCTGCACCACGTCTACGCCCAGATGATCGACGACGACTCGGGCCGGACGGTGGCCTCGGCGTCGACGGTGCAGCTGAAGTCCGGCCGCAAGGACCTGGACGCGGCGGCGGCCGTGGGCCGGGCGATCGCCGAGCAGGCGAAGACCGCCGGCGTCGGGACCGCCGTGTTCGACCGGGGCGGGTTCCTGTACCACGGCCGCGTCAGGGCGCTCGCGGACGCCGCCCGCGAGGCCGGACTGGAGTTCTAGCGGATGGCAGCGAGGAACTACACGTCGTACGGCGACCGCGGCGACACCACCGAGCGGGTGGTCAGCCTGAACCGCGTGGCCAAGGTCGAGAAGGGGGGCCGGCGCTTCTCGTTCTCGGCGCTGATCGTGGTCGGCGACATGAACGGCCGCGTCGGCGCCGGGCTGGGCAAGGCCCGCGAGGTGCCGGAGGCCATCCGCAAGGGCGTCGAGATCGCCAAGCGGAACATGATCACCGTGCCGATGGTCGGCACGACGATCCCGCACGAGGTCCGCTTCAAGTGGGGCGCGGCCAAGGTCCTGCTCAAGCCGGCCGCGCCCGGCACGGGCGTGATCTCGGGCGGCGCCATGCGCGCCGTGATCGAGCTGGCCGGGATCAAGGACATCCTGACCAAGTCGCTCGGCACGAACAACCCGATCAACACGGTCCGGGCCACGATGGAGGCGCTCCAGACGATGCGCACCGCGCAGGAGGTGGCGGAGCTGCGGGGCAAGGAGGTGGAGGAGATCGTCGGCAGGCAGCTCGCGGCCGCGTACCGCGAGGCGGCGGCGAAGGGCACCATCAGCGACCGCACCAGCCGTCCGGCGGCGGCGCCCGTCGGCGCGCCCACCCCGACCGAGACGGCCGCCCGGCCGGCCCCGGCCGGAACCGCCGTGGCGGAGCGCCCGGCCCCGCCG
>JBKPCH010000116.1:0-11982 GCA_046727275.1 Candidatus Dormiibacterota bacterium
TCGGCCTGGTGGACTTCCTGTCCTACCGCGAGGGCGAGCTGGTCGAGCTGTGCTGGCAGCTGGGCGAGGACCGCATCGCCCACTGGCACCGCATCGGCGAGGGCTACCGGGGCCGCAAGCCGGTCTGACGCACGGGCGGGAGGCGGTGCCCGAGCGCGACCGACCCCACCGCCAGGGGCGCCAGGACGTCGACCTGCACCAGGACGCCGATCACCGCGAACCCGACGAGGCGGCCGGGGCTGAAGCGGCGCCGGCAGGCCAGCCTAGGCACGGCGGCGCCGCGCAGCAAATCGAGGACCGCGCCCGCGGTGGCAGGTGTCTGCTCCAGCAGCGCCTCCAGCTCGGCGCCGTAGCGCTCCCGCCACGGTCAGGGGAAGAGCCGCGCCAGCCGCCTCATGCGGGCAGCAGCCTGCGGAGGCCGGTGGCGCTCAGGTCGCGCAGCGCCTCTAGCCGCTCGCGCAGCACCTCGGCGCCGCGGGTGGTCAGCCGGTAGGGCCGCCGCCGGTCCTCCGATTCGAGCGGCTCGATGAGCCCGGCCCGCTCCAGCCGGGGGATGGCGCCGTACAGCGTGCCCGGCCCCAGCCGCACCCCGGCCATAGCCTGGATGTCCACGATCATGGCGTAGCCGTGCTTGGGCCCGCCGGCCAGGCTGGTCATGATCAGCAGGTCCGGATCGGTCATTGCTCGTCCCACGATATATCGCGAGACGAACTATGTCAAGCCAGTTCTCCCTTACGCCTCGCGGGGGAGGGAGAGTCCAGAGTCAGTGCGCCCGCGCTCGCTCCTCCAGGGCCGACCGGACCGTCTCGGCCAGGCCCTCCGGGGCCAGGCCGTGCTCCGCCAGGATCTCGTTCTGCCGGCCGTGGGGCAGGAAGCGGTCGGGCAGCGCCGCCATCCGCACCCTGCCCGCCAGGCCGTGCGGGGCCAGCGCCTCCAGCACGGCCGCCCCGAAGCCGCCGCTGCGGACGTTGTCCTCGGCAGTCACGAGCACGCTGTGGCGGCGAGCCCAGTCGGCGAGCCGCGGGTCCATCGGCTTGAGCCAGCGGGCGTTGATGACGCCGCAGGCGATCCCCCGGGCCGCCAGCTGGTCCGCGGCCACCGTGGCCACCTCGACCATGCGGCCGATGGCCAGGATCGCCGCGTCGCCGCCCCGGCGCACCTCCTCCCAGCGCCCGACCGGGATCGGCTCGACCGGCAGGTCCGGGGTGGCCGGGACCGTGCCCTTCGGGAACCGGATCGCCATCGGGCCGTCGCCGGCCAGCGCCGTCTCCAGCAGGGCGCACAGCTCGGTCGCGTCCGCCGGCGCCGCCACCTTCAGGTTCGGCATGAGGCGCAGGTAGCTGAGGTCGAAGATTCCGTGGTGCGAGGAGCCGTCGGGGCCCGTGACCCCGGCCCGGTCGATCACGAACGTCACCGGCAGCCGGTGCAGGCAGACGTCCATCATCGTCTGGTCGAAGGCACGCTGAAGAAAGGTCGAGTACACGCAGACGATCGGCCGCTTGCCGCCGATGGCCAGGCCGGCCGCGAACGTCACCGCGTGCTGCTCGCAGATGCCGACGTCGAAGAACCGGTCCGGGAACTCCCTGGCCAGGCTCAGCAGGCCGGTGGAGGACGCCATGGCGGCGGTGATCGCCACCACGTCCGGGTGCCGGGTCGCGGCCGAGAGGACGGCCTCGCCGAAGACGTCCGTGTACGTCAGCTCGGTCTTGCGCGGCCGGCCCGTGAGCGGGTCGGTCTGGGCGCTCACCTGGTGCAGGCGGTCCTGCGCGTCCTCGATCGCCGGGGCGTAGCCGCGGCCCTTGTCCGTGACGACGTGGATCACCGTCGGCGCCCCCAGCCGCCTGGCCCGGCGCAGGAGGTCCTCGACCGCCTCCAGGTCGTGCCCGTCGACCGGGCCGGCGTACTTGAGGCCCAGGCTGTCGAAGACGGTGGACGGCTGCAGCAGCTGCTTGAGCGACTCCTTGACGCGGAACGCGGCCTGGTCGGCCTGGGCGCCCACGAGGGGCAGGTCGCGCAGCCGGTGCGAGATCTCCTCCTTGAGCCGCTCGTAGCGCGGGTCGATCTGGAGCTGGGCCAGGTGCCGGGCCAGGCCTCCGACGGTCGGGGCGTACGACCGGCCGTTGTCGTTCAGCACGATCACCAGGTTCGGCGGCTGGAGGTGGGCGACCTGGTTCAGCGCCTCGTAGGCCATGCCGCCGGTCAGGGCGCCGTCGCCGATCACGGCGACGACGTGGCCGGGCACCCCGTCCCGCAGCCGCGCCTCGGCGATGCCCAGGGCGTAAGAGAGGGACGTGGAGGCGTGGCTGTTCTCGACCACGTCGTGCCGGCTCTCGGCCCGGGACGGGTAGCCGGAGAGGCCGCCGGGCTGGCGGAGGGAGGCGAAGGCGCCCGCCCGGCCGGTGAGCAGCTTGTGGACGTAGGCCTGGTGGCCCGTGTCCCAGACGATCAGCTCGTCGGGGCTCCGCAGCACCCTGTGGAGCGCCAGCGTCAGCTCCACCACGCCCAGGTTGGGCGAGAGGTGGCCGCCCGTCGTGGATATGCGCTCCACCAGGAACGAGCGGATCTCGGCGGCCAGCTGCGCCAGCTCGTCGCGCCCGAGGGAGCGAAGGTCGTCCGGGGACTGGATGGACTCGAGCACTGCCCACTAGCCTAACGCCCGCCCCTGGCGACCAGTTCCGCGGGTCGCTCCTGGTATTCTGAGTATACAGTCGGCCGCCGGCCGGGCAGAGGGAGGGACGAGCGTGCTGAGGAAGGGTCTGGCGTCGCTGGCAGTGATCGCGACGGCTCTGCTCGGGGCGGCCACGAACGCGGCGGCCGCGCCCGTCCCGACGATCGTCTTCAACGTTCGGGACTACGGCGCGACCGGCAACGGGCACACGGTCGACACCCCCGCGATCAACCGGGCCATCCTGGCCGCCAGCACGGCGGCCGGCGGCGGCGGCGTGCTCTTCCCGGCCGGGACGTACCTCTCGACGTCGATCCACCTGCGCAGCAACGTGACGTTGCAGCTGGCCGCCGGCTCCACGATCCTGGCCGCCGCCCGCGGCTTCGACCCTCCGGAGCCGAACCCGTTCAGCCAGTTCCAGGACTTCGGCCACAGCCACTTCCACGACGCCCTGCTCTGGGGCACGAACCTGGTGAACGTCGGCTTCACCGGGGCGGGGACCATCGACGGCGGCGGCCACCTGGCGACCGGCAGGATCGCGGCCGGCCAGGGTGACAAGGTCATCTCCATCGCCGTCTGCGACGGCCTGGCCATCTCGGGCATCACGATCCGGCGTGCCGGCCACTTCGCCATCCTGATCAACGCCTGCAACCACGTCGCCGTGGACGGGCTGACCATCTCCACCGTCAGCGACCGTGACGGCTTCAACGTGATCAACAGCTCGAACGTGACCGTTCGGAACTCGACCATCCTCTCCCAGGACGACGCGCTGGTCCTGAAGAGCGACTTCGCCCTCGGGCGCACGCTGCTCAGCCAGAACATCGACGTGTCGGGGACCACGGTGCTCTCGACGAACAACAACGCCCTGCAGTTCGGCTCGGAGACGTGCGGCGACTTCACCAACGTCAGCTTCTCCCACATCACGATCCAGGGCGCGGGCAAGGCGGGCATCGGGATGGTGTCGATGGACGGCGCCCACATCTCGCACGTCAGCTACTCCGACGTCAGGATGACGCGCGCCGCGACGCCGATCTACATGAAGATCGGCGACCGGGGCAGCTGCCCCGGGCATCCCGGCGCCGGCAGCATCAGCGACGTGACGATCACGGGCGTGGTGGGCACCAACCTGTTCCACCCCGGGAGCAGCCGGGTCGAGTTCACCAGCACGATCGCCGGCCGTCCGGGCCACCCCGTCTCCAATGTCACGGTGACCGGCGTCGACCTGACGGTGCCCGGCGGCCACCCCGCCTCGGACGCGAGCATCGTGCCGCCCGACAACAACCTGCACGCGCCCAGCAGCTTCGGCACCAGGCCCTCGTACGGCTGGTGGCTGCGCAACGTCAGCGGGATCACCTTCCGCCAGAGCACCGTCCGGTTCGACCGGGACGACGGGCGGCCGGCGTTCCAGAGCAACCGGGGCCAGTCGGTGACGCTGGACACGATCGTCGCCGAGCGCGGCACCGCCAGCCCCTACGACGTGGGCTTCACCGCGGTCACAGGCGCCCAGGTGACGGCCTGCACGACGAAGACGGGCGCGCCCTGCCGGGTCCACACGGCGTAGGCGCGCCCCGCTCTACGCCGTCGCGGTCGCCTGCTGCTGCCAGTAGCGGACCGGGTGCTCCTGGCCGTGGGTGCGCTCGTACTCGTCCCACAGCTGGTCGTAGAGCCCGCGCATCCGGCTGGCGACCTCCTCGACCGCCTGGTCCGTCAGCCCGGCCGCCCGCAGCCGCTTCGTGAGCGAGTCGATGGCGAACTCCCGCGACTCCAGCAGGTCGATCCGCATCGGCGGCGGCACCTCGCTGATGTGCCGGAAGGGCAGCTTCTCGTCCGGGCCCACGACCACGCGCACGGCCGGGTCGAGCAGGTCGTGGACCTTGCGGGCGATGACGCGGCCCATCTCCGGGTCCTCCAGGACCCGCCGGCGCAGGGTCAGCACCCCGAACCCAATGTGGCGGGACTCGTCGCGGGCCACGGCCGTGAAGCCGGAGACGAAGCCGGGCAGGATGCCGACGCGCCGAAGCAGGCGCAGCGTGTTGCGCTGTCCGCCCAGCGCGAGGTAGCCCTCGATGACCAGGTGGTAGGTGACCACGGCCTCGACGAAGGCCACCGGGTCCTCGGGATCGATCCGGCAGCGGTCGATTGCCTCGGGCAGCTCCTTGTAGAAGATCCGCCGGTACCCGGCGCGGGTGGCCGGACCGAAGTTCTCGAGGGCCGTGCGGATGCCGCCGTCGTGGCCCAGCACCTCCGCGAAGTACCGGTCGAAGAACACCGTGTGGCGAGCCTCGTCGGCGATCTGGGTGGCCAGGAAGATCCGCTCGTCCTCGCGGGGAGCGGCGTGCAGCACCGGCGCCAGGGTGTCGGTGACCAGCTGCTCCCCCAGGAAGAAGAGGGTCATCGTGGTCCTCAGAGAGGCCTGGACGGGGGGCGGGATGCTGGCCCAGTCCTGCCGGTCCCGCTCGAAGTCGAGGTCCGAGACCGCCCACTGCTGGGTCTCCCACCGGCGGTAGAAGGAGGCGCTGTCGTTCTCCGGGCTGAGCAGCGCGTCCATCTGCGTCTGGACATCCTCGACGGACACGTTGACGAGCTCGTTCAGCGGGGTCTGCTCGACCCGCCGGATGGCCTCGAGCGTGGCGGCGTCAGTCATGCCGCCATCGTAGCCCCAACCCGGCCGTCGCCCACTCCCTCACGCTTGGCCGGCCATCGGTCCCGGCTCCAATTAGACTCCGGGTATGCGCGGTGAGAAGCAGTTCGGCTTCGACACGCTGGCCGTCCACGCCGGCCAGCGTCCCGACCCGGTCACCGGGGCGCGGGCGGTGCCCATCTACCAGACGGGCGCCTACGTCTTCGAGGACAGCGACCACGCCGCCAACCTCTTCGCCCTGCAGCGCTTCGGCAACATCTACTCGCGGATCATGAACCCGACGGTCGCGGTCTTCGAGGAGCGCATCGCCGCCCTCGAGAACGGCATCGGCGCGGTGGCCACCGCCTCGGGCCAGGCCGCGCAGCACCTCGCGATCTTCGCCCTGATGCAGGCCGGGGACGAGTTCGTGAGCTCTCGCAGCCTGTACGGCGGCTCCTTCCAGCAGTTCGACGTCAGCTTCCGGAAGATGGGCATCGAGGCCCGCTTCGTCGACGCCTGGGACCTGGACCAGTGGCGGGCGGCCGTGACGCCGCGGACCAGGGCCTTCTACGCCGAGACGCTCGGCAACCCGACCATCGACGTGGTCGACCTGGAGGCGCTGGCGGACCTGGCCCACGAGGTGGGCGTGCCGCTGATCGTCGACAACACCTTCGCCTCGCCCTACCTCTGCCGGCCGCTGGACTGGGGCGCGGACATCGTCGTCCACTCCGCCACCAAGTTCATCTGCGGCCACGGCACGACGATCGCGGGCGTGATCGTGGACGGGGGCCGCTTCCCCTGGGACAACGGCAAGTTCCCGGGCATGACCGAGCCGTCCAAGGGCTACCACGACCTCCGCTTCTTCGAGTACTTCGGCGACTTCGGCTGGCTGATGAAGTGCCGGGCCGAGATGCTGCGCGACTACGGCCCCACGATGGCCCCGTTCAACGCCTGGCTGCTGCTCCAGGGCCTGGAGACGCTGCACGTGCGCATGGACCGGCACGTCGCCAACGCCCAGCGGGTGGCCGAGCACCTGGAGGCCCACCCGGCGGTCGAGTACGTCAACTATCCCGGGCTGCCCTCCAACCGCTACCACGACCTGGCCCGGAAGTACCTGCCGAAGGGACCGGGCGCCATCTTCACGTTCGGGATCCGCGGCGGCCGGGAGGCCGGCAAGCGGTTCATCGAGTCGGTGCAGCTCTTCAGCCACGTGGCCAACGTCGGCGACGCCAAGTCGCTGGTCATCCACCCCGGCTCCACCACCCACCAGCAGCTGAGCGACGAGGAGCTGCGCGCCGCCGGGATCGGCCCGGAGCTGATCCGGGTCTCCATCGGCATCGAGGACGTGGACGACATCCTCTGGGACCTGGACCAGGCGCTGGCGCGCTCGCAGCGCGACGAGCCGGTGGAGGCGGCGCAGGCCGCGCGCAACGGCCTCGGCCACTCGATCCTCTCCAGGGCGTTCGGCGCCCCCTACCAGGGCTAGACGTGACCGCAGTCGGCGAGCGCAACGACTACGGGCTGACCGCCTGGGACCGCTACCGGATCCTGACCACGTACCGGACGATCGCCATGGTCGGGCTGAGCTCGAACTACTACAACGCCAGCTCCTTCGCCGCCATCTACCTGGACGCCAACGGCTACGACATCCTGCCGGTGAACCCCGCCCAGGCCGGCCGGCGCGAGATCCTGGGCCGCCGCGTCTACGCGGACCTGGGCGAGGCGGCGGCCGAGCACGCGATCGAGATCGTCGACGTCTTCCGGCCCTCGCACGAGGTCCCGGAGATCGCCCGGCAGGCGATCGAGGTGGGGGCGAAGGTGCTGTGGATGCAGCTGGGCGTCGTCAGCCAGGAGGCGGCCGCCCTGGCCCGGGAGGCCGGGCTGGAGGTCGTCATGGACCGGTGCTGCAAGATCGAGCACGCCCGCTTCTTCGGCGGCCTGCGCACGATCGGCCTGAACACCGGCGTGGTGACCAGCCGGCTGGCGATGCGCCTCCCGGAGGGCTAGAACGCCGGGCGTGATGGTCCTCGTCGGGCTCGACGTCGGCACGACCGGCGCCCGCGCGATCGCGGTGGACCCGTCCGGGGCGGTGGTCGCGGACGCGTCCCTCGACTACCCGCTGCTCTCACCCCGTCCCGGCTGGGCGGAGCAGCGGCCGGAGGACTGGTGGGACGCGGCCCGCCAGGTCCTGGCCGTGCTCGGGGCGCGGGTCGGAGGCCGCATCGCCGGCGTCGGCCTCACCGGCCAGATGCACGGCGCCGTCGTGCTCGACGCGAGCGACCGCGTCATCCGGCCCGCCCTCCTGTGGAACGACCAGCGGACGGAGGCCCAGTGCCGCGAGATCGCGGACCTGGTCGGGCCCGACCGGCTGATCGCCATCACCGGCAACCCGGCCCTCACCGGCTTCCAGGCGCCCAAGCTGCTCTGGCTGCGGGAGGAGGAGCCGGCCAGCTACGCCCGGATCGCGCGAGTGCTCCTGCCCAAGGACTACGTCCGCCTGCTCCTGACGGGCGAGTACGCGACCGACGCCTCCGACGCCTCCGGCACCCTGCTCCTCGACCTGCGCCGGCGGGACTGGTCGCCCGAGGTCCTGGACGCGCTCGCGCTGCCGGCGGCGTGGCTGCCGGCGGTCCTCGAGAGCCCGGACGTGTCGGGCCGGCTCCTGCCGCGCGTCGCGGCCGAGCTGGGGCTGCCGGCCGGCGTCCCCGTCGTGGCCGGCGCGGGCGACAACGCCGCCGCCGCGATCGGCAACGGGATCGTGCGGGGCGGCCTGGTCAGCTCGTCGATCGGCACCAGCGGCGTCGTCTTCGCGCACACGCCGGGCCCCAGCCTCGAGCCCGGCGGGAGGCTGCACGCCTTCTGCCACGCCGTTCCGGGCAGCTACCACCTGATGGGCGTCACCCTCGCCGCCGGCGGCTCGCTGCGCTGGTGGCGCGACGCCGTGGGGGGCGGCCTCACGTTCGACGAGCTGGCCGAGCTGGCGGCGAGCGCGCCCCCCGGCGCCGAGGGGCTGGTGTTCCTGCCCCACCTCGTGGGGGAGCGGACGCCGCATCTCGATGCCGCCGCCCGGGGGGCCTTCTTCGGGCTCTCGGCCCGCCACGGGCTGGCGCACCTGACGCGCGCCGTGATGGAGGGCGTCACGTTCAGCCTCCGGGCGTGCCTGGAGCTCATGGCCGGCCTGGGCGTGGCCATCGACCAGGTGCGCGCGACCGGGGGCGGCGGCCGCAGCGCGTTCTGGCGCCAGCTGCAGGCGGACGTCTACGGCCGGCCGGTCCGCCGCACCGCCGCGGCCGAGGGCCCCGCCTACGGCGCCGCGCTGCTCGCCGGCGTGGGGGCGGGCCTGTTCGGGTCGGTCGAGGAGTCCGCCGCCCTGGTCCGGCTGCGCCCCGAGGTCGCCGAGCCGGACCAGGCCCGCAGCCGGCTGTACGACGAGTACTTCGACGCCTACCGGGCGCTGTACCCGTCGACCAGGGACGTCATGCGCCGGCTGTCGGCCCTGGCGGCCCGGGAGGCGCGAGGGGCGGCCGCCGGATGACGGCCTGCCTCACGTCAGGCCGCCCCCGGCGCCACCTGGACCTTCAGCCCCTCCCCCTTGCGGAACGTGTCGATCGCGTCCGTGTACGCGTCCAGCGAGAACCGGTGCGTGAGCATCGCCGCGGAGTCGATGACCCCCTTGACGAGCAGGTCGCGGGCTCGCTCGAAGCTGTGGAGGACCGCCATCGAGCCGATGATCCTGATCTCGTCGTTGTACACGCGGAACGGCGAGAAGCGGGCCATGGCGTCCGCGCCGGCCACGCCGAACATGAGAAAGGTGCCGCCCCGCCGGACGCGGCGCAGGCCGTCCTCGATGGCCGGCACCGCGCCGGTCGCGTCGATGACGACGTCCCAGCCCCGCGGCTGGTCCAGCTCGTCCGCGGAGACGGCGGTCCGGCCGGCGCCCAGCCGGCGCGCCAGGTCGAAGCGGCGGGGGTTGATGTCGACCACGTCGAGCCTGCTGGCGCCGGCGTGGGCCGCGAGCTGGGCCAGCAGCAGGCCCATGGTGCCGGCTCCGTAGATCAGGTAGCTGTCCGCCAGCCTCACCTCGACCTGGTCGAATCCCCGCACGGCGCACGACAGGGGCTCGACCAGGCTGCCCCAGCGGCGCGGCATGTCCACCGGCAGGGCGAACGCGTTGTCGACCGGGACGCGGACGAGCTCGGCGCAGGCGCCGTTCGTGGCGCCCACGCCGATCGCGTTCCAGTTCTCGCAGAGGTTGCCGCGGCCCAGGCGGCAGAAGAAGCAGTGGCCGCAGGGGAGCGAGGGGTCGACGGCCACGAAGTCGCCGACCGCGACGTCGCGCGCCTCGGCGCCGACCGCGACCACCTCGCCGCAGAACTCGTGGCCCGGGACGATGGGGTACCGGGTGGGGGCGAAGTCGCCCTCCAGCACGTGGATGTCGGTGCCGCAGATGCCGCACGCCTCCACCTGGACGATCGCGTCTCGCGGCCCGGGCGCGGGGTCGTCCAGCGGCACCACGGCGACGTGGCGGGGAGTGTCGATGAGGACCGCCTTCATTTGACCGCCCCCATCGTCAGTCCGCGGATCAGCTGCTTCTGGGCGATCCAGCCGGCCAGCAGCACCGGGAAGCTGCACAGCGTCGCCGCGGCGGCGAGCTTCGCGTAGAAGAGGCCCCGGCCGCTGATGAAGCCGACCAGGAAGATGGGGGATGTGGCGGCGATGGTCGAGGTCAGGTTGACCGCGTAGAAGAACTCGTTCCAGGAGAAGATGAGGCAGATCAGGGACGTGGCGGCGAGGCCCGGCAGGATCAGCGGCAGCACGACGCCGATCAGCTCGTTGAAGAAGCCGGCGCCGTCGACGCGCGCCGCCTCGAACAGGTCGTTCGGGATCTCCAGCAGGAAGGAGCGCAGCAGCCAGACCCCGAGGGGGAGGTTGATCGTCGTGTAGATGGCGATCAGCGCCAGGATGTTGTCGAGCAGGTGCAGGTCCCGAGCCAGAATGTACAGCGGGACGAGACTGGCGGCGAAGGGCAGGAAGCGGGTCGAGATGAAGAAGAACAGGCCGTCCCGCGTGCGCGCGATGGGCCTGATCGAGAGCGCGTAGGCGGCGGGCAGGCCCAGCACCAGCACCAGCAGCGTCGAGAAGATGGTGGCGATGGCCGAGTTGATGAAGTACGGCGGGAAGTCGCGGGAGAGCACCGCCGCGTACTGTTCGAGCGTCGGCACGAACAGGATCGTGGGCGGGATGCTGGCCGCCTGCACCTCGGTCTTGAGGGACTCCAGGACCATCCACAGGACCGGGAAGAAGAACACGATCGTGACCACCCAGGCCACCACGGACCAGATCCACTTGGAGGCACGAGAGGACAGGCCCCGCCGGCGCGTCGTCGTGGCGGTGCTCATCGTCTCGCCTCCACGTGGAAGATGGTGAACAGGGTGCGCAGCGCGAACGTGGCGACGATGATCGTCAGCACCACCGCGAACACGCCGATCGCGGAGGCCTTGCCGACGTCGAAGCCCTGGAAGGCGACGAGATAGAGCAGGAACGGGATGTTGGTGGTCGCCTGGCCGGGCCCGCCCTGCGTGATCATGTAGATCGAGTCGAACGTCTGGACGATGAAGAGGGAGCCGAGCAGCGCGCCCAGCTCGATGAACGGCCTGATGAAGGGCAGGGTTATGTAGCGGAAGGTGGCGACGGCGCTCGCGCCGTCGACGTGCGCGGCCTCCAGCGCCTCCAGGTTCTGCGACTGCAGGCCGGCGAGGACGATCAGCATCATGAACGGCGTCCAGCGCCAGACCTCGATCATGATGATCGTCGCCATCGGGAAGCGGTTGACCCAGTCCACGTGGCCCAGCCCGATCGGCGTCAGGACGTAGCCGACCAGGCCGAAGATGGGGTTGAGCAGCGTGTCCTTCCAGATCAGCGCCGCGGCCACCGGCATGACCAGGAAGGGCCCGATGAGCAGCGTCCGCAGTATGCCCTTGCCGAAGACCTCGCGGTTGAGCAGAACGGCGATGAGGACGCCGAACACGACCGAGATGGCGACCGCGCCGACCGTCAGCACGACGGTGTTCGCGATGGCGATTCGCGTGCTCGGCTCGGCCAGGACGTCTGCGTAGTTCTGGAGGCCGGCGAAGTGGAAGCTGCCTGGCCGCAGCAGGTTCCACGAGAAGAGGCTGTAGTAGACGGTCAGCGCAAACGGGATCTGCGTGATCAGGAACACGTAGATGAGCGCGGGCAGCAGCGGCAGTCGCCGCAGCCAGGCGTCGCGCCAGGCGACGGAGGCTGCGCGGCGCGGCTGCGCGGCGGGGGCCGCGACCGCCGGCCCCCGCACTGCTGGCCCGCCGACGTTCGGTTGGGTCATGGCATCTTCCTCTCTCGCCCAGGCGTCCCGGCCTACTTCCGGTAGTTCTTGCCGACGGCGTCCGCGAGGGGCTGCGACTGCTGGAGCGCCTGGTCGACGGTCGCCGTGCCGGCCAGCGCCGCGGCGATCTGCTGGGACACCTGCGTCCCCAGCTCCTGGAACTCGGAGATGTCCACGTACTGGATGCCCGTGTATGGCACCGGGTCCACGGTCGGGTGGTTCACGTCGGCGTTCGCGATCGAGTCCAGCGTGATCTGGGCGTACGGGCCGGCCACGTTCTGGTACTCGGACAGCTGGTACGTCGACGTCCGGGTGCCCGGCGGCACGTGGCTCCAG
>JBKPCH010000117.1:0-4043 GCA_046727275.1 Candidatus Dormiibacterota bacterium
AGATGGGGGAGACGTTGCCGTGCTGGGGTGTCGGCAGGCGGGGGGCTGGATCGGGCGGATGGGACGTAGTAGGGCCCCCAATCGAATCAACCCCCGCGGCCTCGAGCTTGACAAGCACGGGGTCCTTCATAGATGACCTGACAGCAACGCTGTAGCGCGTGTGCGACCGGCGACTCGGCCGCGCGGTGACAGCTGCTGACCGGCGTCGGAGGCGCACATTCGCCGCCGGCGCCATCAGCACCTCAGCCCTCGTCCGGCTCCAGCGACGGCGCCAGCGCCGCTCTCGTCCGACGGCCGATGGCGTCTGCCGCCGCATAGCGGCTCCACCACCCCGCGGCCGCGTCGATCCGTCCTCCCCGCGCGGCACGGGCGAGCTCGCGCGCCGCGATTACGAGCGGACGGAACCGGACAGCGTCGGCCAGGTGGTTCAGCTCCGCGTCGCTGATCGAAGCATGCAGCGCGAAACTCCGCACGATGGGCTCGACCAGCGCCAGGTCGACTGGCCGAGCGGGTTCGCCAGTGGTGGGCTGATCCGCTGGCCGGCTACGTGCTGATCTTCTACGCGGCTCGTGAAGCCTGGCACATCCTGCGCGAAGAGCATTGAGTCCCACCGCTGACGCGCCTGGTCCCGAGCTGGTCCCGAACGAGTCCCGAACGGGCGTGTGACGTCGTCGAACTATCCGGTCTTCAAAGGCCCGGCGACCCTGTAGGTGCTGAGGATGACGCCGGACGGCATTGCTTGCGTGCCGGCGAACTCGAATGACCGTGCCGGGGTTCCTTCCGCAAAGAAGCGCTTTCCCGTGCCCAACAGGACCGGATAGACGATCAGCAGGACTTCATCCGCTAGCCCGTGTTCGAGCAGCGTCGATGTCAGCGTGGAGCTCCCCGAGAGGATAAGGTCCGGGCCGTCCTCCGATTTGATGCGGCGAACGCCCTCGACGATGTCCTGTCCAAGGCCCTCGAACGGGCCCCATCCAAGACTTTCCGGACGGTGGGTCGCGATGAATTTTGTTGCCGCATTGAGGCGATCCGCCATCGGACTGCTCGGCGCCTTTGGCCAGAAGCCCGACCAGAGATCGTAGGTGCGACGGCCAAGCAGCAGATCGAAGCTCTCGCCATGCGCGGCGAGCACTGCATCCCGGCCCGCGGGAGTCCGATAGGGCGCGGTCCAGTCGCTGTATGGGAAATCGCCGTCGTCGGCGGAATTCTGGATCACACCGTCCAGCGAGATGTGTTCTATGATTTTGAGCTTTCTCATTTGAGTCTCCGTGTTCCGGGGTTGGCGTCCGTCCTAGGCAGGGGCCAGCCGTGAAGAATGGTCCCCCCCGGTCCCGAGTTGGTCCCGGAGTGGTCCCCGGGGGCTGACAAGGGGATTCCTCGTCAGGCCGTCCCCGAACTCTGCCCGGCGGTGGCCCTGGCCCGCTAGCGAGCGGCTCCGCCGGGATCCCGGCCGCGGCTGCGTACTGCAGCACGGCGGCGTCGCAGGCCACCCGCTCCGAAGACCGGGTCGGCGGGAATACTCGGACCACGAGGCCAGGTCGGTCGGTGTCCGCCCGGTAGACAGCGCGATCCGGCATCTCGAAGAACGGGGTCAGGTCGCGCACGCGGACGTCGTACTCGTGCTCCAGGCACATTCGGAGGCGGGCGTGGCCGTCCGGCACGGGCGTGCGGCTCCTAGCCAGGGTGCCGCCTGCGGCGGGCGGGGTCGTGCTGGGCGGTTAGCGCTGCGACCGCCTCCGGACTGGGATGGACGTAGGGCTGCAGGGAGCGCAGGTTCTTGTGCCTGCTCTTCGCCATCAGCAGCGGGAGCGAGACGTTGTCCTCCCCGAGGTGGGTCAGTGCGGCCCTGCGCAGGTCGTGCAGAGTCCGGCCGCGGGTGGCGGCGACAAAGAGCTCCTCGGCCCGCCGGTAGGAGAGTCGGGCCCGGCCGGTCTCCGGGCAGATGTCCTCGGTCGCGGGCGCTCGCGACGGGACCGGCGGCCGGTCGGCGAGGAAGAGTGGGCCGCGCCAGCAGCCGGGCCGAGCCGGTCTGGAAGTGGAGCAGCTCGCGATCGCCGCCCTTGGAGATGACGACCACTCGCTTGTTGGCGACGTCGACGTCCTCGACGTTGAGACTGAGCACCTCGTCCGCCCGGGCGGCGGTCTCATAGAGCAGGCGCCACATGCAGCGCTCGCGCAGACCGACGCTCTCGCGGCTCCACAGTCGATCCAGCTCGAGGAACGAGAGGATGCGGGTGTTGTCGGCCTTCTCCCGCCGACGGTCCAGGCTGGCGACCAGGTCCCCCACCGGCCAGCCGCGGCGCCGGCAGAAGGCAACGAAGGAGCCCAGCGCGGAGAGGTGGCGGTTCCAGGTGCGCGGGCTGTGCCGACCCCAGGCCCGCTCGACCGTCGCGGCCACGGCGGCCGGGACCAGCTCGGCGACGAGCTGCTCGGTGCCGAAGGCGCGGACCAGGCGGCCGGTGGTCTGAGCGTAGGATCGGCGGCTTGTCGCCGCCAGGTCGGGCTGGGCAAGGAAGGCGTCGATCGCCTCCTGGAGCGAGGGCGCCGGCTGCGGAATGGGCAGGACGTCGGCCACGACGAGCAGGGTATCGCAGGGAATGTGTCGCTGACAGCCGTTCGGCTGCGGGCGACAGCGAGTTCGCGGCGCCGGGATGTGTCGCAGGGAATAGGCCATTCCCCGCGACTCCTCGCCGCACCGCAAGAGGCCGCGGTTCCGTCTGGGATGCACGGGCGGAGCAGTTCTCGTGCCCGCTTGGCCTTGTCGAGAGCCTGTTGGACGACCGGCGTCGATCGGACCCACTGGCCCTGTTCATTCCTCACCTGAAAGGCGCGGGGCACTCGGGCGTGGATGAAGGCGCCGCGGACGGCGTCCCGCGCCTCCGCGGAGAGCCGGCTGGCCAGGATCAGCTGGTAGCTCTGATACGTCTGGCTCGCGAGCGGTTCTGGGTCTTCAGACGCTTGGAGTGCGATCTCCAGTTTCACAACGTTGGCCTGGAGCTCATCGCTGACGACCAGGGCGGCAGCTCGAAACTCCCGCCGGTGCCCCTCCGGTCGGTGATCCAGTCCCACCCGGCCTTGAGCACGAAGCCGAGGGCGACGCCGACCAACGCCGGAACAACAGATGCCATGGCCACCACCAAGGTAGGCGAACCATGGCAGGACGGGCCCGGCCCTCAGTCTCCTTCCTCGAGCTGGCGTTCGGGGGCCGGACCCGGACTGGCCCGGCGGCGACCGGGCCGTCGGCCCGTCGCCAGGATTCTTCTACGAGCTCGCACCCACCCGGCTCAGACCGAGGTCGAGGTGCTTCTCCATGTCCAGGCTGAATTTGCCGTACGGGTTGACGTGGGTCCAGAAGAGCGGGCTCAGGCCGCGGCGGTCCTCGACGGTCAGCCTGCTCGCCCAGGTCGGGTCCTCCAGCACGCGCTGGACGAGCACGGTGTTGACGTGCACCAGGCCGACTGCAGCAGGTGCAGCGCGAGCATGGAGATCTCCAGGTCCTCGCGGTCGGCGCCGGCCAGGGCGCCGTCCTTGCCGTAATGCAGTGTGCTGTTCGCGGAGTTCCAGGTCTCGATCACCTGCAGGCCCTCGTGGACCTCCAGGCGCAGCTCCGGCGACGCGAGGTAGTCGCACATGAAGATCGAGCGCGCCACGCGCCCGAGCTCCTCGATGCCCTGGTACGTCGGGTGCTTCGGGCCGCTGCGGGTGAAGCGGCGCAGGACCTGCTCGGCCTCGGCGGTGCCCAGGCGCAGCGCGGTCGCGTACTTCACCATCTGGTCGTACTGCTGCGCGATCAGGTCCCAGTCGATCGTCCTCGTCGAGAGAACGGGCCCCAGCGTCGGCCAGGCATCGCCCTCACCGGGGCTCGGCCGGTAGAGCCTGGCCTTGCCGATGTTCCTGAGCCTGGGCAGGAGCCGGAAGTTCAGCAGGTAGGTGAACGCGAACCCGACGATCGAGGTTACGTGGACACCCCGCTCCCCCGTAGGTAGTGGAACCGGCAGTCCGTGCCGCTCATCGGGTGGTTGTGGAGATGTTCATGCGGGTCG
>JBKPCH010000118.1:0-19842 GCA_046727275.1 Candidatus Dormiibacterota bacterium
GCGCCGGCTGGGTCGAACGCGTCGGTGAGCGGACGCGGGCTGGGCAGGCGGCGGACGCCGACCTGGCCGCCAGCGACGGCTCGCCCGTGCACCCGGCCCGGCTGGTCGCCGAGGTGGAGCGCCGCTGCGACGACGACGCCATCCTGGTCGGCGACGGCGGCGACTTCGTATCGTTCGCCGGCCGGCTGATCCACCGGCGCCGGCCCGGGCTCTGGCTGGACGGCGGCCCCTACGGCTGCCTGGGCAGCGGGCCGGGCTACGCCATGGGGGCGAAGCTGGCGCACCCTGACCGCCAGGTGGTCCTCCTGGCCGGGGACGGCGCGTTCGGCTTCTCGGCCTTGGAGTTCGAGGCGCTGGTCCGCCACCGCCTGCCTGTCGTGTGCGTCATCGGAAACAACGGCATCTGGGCGCTGGAGAAGCACCCGATGCGGCAGATGCTGGGCACGTCGCTGCTGGCCGACCTGGCTCCGGGCATCCGCTACGACAGGGTGGTGGAGGCGCTGGGCGGCCACGGCGAGCTGGTGGAGCGGCCCGAGGACGTCGGCCCCGCCCTGGAGCGGGCGTTCCGGGCCGGGGTGCCGGCCTGCGTCAACGTCCTCTGCGATCCCGAGGCCGAATATCCGCGGTCCTCGATGCTGATGTGAGGTGAGCTGACCTGAGCACTCCGGCGGAGATCGTCGAGGACGAGGCGAACGAGTGGCGCACGGCGCAGCGCCAGTTCGATGACGCGGCCGAGCTGATCGGGCTCGAGCCGGAGCTGCGCCAGATCTTGCGCGAGGTCCAGCGGGAGTTCACGTGCCACTTCCCGGTGGAGATGGACGACGGCGAGGTCGACGTGTTCACCGGCTACCGGGTCCAGCACAACATCCATCGCGGGCCGGCCAAGGGCGGCATCCGCTACCACCCCGACGTCTCCCTCGAAGAGGTGAAGGCGCTGGCCATGTGGATGACATGGAAGTGCGCCGTCGTGAACATCCCCTACGGCGGCGCGAAGGGCGGCGTGATCGTGGACCCGCACCGGCTGAGCCTCAGGGAGCTGGAGCACCTGACCCGGCGCTTCGCCAGCGAGATCTCGATCCTGATCGGGCCCGACCGCGACATCCCCGCCCCCGACGTGAACACGGACGCGCAGGTGATGGCCTGGATCATGGACACGCTGTCGATGCACGCCGGCTACTCAGTGACCGCCTCGGTGACCGGCAAGCCGGTCGAGGTGGGTGGCTCGCTGGGCCGCGTCGACGCGACCGGACGGGGCGTCACGATCTGCGCGCTGGCCGCGATGGAGCACCTCGGCATCAAGCCGCACGTCGCGAGGGCCTCCGTGCAGGGCTTCGGCAACGTGGGCAGCGTCACGGCCCGATTGCTGGAGGAGGCCGGCTGCACGATCGTCGCGGTGTCGGACGAGTACGCAGGCCTGTACAACCCGCTGGGGCTCCCGGTGCGCCGGCTGATCGAGCACCGGCGCGAGCACGGCCGCCTGGAGGGCTTCCCCGGGGCCGACCCGTTGCCCAGCGCGGGCCCGCTGACGGTCGACTGCGACGTGCTGGTGCCGGCCGCGATCGGCAACCAGATCACGTCGCGCAACGCCGGCCAGGTCCGCGCGCGGCTGGTCGTCGAGGGGGCCAACGGGCCGACCACGCCGGAGGGCGACCAGGTGCTGCAGGGGAACGGAGTCTTCCTGGTGCCCGACATCCTGGCCAACGCCGGCGGCGTCACCGTCAGCTACTTCGAGTGGGTGCAGGACCTCCAGTCCTTCTTCTGGTCGGAGCACGAGGTGAACCAGAAGCTGCAGGCGATCATGCAGCGGGCGTTCAACGAGGTCCTGCAGGTGGCCACGGACCGCGACCTGCCCATGCGGATGGCGGCGTACTGCCAGGCCGTCCGCCGCGTGGCCTCCGCCACCCGGGACCGCGGGCTGTATCCGTAGGAGGGTGCCGATGGCGGATCGCAACGTCAACCGGTGGCTGTACCGGGGAGGCCGGCCGAACCGGATCGCGGCCGCGCTGAACCGGCTGTCGGCGGCCCTCTCGTCGGCCGGGCTGGGGCCGGGCCGGATGGCCGCCCTCGAGGTGCGGGGCCGCCGCTCCGGCCGCGTCCGCTCGTTCCCGGTCGTGGTGACGGACTACGAGGGCGAGCGATACGTCGTGGCCATGCTCGGCGAGGGCACCAACTGGGTGGCCAACGTGCGGGCGGCCGGCGGCGAGGCGGTCCTCCGCCACGGTCGCCCCGAGCCGGTGCACCTGGAGGAGGTCGACGCGGGCGCCCGCGCCCCGATCCTCAAGCGCTACCTGGAGCTGGCGCCGGGCGGCCGCCCGCACATCCCGGTCAACCAGGGGGCCCCCGTGGCGGACTTCGAGCAGGTCGCCGGCCGGTACCCGGTGTTCCGGATCACCGCCGGCAGCCCGACGTAGCGCCGGGGCGGCGCCAGGCGGTAAAGCGTAGCTTGATGCGGGCCGGCGCAGGCGCAGCGCCGCCCAGCGCCGGGCGGACGCGCTGGTGGACCTGGTCGGCGAGCGCCTGGACTCAGGCCGCCTGCCCACGACGGGCGGCCAGCGGCCCCACCTCACGCTGACCGCCGGGCTGGCCACGCTGCAGCGGCAGCCGGGCTCCCGGGCCGCCGAACTGGATTGGGGCCAGAGTATCTGCGGGAGAGCGCCCGGCGCCTGGCCTGCGACGCCGCCCTGACCCCCATCCTGGTCGACGAGCGGGGCGAGCCGCTCTCGGTCGGGCGCACGACCCGGGTGATCCCGCCCGCGATGCGCCGGGCGCTGGTGCTGCGGGACCGGACCTGCCGGCGGCCGGGCTGCGACCGGCCGGCCAGGTGGTCCGACGCCCACCACCTGCAGTCGTGGCTGGACGGCGGCGAGACGAAGCTGTCCAACCTTGCTCTGGCGTGCAGAGCACATCACCGGCTGGTCCACGAGGGGGGCTGGCGGCTGGTGCGGACGCCGGGCGGCGAGCTGGAGGCCATCCCCGCCGACGCCCGACCAGGCCCGGGGACCGCAGCCGCCCTGGCTGGCAACACCGGCCATCGCCCGGCGCTCGCGATGCGCCTCGGCGGGGCGGGTCTACGATTAGCCGGGGCATGCACGTCTGGGGGACGTTCTGGCAGGATCCCGACAGCGCCAGCAGACGGATCGACGTTAGGCTGATCCGGCGAGGTTGGCGGTTCGTGCGGCCGTACCGCGGCCTGCTGGTCGTCTACCTTGCGGCGACCTGCGCCGGCTCCCTCCTCCAGGTCGCACCCGCCCTCCTCATCCGGCAGATCGTCGACCGGGCGCTCCCCCAGCGCGACGAGCGCCTCCTGCTCGTGCTGACCGGCGAGCTGGTGGCGATCTTCGTGGTCAGCGCGCTGCTCCTGATCGGCCAGCGCTGGCTGGCGCTGCGCATCGGCAGCAACGTGATCCTCTCGATGCGGCTCGCCGTCTTCAAGCAGTTCCAGCGGATGCCCATGGCCTTCTTCACCCGCGCCCGCCAGGGCATGATCCAGTCCCGGCTCATCTGGGACGTCCTCAGCGCCGAGCAGCTGTTCACCGACACGCTCAGCTCGGCGCTCACCGACGCGCTGGGGCTGCTGGCGACCATGGTCGCGATGTTCGCGCTCAGCCCGCCGATCGCGGTGGCCGTCCTGCTGCTGGTGCCGCTGGTCCTCCTGCCGGCGGACCTCGCCGGGCGCCGCAACCGCCGGCTCAACCGGGATCGGAACCGGATCATGGGCGAGCTGAACACGCACATCGCCGAGCGTTTGTCCGTGGCCGGGGCGCTGCTGTCGCGGATCTTCGGGGGCCAGGAGCTCGACCTCCGCCGCTTCGACGACCGGGGCCGGGCCGCGCGCAGCAACACCGTGCAGATGCAGATGTTCCTGGGCCTCTTCATGGGCGCGCTGAGCCTCACCGGCTCGCTGGCCGTAGTCGCCATCTACTTCGTCGGCGGGCGCGCCGTGATCGGCGGCACGCTCTCGCTGGGGACGCTGATCGCGCTCGCGACGCTGGCGCAGCGCGTCTATGGGCCGGTCCTCGACCTCGCCAGTGTCAGGCTGAACCTCGCAGGCGGGCTCGTCGCCTTCGAGCGCATCTTCGAGGTCCTCGACAAGGAGCCGATGATCAGAGAGCGTCCCGACGCCCTTCGGCCGAAGCGCGTCGAAGGTCGAGTCGAGGTCGTGGGAGCCTGGTTCCGCCACCCGGCGCCGGCCCTGGCGTCCATCGCCTCGCTCGAGACCGGCGCGGACGGCCAGGCGCTGAAGGAGCTGCCCCGCGCGCCGTCCGGCTGGATCCTGCGCGATGTCTCGCTTACGGCCGAGCCCGGCGCGGTCACGGCGCTGGTGGGACCGACCGGGGCCGGCAAGACGACGCTCTGCAACCTGCTGGCCCGTCTCTACGACGTCGACCGCGGCGCCGTCCGCATCGACGGCATCGACGTCCGCGACCTCGCCCTGGCGTCGCTGACCGATGCCATCGCTATGGTGCCGCAGGACCCCCACCTCTTCCACGACACGGTGGGCGCGAACATCCGGTATGCCCGACCGGAGGCGTCCGACCAGGAGGTCGCGGACGCCTGCCGGAAGGCGCGCATCCACGACCTGATCGAGTCGCTGCCGGACGGCTACGAGACCATGACCGGCGAGCGCGGTCACCGGTTCTCGGGTGGCGAGAAGCAGCGCCTGGCCATCGCCCGTGCCATCCTGAAGGACCCGCGCATCCTGATCCTGGACGAGGCGACGTCCCACCTGGATAACGAGACGGAGGCGCTGGTCCAGGAGGCGCTTCGGGAGGTGATGGCGGGACGCACCGCGTTCGTCATCGCCCACCGGCTGTCCACGGTGCGCAGCGCCGACCAGATCCTGGTCCTGGACGGCGGCACGATCGTGGAGCGCGGCGACCACCGTTCGCTGGTCCGGGCCGGCGGGCTCTACGGCGAGCTGTACCGCGCCGGGCTCGACGCGCCAGCCGTGGCGGGCTCGTAGCCGCAGCCCGTTGAACCTCGGCTCGCTGCTGCGCCTCGCGGCCGTCGACGTGCGGCCGCTGCGGCGGCGGGAGTTCCGGCTGCTGTTCGCCGCGGAGCTCGTGTCCGTCCTCGGCAGCTACGTCACGAACGTCGCGGTCCCCTTCCAGGTCTACGAGCTGACGCGCTCGTCGCTCGCCGTCGGGCTGCTGGGGGCCGTCGAGCTCGGCCCGGTGCTGGCGTTCGCCTTCCTCGGCGGCGCGCTGGCCGACGCCCGGGACCGCAGGCGGATGGTGCTCCTGACCCAGCTCGCGTTTTCGGTGCTGTCCGGGCTGCTCCTGGTCAACGCCCTGCAGCCCGCGCCGCTGCTCTGGCCGATCTACGCCGTCTCGGCGCTCCAGGGCGGCCTCTTCGCCCTCCAGCGCCCCTCTCTCGACGCCCTCCTACCCCGGCTCGTGCCGGCCGAGAAGGTGACAGCGGCCGGCGCCCTCACGGTCCTGCGCGGCACCATCGGCATGATCGGCGGCCCCGCGCTGGCCGGTGTCCTGATCGCCGTGGCCGGGCTGCCGGTGGCGTACGCGGTCGACGTGCTCAGCTTCGCCGTGTCGCTGGCGGCGCTGGCCTGGATGCGGGCGACGCCGCCGGCGCCCGACGCAGAGCGGCCCAGCCTCCGCGGGGTCCTGGGCGGCCTCCGCTACGCCTGGAGCCGGCCGGACCTGCTCGGCACCTACCTGGTCGACCTGGTGGCCATGTTCTTCGGGATACCGGAGGCGCTGTTCCCGGCCATCGCGGCTGGCCTCGGCGGTGGCCCCACGGCTCTGGGGCTGCTGTTCGCGGCGCCCGCGGTGGGCGTCCTGGTGGCAACGGCGACAAGCGGCTGGACGGGCCGGGTGCACCGGCAGGGCCGGGGCGTCATCCTCGCCGCCATCGGCTGGGGCGCCGCGATCACGGCCTTCGGCCTGGCCGGATCGCTGCCGGTCGCGCTGCTCTGCCTGGCCGTCGCCGGCGGCGCCGACGGCATCAGCGGGATCTTCCGCATGTCGATCTGGAACCGCACCATCCCCGACGCGCTGCGCGGCCGGCTGGCCTCCATCGAGCTGGTCAGCTACACCAGCGGCCCGCTGCTCGGGAACACCGAGTCCGGGCTGGTGGCCGCGCTGGCCGGCGTCAGGGCGTCCGTGGTGTCGGGCGGGCTGCTCTGCATCGCCGGCTGCGCGGTGTGCGCGCTGCTGCTGCCGGGCTTTCGCGCCTTCGACGACCGGCGCCCCCCCTCGGGCGGTACCGCAGCTATCAGTTGACGGCAGGACCTCCTCATATTTACTGTAGGTTTATGGCCTGATTCCGGATGACGGCGGTACTCGCAGGTATGAGGGGAGGAATATCACATGAACTCATGTCGCCCGACCCCGTTTCGCCCGCCGCGGGCGATCGTCGCCTGGCTGGCCGGGCTGCTGGCGGTCCTGGCCACCGTGGTGGCCCCGGCGGGGGCGCGCGCCGACGGCTGGGCCGGCAACCTGGACGACAATCCCTCCAGCTGGCAGATCTGGTGGGACTGCCATCCCCCGCAGGACCCCTGCCCGGCCGCGGGCCAGATCAACCCGGACCCCGGGGAGGACGGCACCGGTCTGGCCCTGAACTTCCAGGGCGGCCCGCCGTACGTGGGGATGTACAACTACGACACCCTGCCGGCGGACGCCTCGGCCAACACCTTCCAGGTGAGCTACGACTTCATCTTCTTCGACTGGGACCTGCCTGCGATCCAGGCCCTCGAGTTCACGATGGACCAGTTCGTCGGCGGCCAGCGCTACGAGTGGGCGCTGCAGTGGGAGCGGATCGGCGCGGACGGGGCGCCGCAGTGGCGGCTCTGGTCCGGCAGCTCGTGGGACCCCTTCGGCATGCCGCAGTCCGTGGACCCGGACGTGTGGCACCAGATCCAGATCAACGGCCGGATCCTGAGCGGCCAGGTCCACTACGACAGCTTCACGTTCGACACGAGCACGACGCCCCTCGGCCAGGACTTCGCCCCCCACAGCTGGCCCTACGGGGACCAGATGGTCGCCGCCGTCCAGCTCGACAGCGACTCGGCGGCCGACCCATACAACCTGTACCTCGACAACGTCAGCCTCTCCTGGGCGTCCGGTCCCGGCAGCCTCCGGCGCCAGCCGATCCAGCGCCAGCACGTGCACGTCCGGCGCTGACTCCTCCGGCCGGGCGCCCCGGGGCCGCCGGCGCCGGGGCTGCCCTGGCCGGCCTCATATCTCGCGGGTGCGGAAGCTCCAGAGCATCAGGCCGACCATCCCGGCGAACCACACCAGGGTCCACGCCAGGAACGCGGGGGCCGGCCCCTCGGTCGCGCCGAACGGGTTGCTCGCGGTGAGCGGGCCGGCGGCGCGCAGCGTGGCGATCACGGAGGCCGGCTCCATCGCGTACACGGCGCCGCGCCACAGGCCGTCGGTCGGGAGCAGCAGCCTGATGACCACGCCTGCCGTGATGAGGCCCTGGTTGCTCAGCGCCTGCCCGATGCCGCCCAGGATGCCGCCGACCCACGCCATGAAGTAGGCCGCCAGCGGGATGATTCCCGCCGTCATGCCGGCCAGGCGCGTGGACAGCAGCAGGGCGAGGGTCTCCAGCACCAGGCCGACCCCGACGATGTAGAGCACGAGCTCGACCGGCCGGGGCGGCACGTAGCCGGTGACCACGTCCACCACGACCAGCTCCAGGACGCTGGCGCCGACCGTGTAGAGCACGATCAGGGCGGCGAGGCCCAGCCACTTGCCCAGGACCAGCTCGCTGCGGCGGACCGGCCGGGCCAGGAGGGCCAGCACGAGGTTGGACTCGACGTCGCCCGAGATGCTGGGCGCGGCGACCAGCACCGACATGAGGGCGAGGACCGCCGCAAACAGGAACGCCACGAAGATCAGGATCTGCGAGGCGATCGCCTTCAGCGTCAGCTCGCTCACCGGGGCGCCGCCCGGGCCGGTGGAGTTGCGGAGCTGGTAGAAGCCCCAGCCGGTGGCAGCGATCACCACGAACGTCAGGACGACCACCGCCAGCAGCAGCTTGCGCCGCGAGGCCTCCAGGATGGTCAGCTTCGCGAACGTGAGGACGGGAGCCAGCTCGGGCATCAGTCGTGGCCCCCGAGCAGCTCCAGGAAGCGGTCCTCCAGCGTCTGCTGGCGCGGCTCCACGGCGTGCACGCGGCCACCGAGCCGGACCACCTCGGCCACCAGGTCCGGGACGCGCTCGGGGTCCAGGCCGCGCACGACCAGCCACTCGCCGTCGTCGTCGAGGTCGCCGAACGAGGTCAGCGACTGCCGGGCCCGGCGCTCCAGGTCCGTGACCCTCAGCCGGCAGGACTGGCCGCCCAGCAGCTCGTCCAGGGTGCCGGTCGCGATCACGCGGCCCCGGTCGACCATCGCCACCCGGTCGCAGACCATCTCGACCTCGGTCAGCAGGTGCGAGTTCAGGAACACGGCCGTGCCCCGCTCGCGCAGGTGGTTGATCACCTGCCGCACCTCGTACCGGCCGACCGGGTCCAGCGCGCTGGTGGGCTCGTCCAGGAACACCAGCTCCGGCGCCCCGAGCAGCGCCACGCCCAGGCCCAGCCGCTGCTGCATGCCCTTGGAGTACGTCCGCACCCGGTCGCGGTCGCGGTCGGCCAGGCCGACCAGCCGCAGGCAGCGCTCGATCTCGTCCTGCCAGGTGGAGCGCGGCAGCCGGGCCAGCTCGCAGTGGAGCGCCATCACCTCCCGCCCGCGCAGCCAGGGCTGGTAGCGGAAGAGCTCCGGCAGGTAGCCGACGCGGCGCCGGGTGGGCACGTCGCCGAGCGGGGCGCCCAGCACCCAGCCCTCACCGGCGGTCGCCCCGACCAGCCCCAACAGGAGCTTGACCGCGGTCGTCTTGCCGGCGCCGTTGGGCCCCAGGAAACCGAACACCTCGCCGCGCGGGACGGTCATGCTCAGTCCCGCCAGCGCCACGGTCCGCCCGTAGCGCTTCGAGAGCTCGACACAGTGGATAGCAGGCGAGGCGGCGGCCGTCGCGGCCGCCGCCTGCCTCTCCTGGAGATCTAGCACTTTCCCAGGTTGTACGATCCGCTTCCCCCCGTCGTTACGACAGGCTGTTGGCCACGGTCAGCAGCTGGTC
This sequence comes from Candidatus Dormiibacterota bacterium, assembly GCA_046727275.1. Classification (GTDB taxonomy): domain Bacteria; phylum Chloroflexota; class Dormibacteria; order Dormibacterales; family Dormibacteraceae; genus CF-161. The sequence goes on from JBKPCH010000118.1 coordinate 9,084, forward strand.
CTCGGTCACGGTGCCGGCCACGCCGTACACGCGGCCGTGCTTGATCCAGATGACGCCGCTGCCCAGGCCGGTGCTGTCGCCGACCGCCGTGCCGCTCACGCCCTGCACGGTGACGCTGTGCGAGTTCACCTGTCCAGCCGGGATCGGGATGGGCAGGTTGCCCTTCGGGTCGTCGATGCTGCTGATGGCCGCCCGCACCGCCGGGCTGAGGCCCGGCTGCGCCAGCAGCGCCTTCTTGATGTCCGCCACGCTGACCCCGGTCGAGGAAGCCTGGGGGGACTTCATCTCGGCCACGGCCAGGATCGGGCCCGCCGACGCGATGGCGTTCCTCGCCTGGTCGACGCCGCGCTGGCCGGTGTCGCTCTTGGCGCCGTCCGGGGCGGCCGCCCCCTCGGCGCCCGCGCCCTGCGCCCCGCTCGCCCTGGCGCTCTGGGCCAGCTTGCCCAGGTCGCCGTAGACGGCGGTCTCCGCGGGACCCACGACGACGGTGAGCGTGCTGCCGCGCAGCTTGCTCGGGGCGTTGCCGTTGAAGGTCACGCTGCCGCTGGCCTGCCCGACCGCGGCGTACGAGACCGGGGCGCTGGCCAGGCTGGACGGCAGCTTGCCGGCCGAGACCTTGATGACGGGCAGGCCCGAGATCTTCGCCGCCTCGGCCGCCGTCTCGGCCTGAGTCAGCTCGGGCTGCTTCGCCCACTTGACGTCGCCCCAGTTGCTGAAGCTGTCGAGGCCGGTCAGGTCGCCCTGGCTGATGGTCACGGTCTGCACCTGGGTCGGCTGGAAGATCTTCACCAGGTTGGTGGCCAGGGGCGTGAACGCCATGGTGGCGACCAGGGCCGCGGCCACTCCGGCCGCCACCAGGCCGCCGATCGCCGGCCGCCGCCAGCCGCCGCGCAGCACGGCGAGGGGTGGGCGGTCGGGCCGGGCCTGCCGCCGGACCTGGGCGAGGGCGCCCGCGGGATCGACGGTCGCCGCCGGCACGGCCAGCAGGGCCTGGGCGTGGCGGGCGTCGTCCGCCACGGCCGTGAACCGGTCCTGGCACTCGGCACAGTCGCGGTAGTGAGATCGCGCCTCCTCGTCGAGCGCGTAGGGCTCGTCGTACAGGCGGCGGAGAGCTCCGTCAGACAGATGTCGCACGACTCATCTCCTTCCTGAGCGATTGCTCGGCACGCCTCAGGAGCGTGCCCACCTGGCCGGCGCCGACCCCGAGGGCCTCGCCGACCTCCACGTAGCTCAGCCCGCTGTACCGAAGCGCCAGGACCGAGGCCGCCTTTCCAGGCAGACGGGTGAGGGCCTCGCGCACCAGGCGCCTGTCCTCCTCGACCTCGACCACCTGCTGGGGGTCGACCACCGCCTGGTCCCTGCTCCTGGCATCGGTCAGCTCACGGCGCTCTCTGCGCTTGCGGCTGCGGATCCGGTTCAGCGCCGAATGGACGGCGGCCCGGTGCAGCCAGCCGGGCGCGTAGCTGGCGTCGGGACGGTGTTTGCGATGGAAGTCGAGGAAGACCTCCTGGGCGACGTCCTCCGCCTCTGTGCGGTCGGCGAGGACGCGGTTGGCGACGGCCACCACCTTGCCGTACTCCGTCATGAAGAGGCGTTCGAAGGGCTCCGTGGGAGCCGCAGGCCGGGGTTTGTCCGGCTCGGGGTCCTGGGGCATCGGTTTCGCGGACTTGGCTACCACATCGCTTTACGCACCGCGCGGCCCGAGTTTGTGACGGGGGAGACGTTGCCCGTCGGAGGAGAGGTCGCCCGGACGACTATGAGAGTGTGAGCCACCGGCCGGACGTCACGCCAGAGCCCGGCCTCGTCCTCCTGGAGCTGTACGACGAGGCCCTGCCGGTGGTCTACGGCTACCTGCTGTCGCGCTCGGGCGACCGGGCGCTGGCCGAGGACCTGGCCGCCGAGACGTTCGTCGCCGCCGTCGGCGCGATCCGCCGGGACGCCGCGCCCACGCCCACCACGGCCTGGTTGACCGGGATCGCCCGCCACAAGCTCGTCGACCACTGGCGGCGCCGGGAGCGCGAGGAGCGGGGCCTCAGGCTCGTGCACGGGGAGGCGGCCGAGCCCGAGGACCCATGGGAGGCGCGGCTCGACGCGCTGCGCGCCCGCGAGGTCCTGGCCGCGCTGGGGCCGCACCACAGGGCGGCGCTCACGCTGCGCTACGTCGACGAGCTGTCCGTCCCCGAGGTGGCCGACCACCTGGGCCGCACCGTCCACGCCACCGAGGCGCTGCTGGTGCGCGCCCGCGCCGCCTTTCGCACGGCGTACGAGGGAGGGAGGGCCCGGGTGCCATGAGTGACCCGCTGGACGTCCTCCGCTCACCGGTCGCGCCGAGCGACCCCGATCCGGCGTTCGCCGACCGCCTGCGCGAGCGGCTGCGGCGAGCGGTTCTGCAAACCGGGAGAGCTGCCATGAGCACACCGCGGACGCATCCGACCACGCCCGTCGCCGAGGCCGGCGCCCCGGGCTGGGGGCCGACCCTCCAGCCCCACCTCGGCGTGTCCGACGCCCGCCGGGCGCTGGACTGGTACGCCGAGGTCTTCGACGCCGAGCGGCGCGACGAGCCCACCGTCATGCCGGACGGCTCGATCGGCCACGCGGAGCTGGGGATCGGCGACGCGGTGCTGATGCTGGCCGAGTACGGGCCCGGCCCGGCCGGGCCCGGCCAGAGCCCCACCGGCCCGGCGCACTCGCTGTTCGTCAGCGTCCCCGATGCGGACGAGACGATCCGCCGCGCCGTCGCCGCCGGGGCGCTGCTGGAGCGACCGGCCGCCGACTACCCCTACGGCCGGATGGGCGTGATCGTCGACCCGTTCGGGCACCGCTGGATGGTCAACACGCGGCCGCGGTGGGCGACCCGGGCGCGGTCCGGCGACATGGTCTACGCGACGCTGTTCGTCCGCGAGGAAGGCCGGCTGCGCGAGTTCTACGGCCAGGTGCTCGGCGCCCGGGTCCTGGAGCACGACACGAGCCCGACGGTCTCGATCTGGGGGATCCACCGCGAGCCGTCGCCGGGCGACCAGGCTCCCGGCCTGGTGCCGGTCTACCGGGTGCCCGACGTCGACGCGGCGCTGGACCGGGTGCGGGAGGCCGGCGGCAGCGCCGACGAGCCGGAGGACCGGGGCTACGGCCGGATCGCCTCCGCCGTCGACCCCGAGGGCAACCGCTTCAGCGTGTGGCAGCCGCCGGGCGCCTGAGGCCCGGCCGTGGCGCGCAGGTCACCCCGCGCGGCGCGAGTCCCAGGGCGCCAGGGCCGCCAGCGCGCGCGCCACGTCGGCCTCGTCGTTGTAGCAGTGGAACGACAGGCGGAGCCGGCCCTCGCGGACGGCTGCCACGGCGCCGGCCGCTCGCAGGGCCGCCTCCAGCTCCGCCGGCTCCGCGTCGGGGTGCTCGACGGACAGGAGGGCCGAGCGTTCGCCCTCCCGGTCCGAGCTGACCACGCTGAAGCCGCGCTCTGCCAGCTCCGCCGCCGCGCTCGCCGCCAGCCCGAGCGCCCAGGCCTCGGCCCGGGCCGGGCCCACGCCGAGCAGCAGGTCGATCGACGCGCCCATCCCGACGATGGCCGCGATGTCCGGGATGCTCGGCTCGAAACGGCGCGCCTCGCCGGCCACGTCGACCCGCTCGTACCTGGTGAGCCACTCGTCGTCCAGCACCGCCCGGGTCTTCCAGCCCGGCTCGGGGACCCGCAGCTCGGTCCGGAGCGGGCGCCGGATGTAGCAGGGCGCCACGCCGTAGGCCGAGGCCAGGAACTTGTAGCCGTGAGCGGCGAGGAGGTCGCAGCCCAGGTCGGCGACGTCCACCCGCAGCACCCCGGCGGCCTGGGTGGCGTCCACCAGCAGCCAGATCCCCCGGCTCCGGCACATCGCCGCGATCTCCTCGACCGGCACCCGGAAGCCGTTGCCGAAGTTGACCAGCTCCAGGCAGACGACGCGCGTCCGCTCGCCCAGCAGCGCCTCCACGTCCGCCGCGTCGAACCGGTGCCGGCCCAGGTCGCGGACGAACCGCACCCTGACGCCGAGGTGGGCGAGATTGAGCCACGGCAGCACGCCGGCCGGGAACTGCCGCTCGTAGACGACCACCTCGTCGCCCCGCCGCCAGTCGAGGCCGAGCGCGACCAGTCCCATCGCCTCGGCCGAGCTCTTCACGAAGGCGAGGTCGTCCGGGGCGCAGCCGAGCAGCTGCGCGGCCGACGCCCGCACCCGCTCCATCGACTCGGACCACCGCGGCAGGGCGTCCTCCGACATCTCGCGGAGCACCGCGCAGGCCGCTGCGACGCAGGCGCGGGAGGGTGGCCCGAACGTGGCGTGGTCCAGGTACGCGTACCGGTCGGTGACCGGGAACTGTCTGCGCAGCGCGGCCAGGTTGTACGGAGGCCCGGCCGTCACGCCCGAGGCCCGTCCACGCCGTGGCGAGCCAGGATGCCCTCGATCGCCCGCTCGGTCGCCACCACGTGATCATGCATCGCGTCTCGCGCCGCTGTCGCGTCGCCGGCCTCCAGGCTCGCGATCAGCAGCGCGTGGCCGCTGCGCGACTCCGCCCGCCGCGCCGGCGACGGGCCCTGGATCAGGTCGAGGCCGGGCGCCAGCCGGACCCGGATCTCGCGCACGGCGGCCACCATCAGGTCGTTCCGGCTGGCGCCGGCGATCACCTCGTGGAAGGCCACGTCCAGCGCCCGGCGCTCGTCCCGCGGAGCCTCCGGCGTCTCGGCGGCGTGCAGCTGCCGGAGCCGCGCCAGCTCGTCGGGGCCGATGCGCCGGGCGGCGAGCGCGGCCGCCACCGGCTCCACCGCCCGCCGGTACTCGAAGAGCTGGCGCAGCTCGCTGGCGCTCCCGCGCAGCCGCTCCAGCGCCACGTCGATACCGGGCTGGAGGACGAAGGCCCCGCCGTACTTGCCGCGCCGGACCTCGAGGTACCGCTGGTGCTCCAGCCAGCGCAGTCCCTCGCGGACGGCCGTCCGGTTGACGCCGAGCTGGAGGCAGAGCTCGCGCTCGGCCGGCAGGCGCTGGCCCGGCAGGTACTCGTGCAGCCGGATCGACGCCAGCAGCAGGCTGGCCACCTGCTCGCCCAGCCGCTGCCGGGTCAGCCGTGGGCCGGGCGGCCGCAGGAGCGGGCTACCGGTCGCGGCGGCGGCCACGCGATGTCCTTCTCCCTCCCCCCTTGCGGTGGAGGGTCGGGGTGGGGGGTGGCCGGCTGCCAGCAGTACCCCCACGGCTCCAGTGGCTCGTTTCCCCCCCACCCCAGCCCTCCCCCGCCAGGGGGGAGGGAGATGAAATCGCCTTCATACCGCGGTGTAGCCGCCGTCGACCACGAAGAACTGGCCGGTGATCCAGGAGGAGTCGTCGGACGCCAGGAAGAGCGCCATCCTCGCGACGTCCTCCGGCTCGCCCCAGCGGCCGAGCGGGATGCTGGCCGCGACCGCGCGCTCGTACTCGGGCGTGATCTCGCCGACGAGCGGCGTCCTGATGGCGCCCGGAAAGATGCAGTTGCAGCGGATCCCGTACTGGGCGTGCTCCACGGCCAGGGTGCGCGTCATCGTCATGATGCCGCCCTTGGCGGCCGTGTAGGCGTCGGAGGCGCCGCGGCCGACGCGAAGGGCAGCGATGCTGGACACGTTGATGATCGACCCTCCGCCGGCGTCGCGCAGTGCCGGGATGCCGTACTTGCAGCAGAGGTACGTCCCCTTCAGGTTCACGTCGATCGTGCGCGTCCAGATGTTGTCCTCGAGCAGCGGTGACGGCGCGTCGGTGACACCGGGCCGGTAGTTGCCGCGGGCCGGGTACCAGACCCCGGCGTTGTTGTACAGCACGTGCAGGCCGCCGAACTCGGAGCGGGCGGCGTCGACCGCGGCCCGCACGTCCTCGGGCCGGGAGACGTCGCAGGCCACGAACAGGGCCCGGTTGCCCTCCTCGCGGACCTCCCGCTCCGCCTCCCGCCCGGTCTCGGCGTCGACCTCGCCGATCACGACCGCCGCCCCCTCGCGGGCGAAGAGGCGCGCCGCCGCCCGGCCCTGGCCGCTGCCCGCGCCGGTGATGATGGCGACCCGGCCGTCCAGCCTCCCCACCTCCGCCTCCTCAGTCGGAGGCATCGACGCCGAGCGCCTTCAGCGCCGTGGCCGCCTCGCCCCGCCGCACCCGGCCGCGGATGAACAGCAGGTACCAGAGGATGGCGATGGCCCAGATCACCACCGCAGTGATGGCGGCCGGCCGGAAGTCGGGCGGCAGGGTCAGGTCCAGGAGGACGCCGGCCAGCCAGATCGTCGCCAGCACGAACACGGGCGTCGCCCACCTTCCCAGCGTGAAGCCGGAGGGGATCGCCAGCACCCGGCTCCGCCGGCGCCAGTAGGACAGCACGATGATCAGGTTGTTCATGAAGACCAGCACCGGCGTCGACGCGATCAGGATCGTGTAGGCGTCGCCGCGGAGCGCAGCGAAGACCATGACCACCACCATCAGGAGCGTGCTGAGGACGATGGCCGCGATGGGCGTGCGCGAGGTGGGGTTGACGGTCGCCAGCACCCGGGACGCCGGCAGCACGTTGTCGCGGGAGAGCGCGAAGAACGTCCGGCCGACCGCCGCGATCGAGACGACGATCAGCGCGAAGACCGAGTACACGACCGCGACCAGGAACAGCCGGGAGACCACCGGGCCAAGCCAGTAGGTGGCGATGTACGCGATCGGCGCCGGGTCGGCGGCCGTCTTCTTCAGGTCGGGGATGGCCAGCGCCACGCAGATCAGCGTGAACATGCCCAGGACGCCGGAGATGGCCACCGAGCCGATGACGCCCCTCGGGATGTTGCGGCGGACGTTCACGCCCTCCTCGCCGAGGCCGGCGCACGTCTCGAACCCGGTGATGGTGAAGACGCCCATCAGCAGCGCCAGCGCGGCGCCGTACCAGGCGGACCGGCCGCCCTGGTTGCCGGTGTCGAGCAGGAAGTCCACGCCGTGGACCGGGTGGAGCAGGAAGGCGACCAGCAGCACGCCGCCCAGGACGACGGTGCCGATCACCTCGAAGGGCACGGACAGGTTGTTGATGCGCGCGGTGAGCCGGACGCTGACGACGTTGACCGCTCCGGCGATCAGCAGCGCGGCGACGGCGATCCCGATCAGCAGCGCGGAGTTGCCGGCGTCGAGGCCCAGCACGGTCGCGACGAGCGGGGCGATGAGCACCAGCACCTCGCCGCCGCTGGCGACGGTGAAGGCCATCAGGATGCCGATGGCGACGAAGAAGCCCAGCCCCGGCCCCACCAGGCGACCGGCCCACTGGTACGGGCCGCCCGCGAGCGGGATGCGCGAGCCCAGCTCGGCCAGGACGAACGCGACGAGCAGCTGGCCGATCACGGCGGGGATCCACAGCCAGATCGAGGCCGGCCCGAAGTTGGTGATCGCGAAGCCGAAGTTCGTGTAGATGCCCGTCGTGATCGAGATGACGGAGAAGGAGACCGCGAACAGCGAGAACAGGCCGAGGGTCCTGTGCAGCTGCTGCCGGTAGCCGAACGACGAGACGATCTCGTCCTCCGGGCTCGCCTGCTCCACCTGGCCGGCCGCTGGAATGTCGCTCATCGATCCAACTCCCTCCTATCCTCCGGCGGCCGGGGCGGCGCTCCCGATCCCGGTCGCGTGCCGTCGGTCAGGCGCTCGACCAGGTCGCCGTCGTGTACCTGGCGACCCTGTCCTCCTGCACCGGGAACCCCACCCCCGGCAGGCGAGGCACGGCGACCGTGCCGTCCTCGGACAGGTCGAACGTCGGCTCGACCAGGTCCTCTGCGTAGAAGAGCCGGGCCGGGGACATGTCGGCCGGCAGCGTGAAGCCGGGCAGCGAGGCGAGCGCCAGGTTGAACGCGCGCCCGATGCCGGTCTCCAGCATGCCGCCGCACCAGACGGGGACGCCTCGCTCGCGGCAGAGGTCGTGGACGGCGAGGCCGGGCAGCAGGCCGCCGACCCGCGCTGGCTTGACGTTGACGATGCGGCCGGCCCCGAGGCGCAGCGCGGCGGCGGTGAGGCCCGGCGTCGCGGCCGCCTCGTCCAGGCAGAGCGGCGTGCGCAGCCGGCCCTGCAGCTCGGCCATGGGCACCAGCGCGTCCGCCGGCAGCGGCTGCTCGATCATCAGCAGGCCGAGCTCGTCCAGCGCCCGCCAGGGCTGCTCGTCCACGGCCCGGTAGCCGCAGTTGCCGTCGACCATCACCGGCACCCCGGGGAAGGCCTCGACGACCGCCCGCGCCACCTCCGCGTCCCAGCCCGGCTCGATCTTGACCTTGATGCGGACGATGCCCTCGGCCAGCCGCTCCTCGATCTCGCGCAGCAGCGCCGTCACGCTGCCGGCGATGCCGAAGCTCTCGCCTACCGGCACCGCGTCGCGCACGGCCCCCAGGACGTCGGCCAGCGGCCGGCCCAGCTTCTCGGACGCCACCGCCCAGGCCGCGCACTCCAGCGCGTGGGCGGCGTAGCGGTGGCCCTGGAAGCCGGCCCAGCGCGCGGCCAGGTCGGCCGGGCTGGCGAAGTCGCGGCCGGCCACCAGCGGCACGAGCAGCCGGGTCAGGGCGTACCAGCTGCCCTCGGTGGTGTCCGGCGCGTACAGCGGCAGCTCGGCGCCCGGCGCCTCGCCCCAGCCGACGGCGCCGTCGGCGTCCTCCAGGCGGACCAGGACCGTGCGCCTGCTGGTGGTCGTCCCGTAGGCCGTGCGGAAGCGGGTGACGAGCGGGAGGTCGACCAGGTGGAGCGTCACCCGGCGCACCCGGATCGACGGCGCCCCGCCGGCCAGCGCCGGCAGCCGCGCGAAGACCGCCGCAGTCGAGCCGCTCATCACCTCTCCTGGCGCCCCCCTTATGGGCCAAACATTGGACCTTTGACCCAGGCTCAACGTATCCTGATCAGGACATCTCGTCAAGGAGGGGAGAGACACGTGGATGGCTCGAGGGCGCGGCGCCCGGTCGTGGGCATCGTCGGCTACCTGCTGGACGCGGCCGCCGCCGAGCAGCGGCAGTTCGGGAGGCGCGACCTCAACGTCTTCGCGCTCAACTACTTTCACAGGGCGCTGGCCGTGGGCCTGCTGCCGGTCGGGCTGCCGGCGGTGGCGCCGGAGTCGGCCGCGGCGTACTGCGACCTGGTCGAGGGGCTGGTGCTCACCGGCGGCTCCGACGTCGACCCCCGCTTCTACGGCGAGGAGCCCGAGGCGGGCCTGGGCCCGACGGTCGTCGAGCGGGACGAGTTCGAGCTGGCCCTGACCCGCGAGGCGCTGGCCCGGGGCCTGCCGATCCTGGGGATCTGCCGGGGGATGCAGCTGCTCAACGTGGCCATGGCCGGGGCGCTGCGCCAGGACCTGCGGCGCGACGACGGGATCGCCCACGGGACGGGCAGCTTCCACCCCGCCTACCACGAGATCGAGGTCCTGCACCCCGCCCTCGCCGGCCCCACCGGCTCCCGGCTGCGCGTCAACAGCCTGCACCACCAGGCGGTCTCGCGCGTCGCCGCCGGCCTGGAGGTCGCGGGCCGCGCGGACGACGGCGTCATCGAGGCGGTGGTGGGCGCGGAGTGCCCTGTGCTGGGCGTGCAGTGGCACCCGGAGCAGCTGCCGGCCGGCGACCTGGCCGGGGACGGGCCCTTCGCGTGGCTCCGCGACCGGCTGGCCGCGCCGCCGGCCGGCCGGGCGTAGCGGCCGTGGAGGACCTGGCGGTCCGGCTCGAGCGGGAGGGCGTGGAGGCCGTCCGGCTGGTGCTGGTCGACCTCCACGGGGTGCCCAGGGCGAAGCTGGTCACCGCCTCGCACTTCCGGGAGGTGGTGGCGGAGCGCGGGCACCCGTGGGCGCTGGCGCTCCTGGCCGCGGACCTCTGGCAGGGCGTCGCGCCGGAGGAGCGGGAGCTGGGCATCGCGACGGGCTACGGCAACGGCCTCTGGCGCCCGGACCTGGCCACGCTGCGCCGCCTGCCGTGGACGCGGGGCACGGCGCACGTGATCGGCGACGTGCTGACCCGGGACGGGGAGCCGGCGCCGACGCCGAGGCGGGCGCTGCGGGACGTCCTCGCCCGGGCCGAGGCGATGGGCTACCGGCCGGTCTTCGGCTCGGAGCTGGAGTTCTACGTCTACCGGCCCGACCCCGAGCGGGAGGGGTTCGGACCTCCGTTCGGGCTCCAGTCGTGGTTCTCGGAGCACGCGCTGGCGCTGACCGGGGAGTTCCTGGAGGACCTGCAGGCCGCGGTCGAGCAGCTGGGGCTGCCCGTCTTCGAGGTGTTCAACGAGCACGGCTCGGGGCAGTTCGAGATCAACCTGGCGCCGGGCTCCGGCCTGGGCAGCATGGACGACGTGGTGGTGCTGAAGGTGGCGATCAAGGAGATCGCGGCCCGCCACGGCCTGCGGGCGACGTTCCTGGCCAAGCCGGCACACGGCAAGGACACGCCGCCCAGCGGCTACCACCTGCACCAGACGCTGCGCACGGCGGACGGGGCCAACGCCTTCCACGACGCGGGGGCGCCCGACGGCCTGTCGGAGGTGGCCAGGAGCTACGTGGCGGGCCAGCTGGAGCACGCTGCCGGCATGACCGGCGTGGCGGCGCCGACGGTCACGGCGTACAAGCGGTACCTGCCCGGGACGTGGGCACCCGTGCGGGTGGCGTGGGCGATCGACAACCGGACGGCGCTGGTCCGGGCCCTCCCGATGGGCGAGGACACGCGCGTCGAGAACCGGCTGGGCAGCTCGGACGCCAACCCGTACCTGCTGGCCGCGGTCATGGTGGCGGCCGGCCTGGACGGCGTCCGGCGGGGCCTGGACCC
>JBKPCH010000119.1:0-9139 GCA_046727275.1 Candidatus Dormiibacterota bacterium
TTCGGAGCGGGCCATCGAGCGGATGGAGGCGCACTTCCGCGAGCACGGCCGGCCGCCGACACAGGCCGAGCTGAGCGAGCTCGGCGCGCGCAGCGCAGCCGCCCACCGGTCGATCGAGCGTCCGTCGGCGCTGGACCTGTGGGCTGGGCCGGGGCCGGTCCGCGAGCGGCTCGCCGAGCTGGGGGAATCGCACCACGCCGACCTGGCCATGCGCGACCGCGACACGCGGGAGCTTGGTCCGCAGCACCGAGGCGGCCCGCGCCGGCAAGGGCGCCGAGCGCTCGCACCTTATCTGGGCCGGGATCCAGCGCTGCCGGCCGCTGCCGCCGCTCCACTTCTATACCGCCGGCTATCCCGAGGCCGTCCTGGCCGTCGTTCCGCCGGCCGCGGCCGTGCTCGGCGGCATCAACGCGATGGTGGACCTGGACCCGCCTACGAGTCGTTCGTGCTGGAGGCGGCCGCCCGGCTCACGGCTCCCTGAGCCAGCCCAGGGCCGTCGCCTACGGAACTCGCCGCACCTCGACCAGCACCGACGGCTCGCGGGCGATGCGGTCCAGGAGGTCCGCGCCGACCTGCAGGCGCGCCAGCGGCGGGGAGCCCGCCGCGAGGCCCGCCTCGACCAGGTCCCGGATGAGGCGCTGGTAGGGCGTGTGCCGCCGCTCCGCCTCCGCGCGGACGCGGTCGAGCAGCTCGACCGGCATCCGGATCGAGATCGGGACGCTGCGCGGGCCCCGGCCCGCCGACGCGGCGGCCGTCTCCCCGCGCAGGCCCAGCCGGTGATCCAGCTCCGCGTCGGCCTGCAGCTGCTCGACGGTCCACTCGCTGGGACTGCGGTCGCGAACCGGCGCGACGAGGGCCTTCAGCTCGTCGTCGGTCATGCCGGAGATCCGCTCGCTGACCGCCTCAGCGGCCTCGCGGGCGTCGGGGTCGTTCCACAGGCCGCTCAGCTCCGCCATCGTTCCCACTGCCTGCCGGTCGTCTCCCAGGCCGTCACCGGCCGCATCTCCAGGAAGCCGGCGTAGATCACGATCAAGCACCTGCCGGCGGCGGTGCGGCCGACTGCCCGGACGCGGCCGCATCGTGCGGGCGCTCTGACGGTGTCCTGAGCCATGAGCACGGCCTCGACCTCCCGCTTGCTGATCCAGCGCTCCGCACGCTCCACGAGGAGGTGCCGCGTGTTCTCGTCGTCCCACCGGACGCGCTGCCCGGCCATCACAGTATATACGATCCGTGGTGCTGTGCACTACATCGCGCTGACATGCCGAACAGCATGGCGAACGCGGACGGCGGCGACCGGAACGATCGTTCACCTCGGGTGTCCCGATCGCATGGGCGTTTGTCCCGGGCCGGCGGTACCCAGAGGTCGCTGCCGGGTCGCTGCCTGGGGCCGCCGAGGGCAGGTCCCCGTCCGGGCACGGCGAACATGCGTTCGGGTATCCTTGGGGCATGCTCGACGGCGCAGGAACCAGGGCCCGGCTCCGGACGGACGTCCCGCGGACGCCCTCAGCCGGCGTACACGTGGGTCGCCAGGTCCTCCGGCCGCGGCTGGGGCTGCCGCTCGGCCCAGTCGGCCGCCTCGCTGGCCTCGCGATCCAGCTGCTCGCGCAGCCGCTCCGCGTCGTCCGCGGTCAGCCAGCCGCGCTCGGCCAGCCACGCCTCGAACCGCGCCAGCGGGTCGTGCGCCGCCGCCTCGGCCACCTCCTCGGGTGGACGGTAGCGCGCCTGGTTGTCCTCCGAGGTGTGCGCGTTGATCCGCCAGATCCGCGCCTCGATCAGGGTCGGCCCTTCGCCCGCCCTGGCCCTGGCCACCGCCTCCCGGGCGGCCGCCGAGCAAGCCGGGACGTCCGTGCCGTCGACCGCGACGCCCGCCATGCCGTAGCCGGGGGCGCGGTCGGCGATCGACGGGTTGCCGGCCTGCAGCCGCAGCGGGACGGAGATCGCGTACTCGTTGTTCTCGCACACGAACACCACCGGCAGCCGGTGGATCCCGGCGAAGTTCAGCCCCTCGTGGAAGTCGCCCTTGCTGGTGGCGCCGTCGCCGAAGGTGCACAGCGTGACGGCGCCATCGCCCCGCAGGCGGCTGGCGTAGGCGAGGCCCGCGGCCTTGGGGATCCACGTGGCGACGACCTGAGAGACGGGCGCGATCTTGAGTCGCGGGTGAGAGAAGCAGCCGCCCGGGATGTTGCGGCCGGCGGACAGCGGGTCGCCGGCCCTTGCGAACACGGCCAGCATCCACTCACGCGCCGTGAGGCCCCGGGTGACCGCGCTGCCGAGCCCGCGGTAGTGCGGCACGAGCCAGTCGGCCGGCTCCAGAGCGGCCGCGGAGGCGACCTGGATGCCCTCGTGGCCCCGGGAGGAGCCGACGAACGGCGCCCGGCCCTGCCGCACCAGCATGTGCATCCGGTCGTCCAGCGCCTTGGTCGCGCACATGTGGCGGTGGATGCGGAGGTACTCCTCGCGGGTCGCCTCCGGCACAGCCCGACGCTCCGCGGCGCCCGGCTCGCGGAACGGCTCAGCCGCCGGCGCCGTCACCGCGCAGGGCCCTCGCGATGCCCGCCACCTCCTCGGCGCTCACGCCCATTCCTTCCAGGTGGCGGTAGTAGTCGCGCTGGAACTCCGAGAAGTCGCTCCGCTCGGCCCGCTCCTCGCGCAGGCGCTTCACCTCCTCCATCACCCGCGTGACCAGCGCCGGCTCGGCCGGGATGCCGGCCTCCCGGAGCGCGTGCTCGATCACCATCGTGCCAGAGTGCTTGCCGTAGACGTAGCGGATCTCGGTGCCCAGGTCGCCTGGCGGGATGAACTGGTAGATGGCGGGGTGGATCAGCATGCCGGCCGTGTGGATGCCGGACTCGTGGCTGAAGACGTTGAGCCCGATCCCGGGCTCCGTCGGCGACACCGGGATGCCGCTCAGCCGCTCCATCAGGCGCGCCAGGTCGCGCAGCCGCTCGTACCGGAAGCCGGGGAGCTCGATCCCGAACAGGTAGCGCAGCTGCAGCAGGACCTGGTGCATGGGCGCGTTGCCCGTCCGCTCGCCGATGCCGTTGACGCTCGTGGTGAAGACCTCGGCCCCGCTGCCCAGCGCCACGACCGTGTTCCAGGCGCCCAGCCCGAGGTCGTTGTGGAAGTGCACCACCAGCGGCGCGTGCGGAGTTTCCGCTTTGATCGTCGAAATGTAGTCGCGGACGGCGTAGGGTGAGTAAGAGCCGACGGTGTCCGGGGTCGAGGGCCGGGCACCGCCGGCGTCCAGCCCCTCCCTGTGCAGCCTCCGCACGTACGCCGGGTCCGCGCGGGAGCCGTCCTCTCCGCCGAACTCGATCAGCCGCGCTCCGCGGTCCCGCGCGTAGCCGATGGCGTCCCGCAGCATCCGCACGTTGGCGTCCTGGTAGAACTCCACCGGCAGCTCCAGCCACTCGCTGGCCGGAATGCCCTCGCGCGCCAGCAGCGTCCTGCCCAGCTTGTACTTGACGTGCAGGTCGGAGGCGGAGGTGAAGATGAAGTAGCTGACCTCGTCGCGCGGGTAGCCCAGCTCGTCGACCACCCGCATCGTGGCGTCGATGTCGGCGGGGTTGCTGCGCATCATGCACAGCACCTCCAGGTCGGCGCGGATCTCACCGCGGCGCCGGCCCTCCAGCACCAGGCGCAGGGTCTCCCGCTCGCTCTCCGAGACGGCCGGGAAGCCGACGTCCATGATGTGGACGCCGATGTCGCTCAGCGCCCGCGCCAGCTCGTACTTGGCGGCCGGCGCGATGGCGACGCCCGGCATCTGCTCGCCGTCGCGCAGCGTGTCGTCGTAGACGCGGATGCGCTCGGGCGGCGGGAACGTCAGGTCGTGGTGGAAGCGGGTGGGCGGCCGCGCGAGCTCGTCCAGGGGCTCCTGCAGGTCCACCGGCTCAGAGCCGTCCAGCGGCGCGCTCCTCCTCCAGCCGCCTGCGGACCCACGGCACGAGGCCGCCCATCCGCATCAGCTCGGTCATGAACTCGGGGAAGGGCTCGGCCCGGTACTCGTCGCCGGTGGTGAAGTTGCGGATCACCCCTTCCTCCAGGTCGACCTCCAGTTCGTCGCCCTCCCTCACCGCCTCCGCCGCCTGGGGCGACTGCAGGATCGGGTAGCCCAGGTTGATCGAGTTGCGGAAGAAGATCCGGGCGAACGAGTCGGCGATGACGCAGGAGATGCCCGCGCCCCGGATGGCGATGGGCGCGATCTCGCGCGACGAGCCGCAGCCGAAGTTGGCCCCCGCCACGATCATGTCGCCCGGACCGATCCGCTGCGACCAGCCGCCCTCGTTGCCGGGCACGCCCTCCATGGCGTGCTCGCCCAGCTTCTGCTCGTCCAGGGAGTGGATGGCGTACTTGGCCGGGATGACCTGGTCGGTGTCGACGTTGTCGCCGAAGCGCCAGGCCCGGCCGCGGAGGACGGTGCCGGCCCGCATCACCGGGCCACCGCCGGCTGGCGCCCGACCACGTCGCGCGGGTGCGCGATCTCGCCAGCGACGGCGCTGGCCGCCGCGACGGCGGGGTTGGCCAGATAGACCAGCGCCTTCGGGTCGCCCATCCGGCCCGGGAAGTTGCGGTTGGTGGTCGACAGGCACACCTCGCCCGCCCCCAGAACGCCCGTGTGGCCGCCCAGGCAGGCGCCGCAGGTGGCGGTGGTCCAGGCGGCGCCCGCGTCGAGGAAGATCCGGATCAGCCCCTCTCGCTCCGCCTGCCTCGCCACCTCGTGCGACGAGGGCGTCACGATCAGGCGCACGAAGGGCGCCACCTTGCGGCCCTCCAGGACGGCGGCCGCCCTGCGCAGGTCAGTGATCCGGGAGTTGGTGCAGGAGCCGATGAAGACCTGGTCCAGGCGGGTGCCGGCCACCTCGTCGATGGGCGAGGTGTTGTCCGGCGACATCGGCCGGGCCAGCGTGACGGGCACCTGCTCGGCGTCGATCTCGAGCGTCCGCTCGTACTCGGCGTCGGGGTCGGACTCGACCGGCGTGTAGGGCCGCTGGGCGCGGCCGCGCAGGTACTCCTCGGTCACCTCGTCGTGGGCCAGGATGCCGTTCTTGGCGCCGGCCTCGATGGCCATGTTGGTCATCGTGAGCCGGGCCTCCATGTCGAGGTGCCGGAGCGCCTCGCCGGTGTGCTCCATGGCCCGGGACCGCGCGCCGTCGACGCCGATGCGGCCGATGACGTGGAGGATCAGGTCCTTGCTCTCGACCCACTCGCCGAGCCGGTTGTGATAGACGAACCGCAGGGTCTCGGGGACGCGGAACCAGAGCTCGCCAAGGGCCATGACGCAGGCCAGGTCGGTGGAGCCGACCCCGGTCGCGAAGTTGTTGAGCGCCCCGTAGGTGCAGGAGTGGGAGTCGGCCCCCACGACCAGCTCACCGGGCAGGACCAGTCCACGCTCGGGCAGCACGGTGTGGCAGATGCCGCCCTGGCCCACCTCGAAGTACCACCTGATCCCCATGTCCCGCGCGAACTCGCGGGTCATGCGGCCCAGGCCCGCGCTCGCGGCGTCCTTGGCGGGCTGGAAGTGGTCCTGGACGACGGCGACGCGCTCTGGGTCCCAGACGCGGTCGGCGCCCATCTGGTCGCGCATGATCCTGCCCGCCGGCGGGATGGTGAGGTCGTGGCCCATCGCGAAGTCGACCCTGGCCAGCACCAGGTCTCCCGGCCGCACCTGGTCCCGGCCGCTGGCGCGGGCCAGGATCTTCTCGGACATGGTCATGCCCATGGGCGTCACCTCAGTTTGTCAGTCCTTCAACCGCTTGACCACCGCGTCTCCGGCCTCGGAGGTCGAGAGTGAGCCGCCGAGGTCCCTCGTGCACTCGCCCGCTCTGATCGCATCGACCACCGCCTGTTCCAACCTCTTCGCCGCATCCCGGTCACCGAGGTGCTCGACCATCATACCGGCGGTCAGGATCGCGCCCAGCGGGTTGACGATGCTCCGGCCCGCGATGGTGGGGGCGCTGCCGTGCACCGGCTCGAACAGGCCCCGGCCGGTCTCCGGGTTCACGTTCGCGCTGGGCGCCAGGCCCATGCCCCCGATCAGGGAGGCGGTCAGGTCGCTCAGGATGTCGCCGAACAGGTTGCCGGTGACGATCACCTCGAACTGGGTCGGGTCGCGCACCAGCTCCATGGCCGCGGCGTCGACGTACAGGTGGCGGGTCTCGACCTCGGGGTGGCCGGCCCTGATCGCCTTCCAGCGCTCCTGCCAGAGGCCGCCGGCGTGGCCCATCGCGTTCGACTTGTCGACCATGCACAGCCTGCGCCGGGCCCGCCGGAACCCGTCCTCGAGGATCCGGCTGACCCCGACGTACGTGTTCAGGTCCTCCTGGATCGCGACCTCCTGCTCGGTGCCGCGCTTGAAGCGGCCACCCATGCCAACGTAGAGGCCCTCGGTGTTCTCCCGGACGATCAGGAGGTCGATGGGCCGGCGCTCGGGCTGCCGGAGCGGGCTGAGCCGGTCGTCGTACAGGCGCGCGGGGCGGAGGTTGACGTAGAGGTCGAGCTCGAAGCGCAGGCGCAGGAGGACCTGGGCCGGGTAGCCGACGTCCGGCACGCGGGGATCGCCGATCGCACCGAAGAGGATGGCGTCGGCCGCCGACGCCGCCCGGAAGGTCGCCTCGGACATGGCCGGCTCGCCCCGCAGCATCGGGCGCGCGCCCACCTCGAGCTCCTCGAACTCGTAGCCGAGCCCCAGCGCCCGGAGGACCTTGACGGCCTCCGGCACGACCTCCTGGCCGGCCAGGTCGCCCGGGACGACGGCGATGCGCCGCGTCATGGGAGGTGCACCAGCGTGGAGTGGAACGACAGCATGGACCCAAGTGTGCTCCCGGGCACCGGCGCCCCGCCTGGCGGCCGCCCCGGGACTGCTGTCCCCTTGACAGGGGACGCCAGTCGGGTGGAGGTTTGGGCGGGAACGGGTCGCGCCAGCGATCCCCTGCACGTGAGAGAGGAGGGTGCCCATGCGAGTTCGCAGGCTGTGGCCGGGCGCGGTAGCCGGCCTGGCCCTGATCGCCTCGCTCGTCCCCACGCCCAGCGCCGCCGCGTCCACGGCCCAGCGCGCCGGCGTGAACTGCGTCCACAACGCCGCGATCTGCACGGAGGTCTACGACTCGGAGGCCGTGTTCGGCGAGGACGTCTACGTCGGCCACGACGAACCCTCGCTGCTCTTCTACTCGAGCCAGCCGGGCTCGGGCAACGACAACACGTACCTGCTCCGGCTGCCCAAGGACCCGCCGACCCCGCCCAATGGCACGGACTCGGGCGGGACATTCAACTTCCAGCTCCACCCCGCCTTCTGGTTCGGGATGGCGATGTGCGACACGGAGTCGTCGCCGAACTTCACGAAGGTGTGCACGCCGGACTCGGACGGCAACATCTTCACCTCGACCGATCCCACCAGCCCCACGTACATCGGCAAGCACCCGGGCACCGCGTTCATGGAGATGCAGTTCTACCCGCCCGGCTGGCAGCAGTGGCCGAACGGCCTGTTCAACCCGGCCGGGACCAGCTGCGACGCCGTCCGGTGGTGCGCCGCGCTGAACATCGACAGCCTGAACCGGGACGAGAACACCCTGGTGACCAACAACGCGGCCTGCCTCAACAACCCGTTCATCGGCATCGAGCCCATCAACTTCGCCTTCATCACGAAGGACGGCAGGTCGCAGGCCCCGGCCAGCCCCGTCCACTCGACGCTGGCGACCTGGACGCCGGACCGGACGAAGGACCTCTTCATGAGCTCCGGCGACCTGCTCTCCGTGCACCTGCACGACACGCCGGCCGGGTTCAGGGTCGACATCCTCGACCTGACGTCGCAGCAGGGCGGCTCGATGACCGCCAGCATCGCGAACCGCTTCGGCCAGGTGAACTTCCGGCCGAACGACACGACCTGCACCGACACCCCCTACGCGTTCCACCCGATGTACTCGACGACCAGCTAGCAGACGAGGGTGCCCTGGGCGGCCCACTCGTACAACGTCGCCTTCTCCGACGAGATCGGCCACTTCGAGTACTGCGCACAGGTCGACACCACGAAGGGGACCTGCCAGGTGGCGGCCGGCCGGGACGCTGGCAGCGCACCCGACGGCGACGACAGCGGCTGCTACGCGATCTCGCAGCTCCCGCCCGGCTCCGTCCAGGTGGCTGGCTGCACGGGCACCGACGGCGACTTCGACGGGCCCGAGTACTTCAACAACTGGCCCGGCACGCTGACCAACCCCGGCCTGGACCACAGGCTCCACGCCCGGCCCATCCTGTTCACCAGCCCGACCAGTGGGGGCAGGCAGTTCGAGCGCCTGGCGTTCGAGGCGGACCTGCCCCGCATCGAGGCGAGCTGCAACCGGGTCACCGGCGCCGGCTGCGTGAATCCGCCTCCGGGGACCGAGTTCTACCCGTTCTACAGCACGCGGGGCGGCGAGGAGAGCTGCACCTGGCAGCTCGGCGGCGCCAACATCCCCGGCACGAAGAACACCTTCGGCGGCTCGTCGGCGGCCGAGTACGGCCCGCTGCTGCAGCTCGCCTACCCGGGCGGGCCCAACTTCACGCCGAGGTTCCGCTTCAACGACTTCCGCAACGTGCTGCCCAGCAACCCCTGCCCGAGGGGTGAAGGCGGCGACGACTGACCCACCGGCGCGCTGACCGGGAGAGGAGGCGCCGGGGCGCCTCCTCTCAATCCTTCGAGCGGACCCGAGGTTTCGTGGGCTGGTCGTCGTCGGGCTCGTCCTGGCCGAGCCGCGAGCTCCGGTCGGGTCCGCGCGCCTGCGGATCGAGGCCGGACGGGTCGCCAGCGGCAGGCTCTGCCGGAAGGTCCCCCGCGGGCGCGGCGGCCGCCTCGCCACCTGGTCCCCCGGCAACGGGATGGCCGGGAACCACGGGGCTCACCAGGCCGTTGGGCGTCGCCCGCAGGTCCGCGGCTTCGTGGACGCCTGATCGAGTACCCGTCTGATCGCGGGCCTCGCTGCCCCAGGCAGCATCGGGCAGGCCAATGTGCTCGTCCGTCACCGCAGGAACAGATGCCTCCGGCGCGGCGGGCGCGGCGGGCTGGTCGCCCCACGGCGCGGCGGGCAGGCCGGAGGAGGCACCGCCGGCCGCCATCTGGGGCGCCGGTGCCGCCGGCGCGGCGGGCTGGTCGCCCCACGGCGTGTCGGGC
>JBKPCH010000120.1:0-14394 GCA_046727275.1 Candidatus Dormiibacterota bacterium
GCACTGCCGCCGCCAGCAGCAGGCGGACCCGCCGGCGCCTGGCCCGGGCGAGGCGGGCCCTGAGGCCGGGCCGGAGGTCCGGCTCCTGCGGCCAGTCGACCGCGCGGGCCAGGTCCGCGAGGCGGCGCTCCAGGCGGTCCACCTCAGCCATGACGCACCGGCTCCAGCAGCTCGCGCAGGCGCAGCAGCGCCCGCGAGAGCCGCGACTTGACCGTGCCCGAGGGGATGCCGAGGGTGGTGGCCGTCTCGTCGACCGACAGCTCCAGCAGGTACCGGCAGGCGACCACCTGGCGGTGGTCCTCGTCCAGCCCGGCCAGCGCCCTGAGGAGAGCCCGGCGCTCCTCCGCCGCCTCGACCGCCGCTTCCGGCGACGGGACCGCACCGCCGGCGCCGCGGTCCGCGGCGCGCAGCTCCAGCGTCGCCCGCCGGCCCGCGGCACGGCGCCGGTTCCTGGCCTCGTTGCCCACGATGCGCAGCAGCCAGGGGCGGAACGCGCCGCCCAGCCGGAAGCCGCCCAGGCTGCGGTGCGCCTTGACGAACGCGTCCTGCGCCGCGTCCTCGGCCTCCGCCGCCGAGCCGGTCAGCAGCCACGCGGTCCGGAACGCCAGCCGGGTATACCGCTGCACCAGCTCCTCGTAGGCGGCCGAGCTCCCGCGCCGCGCGCGCTCGACCAGGTCCTCGTCGGTCTCCTCGAGTGGTCCGCCCACCACTGCATAGAACCTGCACTACCCGTACACCGCCCGGGCGGCCGAGGTTCCTGCGGGAGCGGAGTTAGGGCGTCTACACGAAGACCTTCGTCAGGTCGTAGAGCTCCCGGGGCACGCGGCGCGTCTCCGCCACCAGGTCCGCCAGC
This sequence comes from Candidatus Dormiibacterota bacterium, assembly GCA_046727275.1. GTDB lineage: Bacteria > Chloroflexota > Dormibacteria > Dormibacterales > Dormibacteraceae > CF-161. The sequence goes on from JBKPCH010000120.1 coordinate 854, forward strand.
GGCACGACCGCCACCTCGCCGTCCCGCCGCACGGGCGCGACGCCGGCCCGTCCCTCGGTCAGCAGGTCGACCGCGGCGACGCCCAGCCGGGTGGCCCAGATGCGGTCCACCGCCGAGGGCGTGCCCCCGCGCTGCAGGTGGCCGAGGACGGTCACGCGCGTCTCGAACCCGGTCTCCTGCTCGATCCGCCGGCTCAGCGCGTCGCCGATGCCCCGGCGGGCCAGTTGGACGTGCCCGAACGCGTCGGTCCCCGCGTCGTCGCCGTCCGTGTCCAGCCCCGGGAAGGTGGCGCCCTCCGCGACCACGATGATGCTGAAGTCCTTGCCCTCGCCGCGCCGGCGGTGCAGGTGGCGGACCACCTCGTCCAGGCTGACCGGGAACTCGGGGATCACGACCAGGTCGGCGCCGCCGGCGAGGCCGCCCGCGAACGCCACCCAGCCGGTGTCGCGGCCCATCACCTCCACGACCATGACGCGGTGGTGGGCCGACGCCGTCGTGTGCAGCCGGTCCAGGCCCTCGACCACGATGCCGACCGCCGTGTCGAAGCCGATGCAGAATTCGGTGGCACTCAGGTCGTTGTCGATCGTCTTGGGCACGCCGACCACCTTGAAGCCGCCCTCGAACAGCGCGCGGGCCACGGACAGCGTGTCGTCGCCGCCGATGGCGACCAGCCCGTCCACGCCGAACCGCTGCAGCGTGGAGCAGACGCGCGCGATGCCGTCCGCCTCCTTCATGGGGTTGGTGCGCGAGGTGCCCAGGATGGTCCCGCCGAGGGGCAGGATGCCGCGCACGTCGGCGGGCGTGAGGTCGCTCATGTCGCCGCTCAGAGCGCCCGCCCACCCGTTCTTGATGCCGCTGACACGGTGGCCGAGCTGGAAGGAGCGCCGGGCCGCCCCGCGGATGGCGGCGTTGAGCCCCGGTGCGTCGCCGCCGCCGGTGAGGATTCCGATTCGCATAGGTTTGTGACTCCGAGAAACTGCGATGGACGACCTGCTCGCGGCCGTGCTGCCCCGGCTCCGGAGCGGCCAGCGCCCGGAGACGGCACTGCAGGATACGGCGGGTGTCAGAGCACCCGCAACAGCCATTTCTTGATCCCGCCACGGCGGCCCCAGACCTCCCGCCCATGATGCGCCCCGACCGGCGCGAGCGGGTCAGCGAAGGACGCGGGCGTCGCCGACCCGGCGCGTGACGCGCTGGGCGTCCAGGTGCTCCAGCAGGGCCAGCACAGGCCGGCGGCTGGCGCCCATCCGGTCGCGCAGAGTGGCCACTGTCACCGAGCCCTCCGCGGCCATCACCTCGCGCACCAGCGCCACGGCCGAGTCGAAGGCGGCGCGGGTGAAGGCGACGTCCTCCGACAGCCGCACCAGCTCGCCCCGCTGCGCCAGCGCCCTGACCACCTCGGCCGAGGCGCCCGCCGCGCGCATCGCCTCGGGCAGCGACGGCGGCGCGAACGGCTGGGCCTGGAGCAGCTCAAGCAGCCGGCCCGCCGGCCCGCCGGCGGCGGGGTCGATCTCGACCCTGTGGTCCGGCAGCGCCAGCTCGCCGCCGCGGTCCGCGAGCACGCCGTCTCCGGCCAGCGCGGCCAGGACGGGACCGAACGTCGCGGGGGCCAGGCCCAGCCGGCTCTTCAGCTCCTCGCGCGGCATCCCGGCGCGCAGCGGGTGGGCCCGGTGGTACTCCTCGAGGGCGCTGCGGGACCGCGCCTGCAGCGCCGCCCACGCCTCCGGCGCGAACAGCCACTGGCCCGCGCGCCTGGCCTCCAGGCGGGACACGTCGGCGTCCTCGGCGAGCGTGGCGCGCAGCAGCGCCTGGGCCGTGATGCCACGTGGGTACTTGCGCAGCTCCTCCTGGAGGACCTCTCCGGCGGCCCGGCGCTCGAGCGACTCCCGCACGCGCTCGTCGTGGCGGGGGTGCCGGCGCGGGCTGACGTCCGCGAAGCTGCCGCCGGCGACGGTCGCGGACGGCGTGGGCAGGCGGAGGACGAAGCGGTCGCCTGCGGCCACCGCGACCGGCCGGCCCAGGTACAGCTGCACCCAGCCCGTCCCGCCCGGCTGGATCTCGTCCGAGGCCAGCACGATGGCCCGCGCGCTGACCTCGGCGGTGCCGGTGTGGAGCAGGACCTGGGCACCGTGGCGGAGGGGCCGGGGGCTGTCGCGCAGGACGCGCACGGCGGCGTCGACGCGGCGCGTCACCGTGACGGTCCCGGGACGGGCCAGCACCTCGCCGCGGTGCAGGTCCTCCTTCTCGACGCCGACCAGGTTGGCGGCGACCCGGCTGCCGGGCTGCGCCGCGTCCACCTTCCGGTTGTGCTGCTGCAGGCCCCGGACGCGGACCCGCCTGGCGGAGGGCTGGAGCTCGACCTCCTCCCCCACATTCAGCGAGCCGTCCACGAGCGTGCCGGTCACGACGGTGCCGAAGCCGCCGATCGTGAAGACGCGGTCGACGGGCAGCCGGGGCCGGCGCCGGTCCTCGCGCTGCGGCGTCCCGGCCAGCAGGTCGTCCAGGCGCCGCTTCAGGTCGTCCAGGCCCTGGCCTGTGACGGCGGAGACGGGCAGGATCTCGGCGCCGGCCAGGGAGGTCGGGGCCAGGGTCTCGGCCAGCTCGGCGACGACCAGCTCCAGCCAGTCGGGCTCGACCAGGTCGACCTTCGTGACGACCGCCAGGCCGTGCCGGATCTCCAGCAGGTCGACGATCTCCAGGTGCTCCACGGTCTGGGGCATGACCCCCTCGTCGGCGGCGACGACCAGGAGCACGGCGTCGAGGCCGTGGACGCCGGCCAGCATGTTGCGGATGAACCGGGCGTGGCCGGGCACGTCGACGATGCCGGCGAGGCGGCCGCTGGGCAGCGTCAGGTAGGCGAAGCCCAGGTCGATGGTCATGCCGCGCCGCTTCTCCTCCTCGAGCCGGTCGGGGTCGATCCCGGTCAGGGCCTGGATGAGCGTCGACTTGCCGTGATCGATGTGCCCGGCGGTGCCGACGACGAAGCTCATCGGCTAGACCCCCTCCCCCCTTGCGGGGGAGGGAGCCCTATCTTCGGCAACGCCGGCTGCCCCACACTCCCCCGCGAGGGGGGAGGGAGAATCAGCCACCGCCGCGCACCGCCAGGACCGCCGCCTCGATCGCGTCCTGGAGCTGGTCGTCCTGGCCGCGCAGGACCGTGCGGAGGTCGACGCAGCACCGGTCCGCCTCGATCCTCGCCAGCACCGGCGGGTCGCCCTGCCGCAGCGCCGCCGCCACGCGGGAGGCCGGTCCCGGCAGCGCCAGCAGGACCGTCGGCAGCTCGTGGCCCGGGAGCGACCCCCCGCCCACCGCCGACGCGCCCTCCACGCGCTCGCACTCGACGCCGCGATCGGCCAGCCGGACCACCAGGTAGCCCGCCCGCCGGCGCAGCTCGTCGACGCCCACGGCCAGCATCCGGGCGACGGGCGTCCGGACGCCCAGCAGCCGCTCCCGCAGCGTCACCTCCAACGCGGCCAGCGTCATCTTGTCGGCCCGGACGGCGCGGGCCAGCGGGTGCCTCGCCATCCGCCGGATCGGCTCCGCCCGGCCCAGCGCGATGCCCGCCTGCGGGCCGCCCGGCAGCTTGTCGCCGGAGAACGTCACCACGTCCGCCAGGCCCACCGACTCGGCCACCGTCGGCTCGTCGGCCACGGGGTCGAGCGCGCCGCTGCCCAGGTCGTCCAGGAGGAGCACGCCCTGCCGGCGAGCCACCGCCGCCAGCTCGGCCAGCGGCGCCGACTCCGTGAAGCCGGTGACCCGGAAGTTGGACGTGTGCACGCGCAGCAGGGCCGCCGTTCGCGCGCCAGCGGCCTCCTCGTAGTCGCCGGCGCGGGTGCGGTTGGTCGTGCCGACCTCGACCATGCGGGCCCCCGACAGCCGCATCACGTCCGGCATCCGGAACGCGCCGCCGATCTCGACTTGCTGGCCCCTGGAGACGACCACCTCACGGCCGCGGCACAGCGCGGTCAGCATCAGGAGCACGGCGGCCGCGTTGTTGTTCACGACCAGCGCGGCCTCGGCGCCCGTCAGCCGGGTCAGCAGCGGCGCCACCGAGGCCGAGCGGTCGCCCCGCCGGCCGGTCGCCAGGTCCAGCTCCAGGTTGGAGTAGCCGGCCGCCAGCGCGGCGGCCGCCTCGGCCGCGGCCGGCGAGATCGGGGCGCGGCCCAGGTTGGTGTGGAGGACGACGCCGGTGCCGTTGATGACGGGCCGCAGCCGCGGCGCCGTCCAGGCCGCCAGCCGGCCGGCGACCGCCTCCAACCGCTCGGCCTCCGCCGCCTGGCCGGCCTCCCGCTCGGCCGAGAGCTGCTCCCGGATGGCGTCGGTCACCAGCCAGCGCGGGTAGCGCTCCTGGAGCCGGCGGTAGCCGGGCTCGTTCAGAAGCGTCCCGACACCGGGCAGGGGTGGAGCACCACGTAGCCGCCGCACGTGCCCAGGATGGCCGTCGACGCCGGCTGGAAGAAGATGCCGACCGCCGCGTCCAGCACGCTGAAGCGCAGCAGCAGCGGGGCGAACAGCACGATCAGCAGGGCCACGATCCAGATCGTCTGGAGGTTGGCCTGGACGTTGAAGAAGAAGCGCGGGTTGCGGCTGCGGAAGAGCGCCTCGACCACGCGCCACCCGTCGAGTCCGGGCACGGGCAGGAGCTGGAACGCGAACGTCGAGAGGTTGAGGAAGAAGATCCCGTAGCACACCGTCGTCAGGAGGCCCAGCGGCGGCTGCGAGAACGTCGTCAGGGTGACGGCCCCTCCGAGCGCGACCAGCAGCCGGATGACCACGCCGAAGACGACGGCGGCCAGCAGGTTGGCGACCGGCCCGCCGAGGGCGTGGACGAGCTTGCGGCCGGCCCCCGTCAGCCGGTACTCGTTGACCGGGATGGGGTTGCCCCATGTCACGTTCACGAGGAACGCCGCGATCACGCCGTAGACGTTGAACAGGCGCCGGCCGGGTCGCAGGTAGCCCCGGTTGCGGGGCGAGGGGTCGCCCATGAGCACCGCGGCGACGGCGTGGCCAAGCTCGTGGACCGGGATCGCGACGAACAGCGCCGGCACCAGGAAGAGGGAGCCGATGACGAAGACGATCGGGTCGCCGAGGACCACGCCCGCTACTCGATGTCGATGCGCTCGACGCGCGGCTTGCGGGGAGCGCTGGCGCGCCTCCGGGGGCCGGGCGGCGCGGGCCGGCGCCCGCCCACCTGGTGCTCGTAGATCAGGAAGACGGCCGTCAGCAGCTCCCGCTGGGCGTTGAGCAGGTGGGCCTGCGCCTCCGCCGGGATCACGTCCTTGACGGCCGAGTTGAGGCGGCCACCGATCAGCGCGGCGACCTCGACCAGCCGCTCCGTCTCGCGGCTCACTCCGCCGCCTCTGCCGGCCTCGCCAGGGGGGCGCGGCCGAAGCGGACGCGCAGCTCGCCGTCCTCGATCGCGGCGCCGACCGTGTCCCGGCTGGCCAGCGTCCGGGGCAGCGAGATCTCCCTGCGGTAGTTGCCGATGGTGACGAACAGCTCGCCGTCCTGCCGTGCCAGCGTGATGTCGCCGCGCTCGGCGAACGGCACCTTGAGCGCGAGCACGTACTCGGAGCCGACCTTCTGCACGCGCTGCGACGTGCCCCTGTAGAAGCGGTCGGCCGGGTCGCGCTCGCCGTAGATCGCCTGGGCCATACGCAGCAGCATTCGCTCCCCGACCACCTCCTCGTCGAAGAGGGGCACGTTGAAGATCGGCAGCGGCGCGAAGGACTGCTCGACCTCGCTCGCGTATCGATGGTGGATGGCCTGCCACTTGCGGAACAGCTCGTCGTGCAGCACGTCCGGGAGCAGCCGGTTCACCACCACGGCGTCCGTGACGTAGCCGAACAGGCTGAGGTAGGTGAAGGCCCGCTTGGCCTCCTTGACGACCATCTTCTCCAGGTTCAGCACCAGCCGGACCGACGTTGTGTCGCTGTCGGTCAGGACCTTCTTCATGCCCTCCAGGTCGAGCAGCAGGTCCTTGACTGAGGCGAAGACGTCGTCGGTGGGCAGCGGCAGGTCCATGAGCGGCTGGAGGACGGGGCGCGCGATCTTCATCGCCCGCCGCTCCCAGGGGTAGATCTTGTCGAGCCACCAGCGCGCCGCGTCCGGGAAGACGAGCAGCTGCAGCGTCTCGCCGGTGGGAGCGCAGTCGACCACGATCACGTCGTGCTCGCCCTTCTCCGCGTAGTGCTTGATCCACATCAGCGACGCGATCTCGTCCATGCCGGGAGGGTTGGCCACCTCCTCGGCGACGACGTCGTCGAGGCCCTGGGTGGCGAAGACGCTGGCCGCGTAGTCGTGCAGCCGCTTCCAGTGGCGCTCCATCTCGTGCAGCGCCGACACCTCGTGGGCCCACAGGTTCTTCGCCACCCGCCTGGCCTTCGGCCCCAGGTCCAGGTCGAACGAGTCGCCCAGGGAGTGGGCCGGGTCGGTGCTCATGATGACCGTCCGGTGCCCGAGCTGGGCGCAGCGCATCGCGGTGGCGGCAGCCACGGAGGTCTTGCCGACACCGCCCTTCCCCGTGAGGAGAATCACCCGCACAACGGTGAGTGTAGGCTGCGCGGGGCGACCGGCGCCCCGCGCGGACGGGGGGGTTACCAGAAAGCTGACGCAGCCCCCCGTCGGGCCCGCCCTACCGGATGAGGAGCGGGATGACGAACTCGGCGCCCAGGACCAGCACGACGACCATGACGCCGCCCACCACTCCGAGCCGCTTCAGGTCGGAGGCGAAGTAGGGCACGCGGTCGAGCGGGATGGCGGGGTCACCGCCCTCCAGGACGACTCGGCCCCCCCGCCGGGTCTGGGTGCCGGGCGCCAGCGAGCCCTCGACGGCGCGGACGAGGGCCTGGTCGCCCCCGATGCGCATGCCCTGGGTCGGACGGACGGCGGCCGCGGGACGCGCTGCCGTCGCCCCGGTACCCGGCCCGGTCCCCGCGGCGGGTGCGCTGGGTGCGGCTGGCCGGCGAGCGCGGGTCTGCTGCTGACGGCGCTTGGTTTTCCTGGCCACGGGGACGCAGTTTACCCGGACTCCACTCTGCAGTTCTGCCTGCAGTTGGCACTTCGCACGAACAGGCAGGCGCTGGGTCTGTTGCTGCTCCGACGTTTGCTGAGGACGCTTCTGCGGTGCGCCTGCCTGCGGCTGAGCCTGATGGGACACGATCTGGGACGTTTGCTACGAGATGTTGTGTCCCGGCGGGTATCCTACCTCTGCATCTAGGCGATGTCAAGGCCAGACCGTCAGCACCGCCGGCGCGGGGCCACGTGCACCGCGCGGCCCGCCACGTCCAGGGCCGCCTCGGCGAACGCCTCCGGCAGCGTCGGGTGGGCGTGCACGACGTGCGACAGCTCGGCCGCCGTGATTCCGACGCTCAGGGCGAGCGCCGCCTCCGCGATCAGGTCCGTGGCGCGCGGGCCCATGATCGTGACCCCCAGCAGGTACCCGTCCGCGCCGGCGACCACCTTGACCAGGCCGTCGGTCTCGCCCAGCACCATCGCCCGGCCCAGCGCCGAGAAGGGGAACCGGCCGACCCGCACCTCCTCCCCGGCGGCGCGGGCCTGCGCCTCCGAGAGGCCGACGAAGGCGATCTCGGGCTCGGTGTAGACGCACGCGGGGATGGCCGAGTAGTCGGCGCTGATCCGCTTCTCGCCGAGTGCGTTGGCGACCGCCACCTCGCCCTGGTAGGAGGCCGTGTGGGCCAGCATCGAGACCCCGGTGGCGTCTCCGATGGCGTAGACGCCGCCGGCGCTGGTGCGCAGGTGCTGGTCAACGGCGATGGCGGGGCCGCTGGTCGTCACGCCGGCCGCCTCCAGGCCCAGGTCGCCGGTGTTGGGGCTGCGCCCGGTGGCGACCAGCACCTGCTCCGCCCGCAAGTCGCCGCCGGAGAAGCGAACGCGCCGCAGGTCGCCCTCGCGCGCGATCTCCTCGACCCGCGCCCCCAGGTGGACCTCGACGCCCCGCCGGCCCAGCAGGCGCAGGAAGGCGGTGCCGACCTCCGGGTCCAGCGGCGTCAGGACGTGGTCCAGCATCTCGATCACGGTCACGCGGCTGCCCAGCAGGTTGAACAGGCTGGCGAACTCCATGCCGACCACACCGCCGCCGACCACGATCAGCGACGAGGGCACGCGCTCCAGGCCCAGGATCGTGTCGCTGGTCAGGGCCAGGTCCACGCCCGGGATGGGTGGCAGCGCCACCACGGAGCCGGGCGCCAGCAGCACGGCCCGGGCGTCGAGCTGGCGGCCGTCGGCGGCCACCCGGCCGCCGCCGGCCAGCCGGCCCCGGGCCGTGACCATCTCCACGCCGTTCGCCTCCAGCAGCCGCTGGACGCCCTTCCGCAGGCCGCCGACCACCCAGTCCTTGCGGCGCCGCATGGCGGGCCAGTCCACCTCGGGCTCGGCGACCCGGACGCCGAGCTCGCCCGCCCGCCGGACGGCCTGCAGCACCTCGGCGCCCTGGATCAGGGACTTGGTCGGGATGCAGCCCCAGTTGAGGCAGGTGCCGCCCCAGCCGGCCGCGTCCTGCTCGAGGATGGCGACGCGGGCGCCCATGCGGGCGGCGTGGATGGCGGCCACGTAGCCACCGGGCCCGGAGCCGATGACGGTCAGGTCGAAGTCAGGCATGGTGCTTCACGATAGGCGGGCCGGCGCCGTGAGCGGCCGGCCGGGTTGGGTGCGGCGGGCCGGCCGGCCGCCGCCGGCTCCAGGGCTGCTTTGCCGTACCTGAGGCACCTCTCCGGCGCGGAATGACGTCTCGGAGGCACGGCAACCCCCCCGGCCCCTCCCCCGCGGCCCGCCCCCCGGTGCGGGCCGCTACCGGCCGACCCGGAAGAACACCACGTCCCCGTCGTGCACCCGGTAGTCGCGGCCCTCCACGCGCAGCCGGCCGGTCGCCCGCAGGGCCTCCATCGAGCCGGCGGCCACCAGCTCGTCCACCGAGGTCACCTCCGCCCTGATGAAATGCTTCTCGAAGTCCGAGTGGATCACGCCGGCCGCCACCGGGGCCGGCGCCTCCGCCTCGCACGGCCACGCCCGCACCTCCGGCTCGCCGGCCGTGAAGAACGTCATCAGGCCGCCCGCCTCCCAGACGGCCCTGGCGACGGCGCCCAGGCCGGAGCCGGTGAGGCCGTACGTCTCGCGCATCTCGGCGGCGTCCGCCGGCTCCAGCTCGGCCAGCTCCGCCTCCAGCTGCGCGTCCACCACGACGGCCGTCCAGCCCCGCTCGGCGGCCACCGCCCGCACCCGGTCCCCCAGCTCGCCGCCCGCCGGGAGCAGGTCCTCGCCCACGTTGAGGATGACCACCGACGGCTTCGCCGAGACCGGGAAGAGCGGCCGCAGGTGCGCCACGGCCTCCTCGTCCAGGTCGAGCGAGCCCAGTCCGCGGCCCTCGTCCAGGTGGGCCTTGGCCCGCTCCAGCACGGCCAGCTCTGCCGCGTGCTGCTTGCGGCCGGCGCGCACCTCCTTGCCGACCAGCTCCAGCCGCCGCTCGACCGTGGCCAGGTCCGTCACGGCCAGGTCCAGCTCGATGCCCTCCAGGTCCGCGATCGGATCGGGGTCCGGCCCGAAGCCGCGCAGCACCTTGATGACCACGTCGGCCTCCCGCGCGGCGGCGATGCGCTGGGCCCGGCTGCCCGGTGGCGCGTCCGCCACCCGGACCTGCGCCGGCACGACCCGCTTCGGCTCGACCGCCGCCGCGAGCCGCCCCAGGCGGTCGTCCGGCACGTCCACCATGCCGACGCCGTCGGCGCCGCGGCCGCCCGTCAGGGCGTTGAACAGCGTGGTCTTGCCGGAGCCCGGCGGCCCCACGATGGCGACGCTGACGGGCATCTGCTCAGGCCGGGGCCGCCGTGGTGACCTGGTCGAGCTTGAACGCGGAGTGCAGGGCGCGCACGGCGGCCTCCGCACACTCCCGCTCGACGATGCACGTGATGCGGATCTCGGACGTGCTGATCATCTCGATGTTGATCGCCGCCTCCGCCAGCGTCCGGAACATCCTGGCCGCGATGCCGGGCGTGCCCAGCATCCCGGTGCCCACGACGGACACCTTGGCCAGGCCGGCCGACTGGCTGAGGCCGGTGGCCTCCACCTCGCGGACCGCCTCCTCGACCAGGCCCAGCGCCTGCGGCAGCTCCGACTCGCTGACCGTGAAGGTCAGGTCTGTGTGGCCCTGCGTCGAGACGTTCTGGACGATGACGTCCACGGAGATGCCGGCGCGGCTCAGCGGCTCGAACACGGCCGCGGCCACGCCCGGACGGTCGGGCACGCCCAGCACCGTCACCTTGGCCACCCCCAGCTCGTGCGCCACCCCTCGGACGCGGTTGCGGTCTTCCATCGGTACCTCGGAGACGATCATGGTACCCGGGCGCCGGTGGAAGCTGGAGCGGACGTGGATCGGCACGCCGTACAGCTCGCCGATCTCCACCGCGCGGGGGTGCACGACGCGCGCGCCGACCGCCGCCAGCTCCAGGATCTCCTCGTAGGCGATGTACCGGAGCAGCCGCGCCTCGGGCACCACGCGCGGGTCGGCGGTCAGGATGCCGTCGACGTCGGTGAGGATCTCGCAGGCCTCGGCGCCGAGGGCGGCGGCCAGCGCCACCGCCGTCGTGTCCGAGCCGCCCCGGCCCAGCGTCGTGATCTCGAAGTCCTCGGTCACGCCCTGGAAGCCGGCCACGACCGGGACGCGGCCCTGGTCCAGCGCCTCCGTGACGCGCGTGGGGCGGATCTCGCGAATGCGCGCCTTCGAGTGGTGGTTGCTGGTGCGGACGCCGGCCTGCGGGCCCGTCAGCGAGACCGCGGGCACACCCAGGCCCTGCAGGCACATCGCCACCAGCGGAGCTGTGATCGTCTCGCCGTTCGCGACCAGCATGTCCAGCTCCCGCGGCGGGGGCGCGCCGCTCACCCGGTGCGCGAGCTCGATCAGCCGGTCCGTCGTGTGCCCCATGGCCGAGACCACCGCCACGACGCGCTGGCCCGAGCGCACCGTCTCCGCGATCCGCCGCGAGACTCGCTTGATGCGCGTCGCGCTGCCGACGGAGGTGCCCCCGTACTTCTGGACGATCAACCGTGGTACTCCAGGCCGGACCGCGCGACGCGCGTGACCAGCCCGTACCCCTCGTGCGGCCCCGCCTCCTCCATCGCGGCGGCGACGTCCTCGCCGAGCTTGCGCTCGCAGAGCGCGAAGACGCTCGGCCCGGCGCCGGCCAGCGCCGCCCCGTAGGCGCCCGCCTCGCGGGCCGCCTCGATCACCTCCTCGACCCAGGGATAGAGCGGCAGCCGGTACGGCTGGTGCAGCCTGTCGGCGAGCGCCTGGTCCAGGAGCGGCCACCGCCTCGTGTGCATGATCTCGACGAAGGCGGCCACCCGGCCGACGTTGAACACGGCGTCCGCGCGGTCGACCTGCGCGGGCAGCACGGCGCGGGCCTCCTCGGTCGCAAGCGGGCCGGGGGCCACGAAGAGCGCCACCTCCAGGTCGGGGACCGGCAGGCCCAGCACCTCGTCGCCGACCACGGCGACCACGCCGCCCATCGTCGCGGCCGCCACGTTGTCGTAGTGGCCCTCCTCGCGGCCGGCGTCGCCGATCGGGTCCTCCGAGCCGAGCAGGCAGGCCGCAGCCACCCGGGCCGCCGCGCTGCTGCCCAGCCCGACGCCGACGGGGATGTCGTTCACGACCCAGCCGCGCATGGGCAGCACGGAGAGCGGGTTGGGGGCGGCGGCCAGCTCCTCGGCGCCCTCGCCCTCGAACTCCCACTCCGGCCGGTCCGCCTCCTCGGCCTCCACCTCGAGCCAGAGGTCGACCGCCATCGCGAGCACGTCGAAGCCCGGGCCCAGGTTGGCTATCGAGGCGGGGACCCGGACCCTCACAGATGCTTGATCAGCCGCGAGGAGCGCAGGCGGTAGCCCATCCGCTCCTCGAAGAACGGGCGCGACAGCGCGCTCTCCGGATACGTGTCCAGCAGCGCCACCGTGGCGCCCCGCTGCCGGCCCCAGTCCTCCAGCGCCTCCATGAGGCGGGCGCCCACGCCGTGGCTGCGGAACGCCTCCTGAACGACCACCACGTCGATGATCAGCCGCGTCTGCGAGAGCTGCCGCTGCAGCTGGTAGCGGGCGGCCTCCATGGCCGGCTCGATTCGACCGACGGCCGACGCCACCACCCGGCCGCCGACCTCGGCCACGAGCCGGAGGATGTCCGACTCGCCCTCCGGGTCCTGGCCTCGCTCCAGGTACTCGGCGAGGCCCGCCGTCTCCGGGACCTGGAACGTCTCCGGGGCCAGCTCGGCGTAGTAGCGGCCGGCGTCCAGCCAGGCCTGAGCCAGGCCCTCGCCATCGCCCGGCCGGCGGGGACGGACCGTGATCTCCATCGTCTCTCTCATAGCTTCAGCACCTTGGCCAGGGCCCGGGCGTCCCCGTCCAGCTCGATGGGCGGCTCCACGTTGCCCAGGGCCGCGTCGGGATCTTTCAGGCCGTTGCCGGTCAGCACCACGACCGTGGTCGAGTCGCGCTCGACCCGGCCCTCGCGCACCAGCCGGACCAGCAGCGCCAGCGGGGCGCAGGAGGCCGGCTCGGCGAACAGCCCCTCGGTCGACGCCAGCCGGATCTGCGCCTGCAGGATCTCGGTGTCGCTCACGGCGTCGATCAGGCCGCCCGACTCGTCGCGGGCGGACGTCGCCCCCTCCCAGCTCGCGGGGTTGCCGATCTTGATGGCGGAGGCGACGGTGCGCGGCTTCCTGACCGGGCGGCCCGTCACGATCGGCGCGGCGCCCTCGGCCTGGGCGCCGACCATCCGCGGCAGCACCGACGTGCGGCCGGCCGCATGGTACTCCTTGAAGCCCATCCAGTAGGCGGTGATGTTGCCGGCGTTGCCGACCGGCAGGACGAGGTAGTCGGGCGCGTCGCCCAGGGCGTCGGCGACCTCGAAGGCGGCCGTCTTCTGGCCCTGCAGCCGGTACGGGTTCACGGAGTTCACCAGCGCCACCGGGTAGTCGCTGGCCAGCTCGCGGACCGCGTGGAGGGCATCGTCGAAGTTGCCGCGCAGCGCGATCACCTTCGCGCCGTACATCAGCGCCTGGGACAGCTTGCCCATGGCGATCTCGCCGGCCGGGACGACGACGATGGCGCGGAGGCGCTGGCTGGCTGCGTAGGCGGCGGCCGAGGCCGAGGTGTTGCCCGTCGAGGCGCACACGAGCACGCGTGCGCCCTCCTCCATCGCCTTCGCGACGGCGAGGACCATGCCCCGGTCCTTGAACGAGCCGGTCGGGTTCAGGCCCTCGTACTTGAAGAAGAGGCGCAGGCCCAGGGCCGGGCCGATGCTGCGGCTCTCGACGAGCGGTGTCGAGCCCTCCTGCAGGTCGACACCCGGCGTGGCCCCGGTGACCGGCAGCCAGTCGCGGTAGCGCTCGATAACGCCGGCGCCGTCTCTCATCGTCGGAAGTGGCAGTTTACGGGACGGGCACCGCGCTTCAGAGCACGCGCAGGAAGGAGTTGACGGCGGTGACCACGTCGAGGTCGGCGATCCGCCGGCGCGTCCGGCGCAGCGCCGCGTCCGGCGA
>JBKPCH010000121.1:0-15630 GCA_046727275.1 Candidatus Dormiibacterota bacterium
GGCCGAGGTGGGGCGGGGGCGCCGGCCGCCCGAGTGGCTGGGCGAGGCGCTGGCGGCTCGCGACCGCCGGCTGGCACCCAGGACGGCCCGCGCCGGCGGCCTGACGCTCGTCGAGGTGCTTTACGGCGCGCCCGAAGCGGATTAGCGTTGAGACGGGGTCAAGGGCAGCCGGTGATCTTCGCGCGCACGAACCGGTCGATGGTGCTGTTTGGCTGGGCGGCGGCCGGGGTCGCAGCCCTGCTGCTGGCTGCCGCGGTCTCGCTGCTGCTGGTCGGCCAGGCCCCGGCGGCGCTGGCCGTCGGGCTGCTGGCGGGCATCGCGCTGGCGGTCGTGCTGCGGACGATCCTGCGGCTGCGCCGCTGGCCGGCCGGCCGGCTGGGCTTCTTCCGGGACCGCCTGGTCCTCGTCCAGGGCCGCACCGAGCTCCAGGCGCAGTGGGACCAGGTCGAGACGGTCACGCTGGCCGACCAGGGCGACTGGGCGGCGGCGCGCTGGCCGGAGCTGCGCCTGACGGACCGGCTGACCGTGCGGCTGCGGTCGGCCCGCCGCTTCAGCTTCCGTCCGGCGACGTTCGGGGTGGAGCCGGCCGCCTGCCGCGACCTGGTCCTGCGCCTCCGGGACGAGCGGCCGGTGCGGGAGCGGCTCCCGGAGTTCGACTCGTCGCTCGACCTCACGTCCCGCCCCCTCCTGACGGGCGAGCTGATCCGGCCGGAGCTCTGACGCGCCCCAACTCCGCAATCTCGCCGTGTCACCAGACCGGCCGGCTGAGGTAGCTTTCGTTATGGGACTTGACCTCCGTGGCAGCAGGCATGCTCGATCGCCTACGCGGCAGCGACTTCCTGGACATCGCCCAACTGGACGCGGCCCAGCTCAGCTCGGTCATCGACCTCGCCACCGACATGAAAGCGGGTCGATGGTCAGGCGCGCCCCTTCGCGGGCGCACGCTGGCCATGATCTTCCAGAAGCCCTCGATGCGGACCCGCGTCTCCTTCCAGGTCGGCATCGAGCGCCTCGGCGGCAGCGCCGTGACCCTGTCCGACCAGGATATCGGCCTGGGGACCCGCGAGACGGTGGCCGATGTGGCCAAAGTGCTGGACCGTTACGTAGACGGTATCGTGGCCCGTCTGTTCGCGCACCAGGACCTGCTCGACCTGGCGGCGGCGTCCGCGCGGCCGGTCATCAACGCCCTGACGGACGGCTCGCACCCGTGCCAGGTGCTGGCCGACCTGCTGACCATCCGCGAGGCGCTCGGGGGCATCGGCCCCGGGACCCGCGTCGCGTTCGTCGGTGACGGCAACAACGTGGCCCGCTCCCTGATCGAGGCCGCCGGGCTCCTCGGCTTCCACCTCACGGTCGTGACGCCGCCGGCCTACGCCCCGGTGCTGCCGCCGGACGGGCGCGCCGGCCACGTGCGTGTCACCAGCGACCTCGCGGCGGTCGACGGCGCCGCGGTCGTCTACACCGACGTCTGGGCGTCGATGGGCCAGGAGGCCGAGACCGAGGCGAGGCGGGCCCGCTTCGCCGAGTACCAGGTCGACGAGGAGCTGATGCGGCGCGCCCCCGGCGCCCTCTTCCTGCACTGCCTGCCCGCGCATCGGGGGGAGGAGGTCACGGCCGGCGTGATCGACGGCCCCTCCTCGCTCGTGTTCGACCAGGCCGAGAACCGGCTGTGGGCCCAGATGGCGCTGCTGGCCCTGATCTACGGGCAGGTCGCCTGATGGAGGAGTTCCTCAGGTCGATCATCAACCAGCTGGAGGTGATCCTGGGCCGGGTCGGCCCGATCGAGATCATCGACGTGGTCGCCGTGGCCTTCATCCTGTACCAGCTGCTCCGGCTGGTGCGGGGCACGCAGGCCACCCAGCTGATCGTGGGCCTGGCCGTCCTGGGCATGATCGGCCTGGCCGCCACGCAGCTGCACCTGATCCTGCTGGGCTGGCTCTTCCAGAACGCGGCACCGATCGCGGTCCTGGCCATCGTCGTCCTCTTCCAGCCCGAGCTGCGCCGCATCCTCGACCAGGTCGGCCGCATCGGCCACCTGGGCCGCCCGCTGTCCGCCTTCAACCCGCAGCTGTTCAACCGCTCCATCGCCGAGGCCATCCGGGCCGCGGAGCGCCTGGCGGGCCGCCGGATCGGCGCCCTGATCGCGTTCGAGCGGGAGGTCGGCCTGGAGGACTACGCCGCCACCGGAGTCCGGATCAACGGCGAGCTGTCCGCCGAGTTCCTGCAGAGCATCTTCTTCCCCAACTCGCCGCTGCACGACGGCGCGGTGATCGTGCGCGGGAACACCATCCTGGCCGCCGGCTGCCTGCTGCCGCTGGCGGATGAGGCCACCGTCCGCGATCGCCTGGGGACCAGGCACCGGGCGGCGATCGGCCTCTCGCTGGCCTCCGACGCCCTGATCCTGGTCGTCTCGGAGGAGACGGGCGGCATCTCCGTGGTCGAGAACGGCAGGATCACCCGCAACCTCGACCCGGACGGGCTCCGCCGGCGGCTCACCGGCGGCCTGGACGCGGCCGCCCCGACCGCCAACGGCCGGCCGCAGCGGATGGGGTGGCGCCTGACCGGGCCCAAGCCGTGATCTGGGGGCCCGTCGGCTGGATCGTGACGAACTGGCGCCTCAAGCTGCTGGCGCTGCTGCTCACCGTCGGCCTCCTGGGCGGGGTCGCGTTCTCGGAGAACCCGCCCACCTTCGACACGGTGCCGGTCCGCGTCGAGTACGTGAACCTGCCGCCGGACCTCGTGGTGCGCGACCCGCCGCTCACGATCCAGGTGCAGGTGGCGGGCCTGCGTGACGCCGTCCAGGCCTACAAGGCGAGCCCGGCCGGGGTCAGCATCGACCTGGCGAGAGCGAAGGCCGGCGCCAACCAGGTGTTCACGGCGACCCCCAAGGTCGACGTGCCCGGGGTCACGCCCCGCCAGGGCTCCATCACGCTCTGGCTGACGATCGAGCCGATCATGACCAGACAGCTGGACATCGAGGTGCGCACGCCCAAGACGTCGCCGGGCATCACGCTGATCCCGGACAAGACGTTCACGACGTGCGGCAACTCCAACGACCGCTGCCAGGTGACCGTCGTCGGCGCCGCCAGCGTCGTGAGCAACCTGAAGGCCTTCGTCGACTACCACGTCTCGATCAGCGCCGCCAACCGGCAGACCAGCCCCAACGAGCCCGTCCAGTTCGAGGTGGGCGGGCGCACGGTCAACCTGGCCAAGGACGTGCACACCCTGCCCGCCCTCAACTGGACGCCGGAGGTCGTGACGGTCCAGGTCGCCACCCAGGGCGGCACGCTGGCCAAGACGGTGGGCGTGCTGCCGAGGGTGGTGGGGAGCCAGGCCTGCGGATACGTGATCTCGGGCATCGACGTCCAGCCGGCCGCCGCCGTCACGGTCACCGGGCCGATCGACACGGTGGCCAGGATGAACAGCGTCTCGCTCGACTCGCCTGTCGGCATCGGCGGCCTCTCCACGACCACGTCGTTCAACCGCACGGTCGTGACCGGCTCCTCCCAGGTGACGGCGGACCCGCCGGTCGTTCGCGTCGTGGTGAGCATCGCCCAGCAGTTCACGTGCGCGGCGCCGACGGCCGCGGCCGGCCTGGTCGTGCCCGCGCCGGCGCCCTCCCCGACCGCCACGGCGACGCCAACGGTCCGGCCGACCTAGGTGCGTGGGTCCGCCCCCGGGCGGCCAAGTAACCCGTCCTGCGACGCCGGCGTTTCACGCAAAAGCCCGAAGCACCTCCAGGAGACGCAGCAGCATGTGCGGCATCATCGGCTACCTCGGCGTTCGGAGCGCCGCTCCGATCCTGATCGACGGTCTGAAGCGGCTCGAGTACCGCGGCTACGACTCGGCGGGCGTGGCGGTGCTGGAGCCGGGCGCCCTCGTCACCAGCATCACCAAGAGCGAGGCCAAGGTCGACGACCTGGTCGCCAAGCTGCGCGCCGGCATGCCGAACGGACACCTGGGCATCGGCCACACGCGCTGGGCCACCCACGGGCGGCCAACCCTGGTCAACGCCCATCCCCACACCGACTGCTCCGGACGGATCTCGATCGTCCACAACGGGATCATCGAGAACTTCCAGGAGCTGAAGGACGAGCTGGAGGCGGCCGGCCACGAGTTCGTGTCCGAGACGGACACCGAGGTCGTGCCGCACCTCATCGAGCACTACCACCGGGGCGACTTCCTGGACGCCGCCCGGCGGGCGCTGCGGCGGATCCGGGGCGCGTACGCGCTGGTGCTGTTCTCGCTGGACGAGCCCGAGCTGCTGATCGGCGCCCGGCTCAACGCGCCGCTGGTGGTCGGCCTGGGCGAGCGCGAGCACTTCATCGCGTCGGACATCGCGGCCCTGATCCCCTACACGAAGAAGGTGCTGGTGCTCGGCGAGGGCGAGATGGCGGCAGTCACGCCGGCCGGCCCCGCCGTCACGACGCTGGACGGGACCCCTGTCGAGACGCGGGTGCTGCACGTGGACTGGGACGTGGCCCAGGCGGAGAAGGGCGGCTTCGCGCACTTCATGCTCAAGGAGATCCACGAGACGCCGGAGGCGGTCGCCAGCGCGCTGCGGGGACGGCTCGACGCGGCGGGCGGCGTCTCGTTCGCCGAGTGGGACCTCTCGAACGAGGAGCTGCGGGCCGTCACCGAGGTGCGGCTGCTGGCGATGGGCACGTCGCTGCACGCGGCGCTGATCGGCGAGCACCTGATCGAGGACTGGTCGGGCGTAGCGGCCCGGGCGCAGGACGCCTCGGAGTTCCGCTACCGGCGCCCCACGATTGGCCCGGAGACGCTGACGGTCGCGCTGACCCAGTCCGGCGAGACGGCGGACATCATCATCGCTCTCCGGCAGGCCGTCGAGCGGGGCTCGCCGACGGTGGCGGTGACGAACGTGGTGGGCAGCACAGCGGCACGCGACGCGCACGGCGCGGTCTACCTGAACGCGGGGCCCGAGATCAGCGTGGCGTCCACCAAGACGTTCGTGGCGCACCTGGTCAGCCAGGTGCTGCTGGCGCTGCGGCTGGCGACGGTGCACGGCCGCGTCTCGCGCGAGCGGCGCGAGGAGGTGGCGCGGCAGCTGCTGGGCCTGCCGGACGCGGTGCGGGAGCTGCTGGCCTCGGAGCCGGAGATCGCCCGGCTGGCGCGCCGCTATGCGGGCTACCGCGACTTCATGTACATCGGCAGGGGCATCAACCACGGCGTGGCGCTGGAGGGGGCGCTGAAGCTGAAGGAGATCAGCTACGTCCACGCAGAGGGCACGACCGGGGGCATGCTCAAGCACGGCCCGATCGCGCTGCTCGACGCCGGCTTCCCGGTCGTGGCGATCTGCACGGACAGCCCGCTGAAGGACAAGATCATCAGCAACGTCCAGCAGGTGGTGGCGCGCGGGGCGCCGGCCCTCTGCGTGGTGTCGGCCGGCGACCGGAGCCTGGACGGCATCGCGGCGGACGTGCTGGAGGTGCCGCGCGGGGAGGAGTTCGCCTCTGCGGTCCTGGCGAGCGTGGCGCTGCAGCTGTTCGCCTACCACGTGGCGGTCGACCTGGAGCGAGACGTCGACCAGCCCCGAAACCTGGCCAAGTCGGTGACGGTGGAGTGATTGCTTAACAGGCTGGGTTGTCCAGAGCGGACAGGCGGCTCACGGTGGGATGGCGGCCCTTTCTCCCTCCCCCCTCGTGGGGGAGGGTTGGGGTGGGGGGGCCCAACCTGCCGGCACCCCGTCCCGGAGGGTCCGATGGCGAACCGGCATGCGCGCCAGCTTCGTGCGGACATGACCGACGCAGAGCGACGGCTCTGGTGGCGGCTGCGTGGGCAGCAGCTCGGCGGTCATCGCTTCCGGCGGCAGGTGCCGCTCGGGCCGTACATCGTCGACTTCGCGTGCCTGGCGCAGCGGCTGGTCATCGAGCTCGACGGCGGCCAGCACGACGAGCAGGCCGAGCAGGACGCGGTCCGCACCGCCTGGCTGGAGGCCCAGGGCTACCGGGTGCTGCGGTTCTGGAACCCGGACGTGCTGGGGGAGACCGACAACGTGGTCGAGGCCATCTGGCTGGCGCTCGCACGACCCCACCCCCCACCCCGACCCTCCCCTGCAGGGGGGGAGGGAGAACGAGCATGATCCGCCAGCACGGCATCGACGTGCTGGCCATCGACCGGATGGCCATCGCCGTCAGGCGGTCCGGGCCCGGGTTCCTGGGACGCGCCTTCACCGCCGCGGAGATCGACTACTGCGCCGGGCGGCCGGAGCGGCTGGCCGGGCGCTGGGCGGCCAAGGAGGCCGTCATCAAGTGCTTCGACGGCACCCCCATCTGCTTCCCCCGGCGCCGGGTCGAGGTACTGCCGGCCGAGACGGGCGCCCCCACCGTCAGCCTCCTCGGCGGTGACCCCCGCGGCGCCCGCGTCCAGGTCAGCATCACGCACCAGGCCGGTGTGGCGATCGCCAGCGCCTGGCTGGAGATGCCCGACCCCGCCGACCCGGCCGCCCTCCCCCTGCTCGACCGGCCCGAGGCCGTCCGCCTGCCCGACCGGCCCGCCGAGGGCCACAAGGGCACGTTCGGCACGGTCGTCGCCGTGGCCGGCAGCCGCGGCTTCACCGGCGCCGCCTACCTGTGCGCGACGGCCAGCGCCCGGGCCGGCGCCGGCATCGTGCGCCTGCTGATCGCGGAGGCCGTCTATCCCATCCTGGCCGTCAAGTGCACGGAGGTCATCGCCACGCCGGTGCCCGAGGACGTGCCCGGCGCCATCGGCGAGGGCGCGCGCGACGTCGTCGCCGGCCACCTGGAGAGCGCCGCGGCGGGGGTGGTCGGCCCCGGCCTCGGCCGGGAGCCCGGCACCTGGCGGCTCGTGGCCGACCTGGTGGCCCGCGTCCGGAAGCCGCTGGTGCTCGACGCCGACGCGCTCAACGCCCTGGCCGGGCGCCCGGACCTGCTCCGGGGGCTGGGCCCGGACCGCGTCCTGACCCCGCATCCCGGCGAGATGGCGCGGCTGACCGGCCAGCCCACGGCCGAGGTCCAGGCCCACCGCCGCGAGGTGGCGGCCACGGCCGCCCGGGAGTGGGGGGCGATCGTCGTGCTGAAGGGCGCCCGCACCCTGGTGGCCGCCCCCGACGGCCGGGTGTCCGAGGACCCCCACGAGGTGCCGGCGCTGGGCACGGGCGGGACCGGCGACGTGCTGGCCGGCCTGATCGCCGGCCTCGTCTCCCAGGGCTCGGACATCTACACGGCGGCCGTGACGGGCGTGTACGTCCACGCCGAGGCCGGCAGGCGGCTGCAGGCCCGCCTCGGCCCGGCCGGGCTGCTCGCCTCCGACCTGCTCCCCGAGCTGCCGCTCGTCATGCGCGACCTCCGGGCCGCCCGCGGCGGGGAGGCGCGAGCGTGATCGGCGCCGCCGGCCGGCTCCCGGCGCTCGTCGCGAGCCCGGAGCCGCAGCGGTGGGCCGAGATCGACCTGGCCGCGATCCGCTGCAACGTGCGCGAGCTGCGCTCGCGGCTGCCCGCCGGCTGCCGCGTGATCGGCGTGGTGAAGGCCGACGGCTACGGCCACGGCGCCGTCCGGGTGGCCGCCGCGGCCCTGGAGGGCGGCGCCTGGGGCCTCGGCGTCTCAACCCCCGAGGAGGCGCTGGAGCTCCGGCACCTGTGCCAGCCCGAGCGCGTGCTGATCATGGGCGGCGTGGCCCCCTCGCGCTGCCCGGCGGCGGCGGAGACCGGCTGCGCCGTGATGTGCTCCACGATCGAGATGGTCGAGGCGCTGGAGTCCGGGACGCGCCCCGGCACCCGGCTGCCGGTCCACCTCAAGGTCGACACCGGCATGGGCCGCCTGGGCTGCACGCCGGAGGAGGCGCCCGGCCTGGCCCTGCGCATCGCCGGGTCGTCGCGGCTGCGGCTCGCCGGCACGATGACGCACTTCGCCTCCTCGGACACCGACCCCGAGTTCACGCGGCTGCAGTTCGAGCGCTTCCGGGCCGCGCTGGCGCGCTTCGACGTCGACCCCGGCATCCGCCACGCCTCCAACTCGGCCGCGGTGCTACGGCACCCCGAGATGGCGCTGGACGCGGTCCGTCCCGGGCTGGCGATGTTCGGGTTCGCCGGCGGCGTGCTGCGGCCGTCGCTCGCCCTGCGCGCCCTGGTCACGCACGTCCACGAGGTGGCGCCGGGCGAGTCCGTGGGCTACGCCCGGGCGTGGGTGGCCCGGCGCCGGAGCCGGGTGGCGACGGTGGCCATCGGCTACGAGGACGGCGTCATGCGCAGCCGGTCCAACCGCGGGGCGGTGGTCGTCCGGGGCCGGCGCGCGCCGCTGATCGGACGGGTGAGCATGGACGCGGTGACGGTCGACGTGACGGACGTGCCCGGGGTCGAGCCGGGAGACGTGGTGACGCTGATCGGCGACGGGATCACCGCCGCCGAGGTGGCGGAGTGGAGCGACACCATCGCGCACGAGGTGCTGACCTCGCTGGGGAACAGGGTGGCGCGCCGCTACCTGGATTCGTAATACGACCCCGGGAATAGCTCGCCGCGCCGCACGAGTTCCGTCGTGCGAAGGTGACTACCATGGTGCTGGTGGCCGAGCACGCTCCCGACACTGACGCACGCAACCGCTTCGCCGAGGAGGCGATCGGCTACCTCGACACACTGTACCGCGGCGCGCTCCGCCTGACCCGCGACCCGGTCCAGGCGGAGGACCTCGTCCAGGACACGTACGTCCGGGCGCTCCGCTACCAGGGCAGCTACCAGGTTGGCACCAACATGAAGGCCTGGCTGTTCGCAATCATGCGCAACCTCTTCTGGGACCGCTTCAAGGGCGGCCGCCCGGAGGACGTCAGCCTCGACGGCGACGGCGAGTTCGCCCTCTACGACACGCTCAAGGACCCCTCGGCCGTTCCGGAGGCCGAGGTCCTGGACCAGATCGCGGCCGACGAGGTGGTGAAGGCGGTCGAGAAGCTGCCCGAGCTGCACCGCGAGGTCGTACTGCTGGTGGACGTGGAGGGGTTCTCCTACAAAGACGCGGCGGAGGTGCTTGGTGTGCCCATCGGAACGGTGATGTCGCGTCTGCATCGGGCTCGACGGCAGCTGCAGCGGTCCCTGTACGACTACGCCGAGGAGTCGGGCATCGTGCACGCCCGGGGAGACGGGTCGTGAACTGCGGTGACTGTCTGGAGCGCCTGACGCCCTACCTGGACCGGGAGCTGACCGACGACGAGCTGGCGCAGGTCGTGCGCCACCTGGCGGACTGCCCCCCCTGCGAGGAGCGCTACAAGCTGCAGGTCCACCTGAAGCGCCTGGTCAAGGTCTGCTGCGACCAGGGCACCGCCCCCGAGCACCTCCGCTCCAAGCTCAAGCAGATCCTGTTCTGAGCCGGAGCAGCTCGCCCGCCGTCACGATCTCGTAGCCGCGGCGCTGCAGGCCCTCCACGATGGGCCGGACGGCGCGGAGCGAGCTGGCCCGCACCGGCAGGTACATCACGTGCAGCAGGATGATCGAGCCCGGGCGGACGTTCGACAGGGCATCGGAGACGATCGTGGGCGTGTCCGGCTGGTCACCCGACTCCGAGTCCGGCTGCACGTCCCACATCACCGTCGTCCGGCCGTGCCGGCTCAGGTACCAGGGCAGGCCCACCAGCTTTTTGGAGAAGGGCGGCCGGAACAGGATCTCGCCCCGCTGGCCCGCCCGCCGGATGAGCCGGTCGGTGCGCTCCACCTCGCTGGCATAGAAGGAGATGGGGCGGAAGACCATCCGCGTGTGCGAGTAGGAGTGGTTGCCCAATTCGTCGCCCGCCGCCAGGATCTCCGGGCCCAGCTCCGGGAACTGCTCCAGGCCCTGGCCGGTGACGAAGAAGGTGGCCCTGGCATGCGTCTGCCGGAGGACGTCGAGGACCTCCAGCGTCGGACCCGGGGTCGGCCCGTCGTCGAACGTGAGCGCCACCACCTTGCGGCTGGTGTCGACGCGCTGCACCAGCGTGCCGAAGAGCTGGTAGGACCGGGAGTCCATGAGCCGCAGGGTGCCGAACCCGGCGCCGGCGAGCAGCGCCAGCGCCGAGACGGCGGCGAGGGCGATCTTCATCGGTCTGGCCATGTCGCCGGATGATGGGGGCCGGCCGGGGCGGCCGGCATCGGGCCGCCGGGGGAATTCCGCCCTCCCCCGGTCGGGGGACCCGCCGGCGACCCTACGATGTCGCCGTGATCGCGCCGGTGGGCCTGCGCAGCCGCGCGGCCCTCTCCTACGTCGCCGTGTCGGCGGCAGTCGTGCTCGGGGCCGGCTGCCTGCTCTGGCTGCCGCCGCCGAGCGCGGCGGGCGGCCAGGCCACGGCCCAGCGCCAGGTGGAGCTCACCGCGGCGGCCTATGCCTCCCAGGCGAGCGCCCAGGCTGCCGGCGGAGCCCTCTCGCCGGAGCGGCCGTTCACGATCGGCAGCCCGGGGATCGCGCCGACCGACGCCCTGATCCCCACGCCCGACGGCCACGCCGCGGTCGTCCCGTTCGTCCCAGCGGACGACCTGCCGGTCGGGGTGACGCCCGCCGTGGCGCTGGTCACCGACCTGGACGGCACCGTGGTGGCCAGCTCGTTCCCGTCCCGCTTCCCGCCCGGGACCAGGGCGAGCTCGCTGCCGCTCGCCGCCCGGGCCGCCCTGTCGGGCAGCGCCGGCGAGACGGACGGCGGCCACCTGCTCTGGTCGGCGGAGCCCGTCGTCTCGGACGCCCGGACGGTGGGCACCGCCTACGTGCAGAGCCCGCCGCCCTCCGGGCCCGGCCTCGCCGTCCCGTTCCGCCTGGCCGGCCTCGCGCTGCTGGCGGTGGTGCTCCTCGCCCCGGTGGGCGCCGTCTTCGGGCTCCTCACCATGCGGGGCAGCGTCCGCCGCCTGCGCCGCGTGCTGGAGGCGCTGAGCGAGCTCGGCCGGGGCGACCACGCCCGCCGGCTCGCGGTGGTGCGGGCCGACGAGATCGGCGCGGTCGAGCGCCAGTTCAACGCGACGGCCGTCCGGCTGGCCGAGGCGACCGCCCTGCGGCTCTCGGCGGCGACCGCCGGCGCGCGGCAGGCCGAACGCGAGCGGCTGGCGGGAGAGCTCCACGACGCCATCTCGCAGGACCTGTTCGCCATGCGGGCGACGCTGCACGGGCTGGAGGCCAGCCACGCCGGAGACGCGGACCTGGTGGCCCGGCTGGGCGGCCTCCGGGCCTCCAGCAGCCGGGTCATCGGGCAGCTTCGCGCGCTGGTCCTGGCGCTGCGGCCGGCGCCGGTCGGCCACCTGGGGCTCTCCGCCGGGCTGCGGGAGCTGGCCGAGCGCTACGCGGAGCGGCTGGGATTGGCGGTGGAGACGGCGATCGAGCAGGTCCGCCTCGAGCCCGGACGCGAGGAGGAGCTGCTCCAGGTCGCCCAGGAGGCCCTCTCCAACGCCGCCCGCCACTCCGGGGCGCGCCGGGTCGAGCTGGGCCTGCGGACGGTGGCGGGCGCCGTCGAGCTGCGCGTGGCCGACGACGGGCGGGGCTTCGACGTGACCGCCTGCCGGGGCGGCCTGGGCCTGGTCCTGGCCCGCGAGGCGGCCGAGCGGGCGGGCGGCCGGCTCCAGCTCAGCAGCGGGCCCCGGCGGGGCACCTCCATCCTGGTGCGGGTGCCGGCCCGGCGATGATCCGCGTCCTCCTGGTCGACGACCACGCGGTGGTCCGGCAGGGCCTGCGCTACATGCTGCAGCAGCAGCCGGACATGGCGGTGGCCGGCGAGGCCCCGGACGGGGAGGCGGCCGTGCGGCTCGCGGTCGCGCTGCGCCCCGACGTCGTCCTGCTGGACCTGGTCATGCCGGTCCGCGGCGGCGTGGAGGCCGTCCGCGACATCGCGCGGCGGTGCCCGACCGCGAGGGTGGTCGTGCTCAGCTCCTTCCATGAGGACGACCAGGTGGTGGGCGCCATCCGCGCCGGCGCGCTCGGCTACGTGCTCAAGGACGCCGAGCCGGAGGCGCTCCTGGAGGCGGTGCGAGCCGCGGCCCGCGGCGAGAGCGTCCTCCGCCCGCCGATCGCCGGCCAGCTCCTCGGGCGCGTGCGCCAGGGCCAGGCAGCGCCGGAGCCGCTCACACCCCGGGAGCTCGAGGTCCTGGCCGGCATCGCCGGGGGCCAGACCAACCGGGAGATCGCCGGCGTGCTGCACCTGGGCGAGGAGACGGTGAAGACGCACGTGTCGCGCCTCCTCGGCAAGCTGGGCGTGCCGGACCGGACCCGGGCGGCCGTGTACGCGGTGCGGCACGGGCTGCTGCCCGCCGACGCCGGGCCGCGTTCGGAACGCTGAGGGCGAACGGTTAAGGTTGGATCGCGTCAGCGCCCGCGTCCGGGCGTCACGACGAATAAGGAGGCGGCCCGTGCCGGTTGGACCACCCGATGATCGATCCCAAGCACCACGTGACCATCGAGTACTGCGTTCCCTGTCAGTACCTGCCCCGGGCGGTCGCGCTGGCCGGCGAGGTCCTGGGCCAGTGGGCGCCGATCCTCGCCGGCCTGGAGCTGCGCACCGGCAGCCGCGGCAGGCTGGAGATCAGCCTGGACGACGAGCTGGTCTTCAGCAAGGCGGAGCTCGGGAGGTTCCCCGAGGACGGCGAGATCTCCCGGCTGCTCCGCGAGCGCCTCGGAGACCCGCTCCATTTCTGAGGCCGTGACCCCGGTCTACCTGGAGATCGGCGGCAAGCGCGCCTTCGCGGCCGCGTTCGACTGGCCGGGCTGGTGCCGGGCGGGCAGGAACGAGGAGCAGGCCCTGGCGGCGCTGGCCGCCGCGGCCCCGCGCTACCGGCCGGTCGCGGCTGCGGCCGGCCTCGCGTTTCCGGAGCGCCACGACCTCGAGGTGCTGGAGCGCCTGCCGGGCACGGCGACGACCGACTTCGGCGCCCCGGGAGTCGTGCCTGCACGCGACTCGGCCGCGCCGGTGACCGCGGACGAGGCAGCCAGCCTCGCGGCGTTCCTGGTCGCCTCCTGGGAGTACCTGGAGCGGGTGGTCGCGGGGGCGCCGGCCGTGCTGCGCAAGGGCCCGCGGGGCGGCGGCCGCGACCGCGACGCGATCGTGACGCACGTGGCCGGGGCCGAGTCGGCCTACGCGCGCAAGCTGGCCGGCATCAAGGTGCCGGAGCCGGCGCCGGGCGACGAGGCGGCCGTGGCCGCGCTCCGCGCAGCGATCCTCGAGGCGCTGCGCCGGCCCTCGGACGGCGGGCCGCTGGTGCCGAACGGCTGGCCCCAGCGCTACGCCGCCCGCCGGCTGGCGTGGCACGTCCTGGACCACGCCTGGGAGATCGAGGACCGCCGCGCATAGGCCCGGCGCGGCCGTAAACAAGGGCTTCGCCCGAGTGCGTGAGTGGATCTGCCCTGGCATCGCTCAGCCTCGTGGTCAGACCCGAAGGGCTGAGCCGAAGGCTCCCCAGATGTCCAGAAGAGGGGGGTTCCGGAAGGGGGGGCTGCCCCCCATTTGCACCTCTACGTGCAGTCGGCGAAGTCCTGGGTGAACATCTCCTCGTAGCCGTTCAGCCCCTTGAAGGCCCCGATGCCGATGCAGCGGAAGTCGGGGTTCAGGATGTTCGCCCGGTGGTCCGGGCTGTTCATCAGCGACTCCCACGCCTGGTCGACGTCCGGGGCGAAGGCGATGTTCTCGCCGGCCGTGACGTAGTGGAAGCGCAGGTCGTGCAGCCGGTCGTACGGCGTCTTGCCGTCGGGCGTCCGGTGCGAGAAGTAGCGCCGGTCGTACATGTCGTGGCTGTGGCCGCGGGCCGCCTGCTGCAGCAGCGGGTCGGGGCGCAGCGGCGACAGGCCGACCTGGGCCCGGGCCTGGTTCAGCTTCTGCAGCATCCGGTCCTCGCCCGGCGGGTCGGCCTGCACCGCCAGGTCCTGCGGGAACTGCAGCTTCAGGAACGCGTCCTCGCCGGGGTTGGAGACCGGATCGCTCTCCAGGATCCGCTTCGTGTCGCCCGTCTGCGGCAGGAGGAGCAGCTGCACCCGGCCCTGCACCAGGCCGCTGTGGCTGGCGATCTGGGAGCCGAGCACCGAGCCGGTCACCGCCGGCTTCAGCCCCGACAGGGGCAGGACCATCGCCACCGAGAGCAGGACGGTGGCGAGGACGGCCGCCACCCCCAGCGCGGGCGCCGCCCCGATGGCGACGCGGGCGTTCTGCGGCATGGCGCTGACGTGGTCGCTCAGCCAGCGCGTCGCGCGGGCGACCGGCACCTGCACCAGCGCGTGCACCACAACGAGCACCAGCAGGAAGCTGCCGAACCCGGCAACCGTCTCGCCCAGGCCCAGGCGTGCGTGGATGAACCGACCCATCGGGTCGAAGCACGCCAGCGCCGCCGCCAGGCCGAGCCCGAAGGCCACGAGCTCGGTGAGGTACGGTACGAAGCTCCGGCGAACCGAGTGCGCCACGAGGAGCCCGGCGCCGGCCAGCAGCACCGGGTCGACCAGACTGAAATGCACCGGCTGAGCAGTATATGTCCGTGAACTCGTCCAGGCAGCAGCGGCTGCGGCGCCTCCACGCGGCCCGGCTCTACGCCATCACGCCCGAGGCGGAGCCCGCCGCGACCGGGCGCCTGGTGGCCGCGTGGCTGCGGGCGGGCGTGCCGCTGGTCCAGCTCCGCCAGAAGCGGCTCGCCCGCGGCCGGCTGCTGGACCTGGCCTGCGGGCTGGCCGCCGCCTGCCGCGACGCAGGGGCGCTCCTGATCGTGAACGACCACGTCGACGTCGCCCTGCTCAGCGGGGCCGACGGCGCGCACGTCGGGCCCGACGACCTCACCGTCGCCGCCGCCCGGGCCGTCGCCGGGCCCGACCTGCTGCTCGGCGCCTCGGCCTCGTCGCCGGAGGCGGGGCGGGAGGCCGAACGGGACGGCGCCGACTACCTGGGCAGCGGGCCCGCGTACGCGACGCCGCTGAAGACCGAGAAGCGCGTCATCGGCCCGGCCGGCGTGGCGGCCGTGAGCGCCGCGGTGGCCGTCCCGGTGTTCGCCATCGGCGGCGTCGAGCGGGCCCGGCTGGCCGAGCTGCTCGCCGCCGGCCTGACGCGGGTGTGCGCGATCAGGGCCCTGGGCGAGGCCGCCGACCCGGAGGCCGAGGCCAGGGCGTGGCTGGACGAGCTGCGTTCTCCCTCCCCCCCGGCGGGGGAGGGTAAGGGTGGGGCTGGCGATCCATGACCGAGCTGGACCTCATCCGGCGCCTGGTGCCGCACCTGTCCCCGGCGGGCGGAGACCTCCTCATCGGTCCCGGCGAGGACGACGCGGCCGCGTGGCTGGAACCGGACGGCCGCTGCACGGTGGCCACCTGCGACACCTCGGTCGAGGGCGTCCACTTCGACCTGGCGCGGCAGCGGCCCGAGGCGATCGGCTGGCGCGCCCTCTGCTTCGCGCTGGGCGACCTGGCCGCGAAGGGCGCCTCCCCGACGTACGGCCTGGTCTCCGTCTCCGTGCCCCGACGCTGGCCGGCCGGGGTGCCGGAGGGGCTGTACCGCGGCCTGGCCGCGCTGGCCGGCGAGGTCGGGCTCAGGCTCGTGGGCGGCGACACGACCGCGGCGCCGCACGACGGCTCGCTGACCCTGGCGCTGCTGGGCGTGGCCGCCGTCAGGCCCCTGCCGCGCTCGGCCGCCCGGCCCGGCTGGCTGGTCGGGGTGACCGGCGCGCTGGGCGGTGCCTCGCTGGACCGGGAAC
>JBKPCH010000122.1:0-15585 GCA_046727275.1 Candidatus Dormiibacterota bacterium
CATCCTCGACGCGATCCGGCGCACCCGGGTGGCGGCCGGCGAGGCCGGCGGCATCACGCAGCGCATCGGCGCCTACCAGGTCACGACCGCCGAGGGCGACGCGCTCGTGTTCATCGACACCCCGGGCCACGAGGCCTTCACCGCCATGCGCGCCCGCGGTGCCCAGGTGACCGACCTCGTGGTGCTCGTCGTGGCCGCGGACGACGGCGTGATGCCCCAGACGATCGAGGCTATCCACCACGCGCGCGCCGCCGAGGTGCCCATCGTCGTGGCGATCAACAAGATCGACAGGGACAACGCCAACATCGACCGCGTGCACCAGGAGCTGGCCGCGCAGGACATCGTCACCCGCCACTACGGCGGCGACTACGAGTGCGTGCACGTGTCGGCCCGCACGGGCCAGGGCCTCGACGACCTGCTGACGACCATCGTGCTCTCCAGCGAGATCCTCGAGCTCAAGGCGAACCCCGACCGCCCCGCGATCGGCACCGTCGTGGACGGCAACCTGGAGCGAGGCCGCGGCCCGGTGGCCACGGTGCTGGTCCAGAACGGCACGCTCCGGGTCGGCGACTACTTCGTCTGCGGCCACATCTACGGCCGCGTCCGCGCGCTCACCAACGACCGGGGCGAGGCGGTCAACGAGGCGCTCCCGGCCACCCCGGTCGTGGCGAGCGGCCTCAGCGAGGTGCCCAGCGCCGGCGACATCTTCCAGGTGGTCGGCTCCGAGAAGGCCGCCCGGCAGATCGCCCTGACCAAGCTGCAGGAGAAGCGGGCGCTCGAGGGCAGCCGCGAGCTGGCCCCCAGGGTCACCCTGGAGGAGCTGGCGCGCCGGGCCAAGGAGGGCGCCGTCAAGGAGCTCAACCTGGTCGTCAAGGCGGACGCCCAGGGCGCGCTCGAGGCGGTCCTGCAGTCCCTGGAGAAGATCGAGGACCCCGTGGTCACGATCAAGGTCGTGGGCCAGGGCGTCGGCCCGGTCAACGACTCGGACCTGCTCCTGGCGAGCGTGTCCAGCGCCATCGTGCTCGGCTTCAACCTGAAGCCCACCCCGGCCCTGGACCGCGCCGCCGACCGCGAGAAGGTCGAGGTCCGCTACTACGACGTCATCTACAAGCTGACCGAGGACGTCGAGCGGGCGGCCAAGGGCCTGCGCGAGCCGACCTACCGGCAGGTCTGGGAGGGCCGCGTGGAGGTCGTCACGCCGATCCGGATCCCGCGGCTGGGCCTCATCGCCGGCTCCCGGGTGCTCGAGGGCAAGGTGAGCCGGGGCGGCCACGTCAAGCTGATGCGCGGCGCTGCAACAGTCACTACGGGCGGCCGTACGTCGAGAGTGGTCGGGACGCCGACGACCCAGATCTGGGAGGGCCGGATCAGCTCCCTGAAGCACCTCAAGGAGGACGTGCGCGAGATGGTCGCCGGCCAGGAGTGCGGCATCGGCCTCGAACGCTTCGAGGGCTTCGAAGCAGGTGACATCATGGAGACCTATCGGCTCGAGCTGGAGGAGATCTAGTCCCGTGTCGTCCCTGAGCCGGGCCCTCCTCCGGCGGGGCTTTCCGGGGAACGTCCAATAGGAGCGGCGCTGATGAGCGGCCACCGTGTCGTTCAGGTGGGCGCCCAGATTCGCGAGGAGATCATGCAGATCATCCGTCGCGACTTGAAGGACCCCCGGATCGGCTTCGTCAGCATCACCGAGGTCCGGATGTCCCCGGACCTGCGCTCGGCGCGAGTGCGCGTCAGCGTGCTGGGCGGTGAGCAGGAGGGCCGGGCCACGCTCGCCGGGCTGCGCAGCGCCAGCGGCCTGATCCGGCGCGAGCTGGGGCGCCGCCTCCAGAACCTGAAGTTCACGCCGGACCTGCGCTTCGAGATCGACCCCTCGATCGAGTACTCGGTGCGCATCTCGAAGACGCTGCGCGAGATCCTCCCACCGGAGGAGCCGGCGGGCGACTCGGAGGAGACGCTGGGCCGTTGAGCATCACAGCCATGGGAAGCCTCGTCGACCAGCTCCGGGAGCTGCTCGACCAGCACGACTCGATCCTCGTCATGGGCCACAAGGACGCCGATGGCGACACGCTGGGCTGCAGCCTGGCGTTCGCCGAGGCGCTGCGGGCGCGCGGCAAGCGGGTCTGGGTCGTCATCCCGCACCCGCTGCCCCAGAAGTACGCCTGGATGCCCGGCTTCGACCAGATCGTGGAGCGGCCGCCCGAGGGGGAGGACCTGCGCCTGGTGCTCGTCTTCGACTCCGGGAACATGGAGCGCTCGGGCAGCGCGGCGGCGCACGTGTCGGAGCTGGCGACCGTCGTCAACGTCGACCACCACGCGTCCAACTCGCGCTTCGGCGACCTCAACATCATCGACAGCGACGCCTCGGCCGTGGGCCAGATGGTCCTGGACATGCTCGAGCACTTCGAATGGCCGATCACCCCGGCCATGGCGACGAACCTCTACACCGCGCTGATGACCGACACGGGCGGCTTCCGGCACGAGAACACGACGCCGCGTGCGCTGCGCGACGCCTCCCGGTTGGCGGCGCTGGGCGCCGACCCGAGCTACGTGGCCTCGATGGTCTACAAGTCGCGGCCGCTCACCACGGTCAAGCTGAGCGGCCTCTCGATCGCCAGCATGCAGGTGGAGCTGGACGGCCGGCTGGCCTGGGCCAAGGTCACGCGGCGCATGCTGCGCGAGTCGGGCGCCGTGATGGCCGAGTCGGAGGACATCATCGACACGCTGAACAGCCTGGCCGGCCTGGAGGTGGCGATCATCTTCAAGGAGGTGGGCGCCAGGCTCACCAAGATCAGCGTGCGGAGCCGGGGCGCCGTCGACGCGGCGGCGCTGTGCGCGGTCTTCGGCGGCGGCGGCCACCTGCGCGCCGCCGGCGCCGAGGTGCCCCTGCCCCTGGACAGGGCCATCCCGGCAGTCGTGGCGGTGGCCCGCGACGCGATCCGCGACGCGAAGCGAGGCTAGCGGGCGATGCGCCCCGGTGTCCTCAACATCGACAAGCCCGCGGGCGCGACCTCCTTCTCGGTTGTCGCCCAGCTCCGGAAGGTCACGCACGCACGCCGGGTGGGCCACGCCGGGACGCTGGACCCGCTGGCGACCGGCGTGCTGCCGATCCTGATCGAGTCCGCGACCCGGCTCTCCGAGTTCGCGCTGCGCCTGCCCAAGACGTACGAGGCGAACGTCCACCTCGGCTTCCGCACGACGACCGACGACGCCGAGGGCGAGCCCGAGCCGGTCGCGCCCGCCGGCCACCTCGGGGAGGACGACGTGCGGGCCGCCCTGGGCCGGTTCGTCGGCCAGATCAGCCAGGAGCCGCCCGCCTTCTCGGCCGTCAAGGTGGAGGGCGAGCGCGCCTACAAGCGGGCCCGGCACGGCGACCTGACCCGCCCGGCCGCCCGGACGGTCGAGATCTATTCGGCCGACCTGCTGGCGTTCGCGCCCGGCGCCGAGCCCGTTGCGCGCATCCGGGTCACCTGCGGCAGCGGCACGTACCTGCGCTCGCTGGCCAGGGACCTCGGCGAGGCGCTGGGCGTTGGCGGCTACCTGGGCCAGCTCGCCCGCACGGCCTACGGCGGCCTGCGTGTGGAGGAGGCGGTGTCGCCGGCCGAGCTGACCGACCTGGCCGCGGTGCAGGCGCGGCTGCTGCCGCCGGAGGCGATCCTGCCGGAGATGGAGCCCGTCCGGCTCACGGCGGAGCAGGAGGCGCAGGTCCGCCAGGGCCGCTCGGTGCGCGTGCTGCCCGAGCCGCGCCCGGGCCAGCTGCGCGCCCACGACGAGCGCGGGCGCCTGGTCGCCCTCGGCCACACCGATCCGCTGCGCCGGACCTTCGTCCCCGACAAGGTCCTGGGCTAGGTCCAGCCGTGCGCCGGCACCTGGGCCTGCCCGAGCAGCGGCTGGGCCCGACTGCCGTCGCGATCGGCAGCTTCGACGGCGTCCACCTGGGCCACCGGGCGGTGCTGGAGCGGGTGGTGGAGAGCGCGCGCCGGGAGGACCTCGCCTCGGCGTTCATCACGTTCGACCCGCATCCCCGCTGCGTGCTCGACCCGGTCAACTGCCCCCCGCAGATCACCACGCTCGACGAGCGGCTGGAGGCGGTGCGCGCGCTGGGCGTCGAGCACGGCATCGTGCTGGCGTTCACGCGAGAGCTGGCCGCGGTGGAGGCCGGGGAGTTCATGCGCCGGCTGCGCGAGACGGTCGACGTGCGCCGGCTGGTCGTGGGCCGCGACTTCGCCCTCGGACGTGGCCGGGCCGGCGACGTGGGCTGGCTGCGCCGGGAGGCGGCGGCCAGCGGGTCCGAGGTCGACGAGGTGCCGCCGCTGCTGGTGGACGGCGAGGAGGTCCACAGCTCCGACGTGCGCCGGCTGCTGACGCTGGGCGAGGTTGAGGCCGCCAGCCGGCTGCTGGGCCGGCACTTCGCGATGGCCGGGCTGGTCGAGCCCGGTGACCGGATCGGCAGGGAGATCGGATGGCCGACGGTGAACCTGGCGGTGCCGCCGAGCAAGCTGGTGCCGGGCCGCGGCATCTACGCCGGCTGGGCGCTCACGCCGGCCGGGGACTACCAGGCCGCAATCAGCATCGGCTACCGGCCGACGTTCGACTTTACGGAGCTGCGGGTGGAGGCGTACCTGCTGGACTTCGCCGGCGACCTGTACCAGCAGCGGCTGGAGCTGCGCTTCGTGGCGCGGCTGCGCGACGAGGTCAAGTACCCGGACGCGCGGTCGCTGAGCGAGCAGATCGCCCGGGACGTCGACGACACCCGGCGGGTGCTGAGCCGAGCCGGCCGAGACTAGGGACGGCGGTGTTGGGGCGGGCCGCCGTCGCGCATCCGGCACGGAGCGTCCTCCGGCCGGACAGTCCGGCCCGCGACCCCCGCCGCGGTGCCACGCGCGGCACCCGGGGCTAGGCGCCCGTGGCCAGGGTGCTCGTGGTCGGCGGCGGCATCGCCGGCTGCATGGCCGCCATGGCGGCGAGCCAGCGGGGTGCCCAGGTCACGCTGGTCAGCCGGGCGCCGGGCGCGACCGCCCTCTACGCCGGCGGCATGGAGATCGCCGCGGACCTGCGGGAGATGCGCGCCCTGGCCGCGGCCCAGCCCTACCATCCCTTCGTGCGCCTCGGGCTCAACGACTTCGAGATCGTCACCCTGCTGGACGAGGTCTGCTACCACGTCCAGAGCTCGCTGAGCCGGGTGGGGCTGCGGCTGACCGGCAGCTGGCGGACCACCGGCTGGTACGCGGACGTCCACGGCGGCGTCCGGCCCGCCCACCTGGTCCCCGAGTCGGTGGAGGCCGGTGAGCTGGGCGGCCTGCAGGGCAAGCGGGTGGCGGTGGTCGGGTTCAGCGGGGTCGGCGACTACGACGCCCTCGCCGCCGCGGCCGCCCTGGCCGACGCCGGCATCCGGGCCCGGGCCGTGGTGGCCGCGCTCGAGCTGCCCCCCGCGGCGGCGCTCAGCGACCTGGTCGGGCGCCCGGCGCCCATCGTGCGCGACACCGTCGACGCGGTCGCCTACCCGCCGGGGCTGGCGCACCTGCCGGACAACGGGTTCGAGCTGCTGGCCACGCTGCCCTCGCCGCACGGCTGGCGGCTGCAGCGGGCGCTGGACGCGGCGCTCGGCGAGCACGGGGTGCAGGTGGCGCAGGGCGAGGTCGTCGGCGTCCGGGCCGAGGGGCGTCGGGTCACCGCCGCGGTCACGGCCAGCTCGGAGCTGCCGGCGGACGAGCTCGTGCTCGCCAGCGGGCGCTTCCTGGGCGGCGGGCTGGTCAAGGAGCGCGTCGTGCGGGAGCCGGTCTGCGACCTGGGCGTCTTCCACGACGGCCGGCGCGTGGACCGCGAGTGGCCGGCCCGCCTGCGCCTGCTGGAGCAGCTCTCCCCGCACCCCGCGTTCCGGACCGGCCTGCTGACGGACGATCGGCTGCGGCCGCTCGACTGGGACGGCGCGGTGCCCTACGAGAACCTCCGGGCGGCCGGCTCGGTCCTGGGCGGCTACGACTACATACGCGGCTACGGCTTCGGGGTGCCGATCCTGACCGGCTGGCTGGCCGGCCGCTGGGCGGCGTCGTGACGGAGTCCCACCCGGTCTCCGACACCTGGCCGCTCGCGCTCATGCGCGCCCGGGCCGGGCAGGCGCCGCCGGCGGTCGAGGTCGCCCGGCCGGGCACGTTCGAGGAGGTGGCGGCGCTCCTGCGCTCCGGCCGCCGCGTGGTCCCGATGGGCGGCGGCAGCGGCGTCTGCGGCGCGCTGGGCCCGGACGGAGACGACCTGGTGCTGGACCTGTCCGGCCTGGACGGCGTGGAGATCGACGCGGAGGACCTCCTCGTCCGGGCCGGCGCCGGCGTCAACGGGCTGGCCCTGGAGCGCCGGCTCAACGAGCGGGGCCTGACGCTCGGGCACTTCCCGAGCTCGCTGCCGGTGGCGACTGTCGGCGGCCTGGTGGCGACCCGCTCCTCCGGGCAGGAGTCCACGCGGCACGGGAACGTCGAGGACCTGGTCCTGGGCCTGACGGTCGCGCTGCCCGACGGCCGGGTGCTGCCCGCCCGCGTCCACCCCCGCTCCGCGGCGGGACCGGCTCTGGACCAGCTGTTCGTCGGGGCGGAGGGCGGCCTGGGGGTCGTGCTGGAGGCGGTCCTGCGGGTCCGGCGGCTGCCCGAGGCGGTCGTCGGGCGGGGCTGGCGGCTGCCGGCCGTGGGCCCGGGCCTGCGGGCGCTGCGCGAGGTGCACCAGCGCGACCTGCGGCCGCTGGTCCTGCGCCTCTACGACCCGGAGGACTCCGCGCTGCAGGGCTTCACCGAGGGCGGCTGCCTGCTGGTCGGGGCTGCGGCCGGTCCGCGGCCCGTCGCCGGGGCCGAGGCGGCGGTGCTGGCCGAGGCCATCGAGGCGGCCGGTGGCGAGCCCCTCGGCGAGGAGCCGTGGCAGCGCTGGCAGCGCCACCGCTTCGACCTCTCCGCCGACCGGCTGCGCGACCTGCTG
This sequence comes from Candidatus Dormiibacterota bacterium, assembly GCA_046727275.1. Lineage (GTDB taxonomy): Bacteria > Chloroflexota > Dormibacteria > Dormibacterales > Dormibacteraceae > CF-161. The sequence continues at coordinate 6,958 of JBKPCH010000122.1, forward strand.
GAGCCGGCCGGCGCCTACCTGGACACGATCGAGCTGGGGGCGGCCTGGTCGGTCGTGCCCGGCCTGTACGAGGAGGTGAAGGGGCACCTGGCGGGGACGGCGGGGCTGGCGCTGTGCCACTTCAGCCACGGCTCCGGCCAGGGCTGCTGCGCCTACTTCACGTTCGCCGGAACGGCGCCCGACGAGCCCGCCGCCCAGGCCGCGTACGAGGCCGCCTGGGCCGGCACGATGGACGTCGCCCTGCGCCGGGGCGCGACCATCAGCCACCATCACGGCGTGGGCAGGGCCAGGGCGCGCTGGATCCGCGCCGAGCTGGGCGGCTGGTGGGACGTCTGGGACGAGGTCCGGCGGACGTTCGACCCGGACGGCCGGCTGAACCCGCACGCAGTGGGAGGAAGAGACCGCACGTGAAGGACGCGCTCATCATCGTCAACCCGGCCTCGGCCGGCGGCCGGACCGGCCGGCACTGGGCGGCGACCGCGAGCCGGCTGCGCGCCGCCGGCCTAGACTTCGACGACGTCCTCACGTCCTGCGGCGGCGAGGCGGTGGAGCTGGCCCGGGCGGCTGCGCTGGAGGGTCGCCCCCTGGTTGTGGCCGCCGGCGGCGACGGCACCACCAGCGAGGTGGCCAACGGCCTGCTGGCCGCCGGCGAGGGAGTTGGGGGCACTCGCCTGGGCGTGCTGCCGGCCGGCACCGGGGGCGACTTCCCCCGCATGTTCGGCCTGCCGGCGGACGTGGAGCGCGCGGCCGAGGTGCTGGCCGCCGGCCACGCCCGGCGCATCGACGCCGGCCGCGTCACCTGCACGAGCGTCGACCCGGGCAGTGACACGATCCTGCGCTACTTCGTGAACATCGCCAGCGCGGGCATCGGCGGCGACGTGGTGGACAGGGTGGAGTCGGGGCCGCGGTTCCTGAACGGGGAGCTGACGTTCCAGCTGGCCTCGGTCGTGACCCTGCTGCGCTGGCGGAACAAGCCGGTCCGCCTGGTGGTCGACGGCGAGAGCCGGGAGTTCCTCGCCCAGCAGGTCGTGGTCGCCAACTGCCGCTACTTCGGCGGCGGCATGTGCGTGGCGCCGGGGGCGGTTCCCGACGACGGGCTGTTCGACGTGGTCACGGTCGGCGACGTGGGCAGGTGGGAGAGCATCCGCAACATGGGCAACTTCCGCAGGGGCACGCACCTGGAGCAGGGCCACCCGGAGATCGCCCACACGAGGGGCCGGCGGGTCGAGGTCAGCTCGCCCGAGCGGGTGCGGATCGAGGCGGACGGCGAGCTGCCGGGCGTGCTGCCGGCGGTGTTCGAGGTCGTCCCGAAGGCGCTGGAGGTCATCGTCCCGGCGTAGCCTGGCCGGCTGGCTTTGCCCCGACGGCGGCGCCATGTGGCCACCGGGCCCGACGGCTTCACAGCCCCGCTTGACGCGTCCTCCGCCGGCCCGTAGCGTCAGGCCCGCCCCCATGGCAGGGCGGGGCGGGGACTGCTCGGCAGAGGCGGCGCCCGCCGCGGCGGCCGTCAGCCCGTCGCCACGGGCTCCGGCTCCGCCACAGGCGCGACGAGCAGCTCGCCCACCGCTTCGGCGAGCAGGCCGCGGACCTCCCAGTCGGCGCCGGCGTCCGTGACGCACACGTCGACCTCGTCCAGGCTGGCGAAGGCGCTGAGGCCGGCGAGGCCCCACTTGCTGTGGTCCGCCACCAGCACGACCGTCGTCGCGATGCCTACGAACGCCCGGTTGAGATTGCCCTCGGCCAGCCCCGCGCACGTCAGCCCGGTGCGCACGTGGAAGCCGTGGCAGCCCACGAACAGCACGTCCACGTGCAGCCGCGCCAGCGCCTGCTCGCCCAGGGGGCCGACCAGCGCGCCCGAGGTGTCCATGACGCCCCCGGTCAGCACCACCGTCTGGTCGGGTCGGGCCGCGCGCCACATCACCTCGGCCGCCCGCGGCGAGTTGGTGACGACCGTGACGTCCGGCACTGCGGCCAGGTACTGGGCGAGGTACCAGGTGGTCGTGCCGCCGGTCAGGCCCACCGTCGCCCCCGGCTGCGCCAGCCCGACCGCCTGCTGCGCGATCGCCTGCTTCTCGCGCCGCCGCTCCAGCGCCCGCGCCTCGAAGACCGGCTCCCGGCGCATCGGGGTCGTGGCCAGCGTGGCGCCGCCGTGGACCTTCTGCAGGAGGCCGCGGTCGTGCAGCCGGGCCAGGTCGCGCCTGACGGTCATCGGCGACACCTGGAGGACCTCGGCCAGGTCGCTGACGCGGACGCCGGAGCGCCGGCGGATCTCCTCGAGGATCATCGCCTGCCGCTGCCTGGGCAGCATCTGGCCTACCCCCTCGTCCGAACAGGACCGCACATGTTTCCAGCGTCAAAGTATGCCCGATCGCCCACGACGTCTCAAGACATCACACATTCGGCCGTTCGTTTCCGTGCGAAAGTGCTAGATTCGGCCTTGGGAAACGGTACCTGGTACCCGGAGGAGGAGGCGCCATGAGCGAGGCCGAGAGGGACTGGCTGGCTGGTCGCGGAGGGTGGTCGCGTCGAGAGTTCCTCGCCGCGGCCGGGGCGGGAGCGGGACTGCTCGCCCTGGGTGTCGACTGCGGCGGGGGCAGCAGCGGAAACGCCGCGTCGGGGGGAGGCGGCACGCCGAAGGGCGCCATCACCGTGTGGACCTGGACCGGGCCCTCGCCCGGCTTGAGAGCGGTTCTGCCCGACTTCAACAAGCAGTACCCGCAGGTGAGCGTCACCGTCCAGGACGTGGGCAACCCGGCGATCTGGGACAAGATCACGACCGCGATGGCGGCCGGCGGCCAGGGCCTGGCCGACGTGCTCCACATCGGCATCGACTACCTGCCCAGCTACCTGGAGAAGTTCCCGCACGGCCTCGCCAACCTGTCGGCCCTGGGCGCGGACAGGTACAGGGACGCCTTCGCGGGCGGCCTCTGGGGGACGGTGACGAAGGGCGGCAAGGTGTACGCGCTGCCGTGGGAGGCCAACGCGGCCGGCTTCTACTACCGCAAGGACTTCTTCGACAAGGCCGGCGTCAAGCCCGAGAGCGCGACGACCTGGGACCAGATGATCGATCTCGGCACCGCCGTCAAGAAGGCGACGGGCGCCTATCTGATCGGCATCAACAAGTCCGCCACGCAGGCCGACTCCGCCAACTTCTTCCAGATGCTCCTGCAGCTCCAGGGCACGTTCTACTTCGACGCGGCCGGCAACATCACGCTCAGCGGCCAGCCGGCGGTGACCGCCATGACCATCATCAAGCGGCTCAACGACGCGGGGCTGGTCGCGGACGTGTCCGGCGGCACCCCGATCGTGACGGCGTCGTTCAAGAGCGGCCAGGTCGCGGTCGCTCCGAACCCCGGGTGGTGGGTCGGCTGGGCCAAGAAGAACCTGCCGGAGCAGACCGGCGACTGGCAGGTCATGCTGCCGCCGGCCGTGAAGCAGGGCGGCTCCCGGGCGGCGATCGTCAACTCCAGCAACCTGGCCGTGGCCGGCACCAGCCCGAACAAGGACGCCGCCTGGGCGTTCGTGGAGTTCGCGCTGACCCGGGCGCACTCGCAGATCACGGCCTACAACGAGTCGGGCCTCTACCCGGCGCTGCTGGCCGCGCACGAGGACCCGGTGTTCTCCGCGCCGGACACGTACTTCGGCGGCCAGAAGGTCGACCAGGTCTTCGACCAGGAGCTGAAGGACAACCGCTCCGCCAGCAACTACTCCGCCGACTACGCCCGCGCGCTGAAGCTGGTGGACGACGCCCAGACGCAGGTCCTGCTGCGCGGCGCCGACCCGAAGGCGGTGCTGGAGAGCGCGGCCCAGCAGCTGGCCAACCAGACCGGGCGGAAGATCAAGCAGTGATCGTCGGGGCGGCCCGGCGCGAGGCCGTCGGGGGGCGGCGCCGGCTTCCCGGGCTGAGCACCAGGACCGCCCCCTACGTCTTCCTGCTGCCGGCCCTGGCGCTGTTCGCCGCGTTCAAGATCTACCCGTTCGCGTTTGCGCTGGTGCTGAGCCTCTTCTCGCAGCAGGGCGACGAGTCGCAGTTCATCGGCCTGGGCAGCTACGTGCGCCTGCTGCACGACCCGCTCTTCTTCACCGCGCTGGGCAACAACTTCTTCATCCTCGCCGTGCAGGTGCCGCTGATGCTCTCATTGGCGCTCCTGCTGGCGCTGGCGCTGAACGTCCCGGCAGTCCGGCTCCGGGTGGTGTGGCGGCTGGCCGTGTTCCTGCCCGTCGTGACCGGGCTGGTGGTCTACGGGATCGTCTTCTCGGTCCTCTTGAACCACCAGTTCGGGCTCCTCAACGGCCTGCTCGCCGGGCTCGGGCTGCCCAAGGTCAACTGGCTCGGCGACCCCACGCTGGCCAAGTTCTCCATCATGATCGCGCTCACCTGGCACTACACGGGCCAGAACGCGGTCATCTACCTGGCCGGCCTGCAGGGCATCCCGCGCGAGCTGTACGAGGCGGCCGAGGTGGACGGGGCGGGGCGGTGGGGGCAGTTCCGGGCCGTCACCGTGCCGATGCTGCGGCCGATCATCCTGCTGACGATCGTCCTCTCCTCGATCGGCACGCTGCAGCTGTTCGAGGAGCCCTACGTGCTGACCGGCGGAGGGCCCAACAACGCCACGATGACGATGACGCTGTACCTCTACCAGAACGGCTTCCGGTACTTCGACTTCGGCTACGCGTCGACCATCGCGTACGTCATGGCGGTGGTCATCTCGGCGCTGGGCATCCTCCAGCTGCGCATCCTGGAGCGCCGCTCGTGACCGCGCGCGCCCGCGGCCTCGGCCTCACCGCCGCGCTGGCGCTGGCGGCCGTCGTCGCGATCTTCCCCTACTACTGGATGGCGGTGGCCGCCACCCACAGCAACGCGGAGATCTTCAGCCTGCCGCCGCAACTGCTGCCGGGCAGCTACCTGTGGGCCAACCTCCAGCACCTGCAGGCCTCCGTCGGCATCGTGCGCGTGGTGGGCAACTCGCTGCTCATCGCCAGCCTCTACACCGCGGGCGGCGTGGTGGTCTGCGGCCTGGCCGGCTACACGTTCGCCAAGTACCGCTTCCGGGGCCGGGACGCCCTGTTCTTCACGCTGCTGGCCACGCTGGTGGTGCCCTCGCAGGTCACCCTGGTGCCGCTGTTCAAGACGATGCTGGCCGTCGGCTGGCTGAACACCTACCAGGCGATCATCCTGCCCAGCCTGGCCCTGCCATTCGGGATCTTTCTGATGCGGCAGGCCTGCGGCGCCGTGCCGGACGAGCTGCTGGACGCCGCGCGCGTGGACGGCTGCGGCGAGCTGCGCCTGATCCCGCACATCGTCGTGCCGGTGATGAAGGCGCCGCTGGCCACGCTGGCCATCTTCCTGTTCCTGTTCCAGTGGAACGACTTCACGTGGCCGCTGATCGCGCTGCGCACTGGGGAGATGTACACGCTGCCGGTCGCGCTGGCCTCGCTGCAGGGCCTCAACGTGACCGACTACGGCCAGATCATGGCCGGGACGGCGCTGGCCGCCGTGCCGATCGCGGTGGTCTTCGTCTTCCTGCAGCGCTACTTCGTCGCCGGCCTGCTGGCCGGCTCCCTCAAGGGATGAAGCGGGGAGGGGTGCATGACGTCGCGGACGATCCGGGTGGACGGCGTCGAGCTGACGATCAACGCGTCGCCGGAGCTGCCCGAGGAGGCGGTCCACGTGGCCGAGATGGAGCCCGGCCGGCACCTGGTCACGCTGCGCTTCTCCGGCGCCCGCTCGGGCGACGACTGGGTGGCGCTCTCCTGGAACGAGCCGCTGGGCGACGCGACCGGGTTCTGGCACCCGGCGGCGGTCTGGAACCGGTCGCTGCGGGCGCCGTGGACGAGCCGGCTGACCACCAGCGCCATCCACTCGGCGCCGGTCAGCTGCCTGTTCGGGGCCGACGGGCGGAGCCGGGCCACCTTCGCGCTGTCCGAGACGATGCGGCCGGTGGAGATCACCGCCGGGGTCGAGGAGCACGGCGACCGGTTCGGCTTCCACATCGGCGCGCCCGCGGTCGACCGCGAGGTCTGCCTGCTGCTGGACCACCGCCGGCTGCCGTACGAGCGCTGCCTGGCCGACGTGGTCCGGTGGTGGGAGTCGCTGGGCGGCATGGCGCCGGCGCCGGTGCCGGAGCTGGCCCGGACCCCGGCCTACTCCACCTGGTACAGCATGGGCAAGGCGGTGACCGCCGCGGAGGTGGAGCGCCAGGCGGGGCTGGCCGGCCCGCTGGGGATGGGCCTCGTCATCGTCGACGACGGCTGGCACACCTCGGACGACGCCCGCGACTACTCCAGCTGCGGCGACTGGGAGCCCGCCGCCGACAAGTTCCCCGACGTCGGCGCGCACGTCGCCGCCCTGCGCGAGCAGGGGCTCGGCTGCATGCTGTGGCTGGCGCTGCCGCTGGTGGGGGAGGGGACCCGGACCCGGCGCCGGTTCGAGAGCAGCCTGCTCGGCGTCATCCAGCACCGCGCAGCGGCCGTGCTCGACCCGCGCCATCCCCAGGTGCGCCGCCACTGCGTCGAGCTCTGCGAGCGCGTCATGCGCGACTGGTCGCTGGACGGCATCAAGATCGACTTCCTGGACATCTTCTCCCGCTTCGAGCAGGAGCCGCCCGGCGCCGGCGCCGACTGCGCCTCGGTGTCGGAGGCCGCCGGGTGGCTCGTGGCCGAGATCGGCGAGCGGATGCGGCAGGTCAACCCGCTGGCGCTGCTGGAGTTCCGCCAGCAGTACACGGGGCCCCGGATGCGCGCCGCGGCAGCCATGTTCCGGGCCGGCGACTGCCCGGGCGGTGGCGGCGAGAACCGCCTGCGGACGCTGGACCTGCGGCTGCTCTCGGGACGCAGCGCCGTCCACTCGGACATGCTGCTCTGGAGCCCGGCGGCCAGCGCCGAGACGGCGGCGGTGCAGCTCATCGACGTCCTGTTCTCGGTTCCGCAGATCTCCGTCCGGCTGGACCGCGTCCCGCCGGCGCACCTGGAGGCGCTGCGCTTCTGGCTGCGGTTCTGGAACGAACGCCGGCCGACGCTGCTGGACGGCGAGCTGAAGCTCGAGCGCGCCGACCTGCTCTACCCCGCCGCCCGGGCGCGCGGCGCGGCGGGCACCGTGGTCGCCGTCTACGACGACCGGGTCGTCGAGCTGGGGCCGGCCGACCCCGCGCCGCTCGCGATCACCAACGCCGGGCCGGTGGACCGGGTCGTAGTCCACACGGCCTCGGCGCTCGCCGTCGACGTTCGCGACTGCCGGGGCCAGCCGGTCGGCGGCGGCCGGCTGGAGGCGGGCCTGAACGACCTCCGCGTGCCCGTGGGCGGGGTGGCGCTGGCCGAGCCGGCCTGAGCGGTCCGGCCGCACAATGGCGTCTGACGTGACGAGAGGCATCATCGCCGCGCCGCACCACCTGGCCGCCGAGGCGGGCGCCGGAGTCCTCCGCGGCGGCGGTAACGCCGTCGACGCGGCCGTCGCCGCCGACGCCGTGCTCTGCGTGGTCTACCCGCACATGACGTCCGTCGGCGGCGACCTGTTCGCCCTGGTCTGGCCGGCCGGCGCAGCGGCCCCCGTCGGGCTGGCCGGCGCCGGCCGGTCCGGGTCGCTCGCCACCGCGGAGGCCGTGCGCGCAGCGGGACACGCCGTCATGCCCGAGACCGGGCCGCTGGCGGTGACCGTGCCCGGCACCGCCGAGGCCTGGGGCCGCCTCGTGGAACGCTTCGGCACCCTGGGGTTGGAACCGCTCATGGCCGCCGCTGTGGCCCACGCCCGGGAGGGCTACGCGGTGACCGCCGGGCTGGCTGGATGCCTGGCCGAGAACGCCGGGTGGCTGCTGGCCGACCCCGGCTCCGCCGCCCTGTTCCCGCCCTTGAAGGCCGGCATGGCCCTCCGCAACCCGGACCTGGCGGACACGCTCGAGGACATCGGGCGCAACGGCTTCCACGGCTTCTACCGGGGCGCGGTGGCCGGGGCGATCGCGGCGACGCTGGAGCGGCGCGGCGGGCTGGTCACCGCCGGCGACCTGGTCGCCCACCGCTCCGCCTGGGTCGAGCCGGTGGCCTTCCCCTACCGGGGGCTGACGGTCTACGAGCTGCCACCGCCGACGCAGGGCCTGTGCGCGGCGGCGATGCTGCGCCGGTTCGAGCGGCTCGACGCGGCGGAGCTGGAGCCGGGGGCGCCGTTCGCGCGCTCGCTGCTCCGGGCGCGGGACCAGGCCTACCCGCTGCGCGAGCGGTTCATCAGCGACCCGGACTTCGTGCACGTGCCGTGGGAGCCGTTCCTCGACGTGCCGGCCGACGCCGGGACGGCCGGCCCGGCGCCCGCCATCCCGGAGGGCGACACGGTGTACCTGTGCGCCGCGGACGAGCACGGCAATGTCGTGTCGCTGATCCAGAGCGTGGCGGGCACGTTCGGATCCGGCGTCGTGGCGGCGGGGACGGGCGTGCTGCTCCAGAACCGGGGGATGTACTTCAGCCTGGAGCCGGGCCACGCCAACCTGCTGGAGCCGCGCAAGCGGACGATGCACACGCTGATCCCGGCGATGGCGGCGCGCGACGGCCGCTGCTGGGCCGCGTTCGGGACGATGGGCGCGGACGGCCAGCCGCAGATCCAGGCCCAGGTGCTGCTGGGCCTGGTCGACCGCGGCCTCGACC
>JBKPCH010000123.1:0-10186 GCA_046727275.1 Candidatus Dormiibacterota bacterium
GGGTCGTGCTGGAGGCGGTCGACCCACCCGAAGCAGGGCCGCCGGCCGTCCGGGCCGACCAGGAAGATCGAGGTGAGGCGCCGGCGCAGGTCCTGCGCGATCGCGTCGAGGGGCAGCAGGCGTCCGGAACCCGTCGGGTACTCGACCAGCAGGTCGCTCCCGAAGAACTGGTGATAGCGCTCCAGGGCGTCGACGACCAGCCAGTTCAGGGGGAACCACACCGGACCGCGCCAGTTGGAGTTTCCGCCGAACATCGTGGTCGTCGACTCGGCCGGCTCGTAGTCGATGGTGGCACGGACGCCTTCGACGTCCAGCTCGTAGGGGTGGTCTCGGTGGTACGCCGACAGCGAGCGCAGGCCGTAGGGCGAGAGGAACTCGCCCTCGTCGAACATCCTCGCGAACAGCCGCTTCAGGCGGTCGGTCCCCACGACGCCGAGGAGCAGGCGCCGGTGACCGGGCTCTCCCCGGACCAGACCGTGGTCGGCCAGGTCCTCCGTGGAATGGACGCCCAGGCGCTCCAGGAACCACGCGGCATCCTTTCCGACGGTGAGGGCCCGCTCCACCAGGTCTTCGTCGACCACGGCGGCCGCCAGGACGGGAATGATGCCGACCATCGACCGCGTCCTGACCGGCACGGCGGTCCCGTCGGGGGTGACGAGCCTGTCGTAGAACAGCCCGTCCTGGTCGTCCCACATTCCCTGCTGGTCCATGGCGGTCCGGATGGCGGCGAAATGCTCGAGGAACTTCAGGACCAGGTCGAGGCCCGGCCGCATACCCGCGTCACGGAGGATCTCGGCCATGGCGCCCATGGCGAGGGCGTACGCGGCCATCCACCCGGAGGCGTCGGACTGGACCAGGGTGCCCGCCACCGGGAGATGGGAGCGATCCAGCGGCCCGATGTTGTCGAGCCCGAGGAAGCCGCCCTCGAACAGGTTGTTCCCGCCGGCGTCCTCCCGGTTGATCCACCACGTGAAGTTGATCAGCAGCTTGTCGAAGATTCGGCTGAGGAAGTCGAGGTCGCGGCCGCCGTCGATGGCGAAGACCTGGAGCGCCCCGTACGCCTGGACGGGAGGGTTGACGTCGCCGAAGTCCCACTCGTAGGCGGGCAGGGCCCCACTGGGATGCTGGAACCACTCGCGGCACAGCAGGATCAGCTGGTACTTGGCGAACGCCGGGTCGACGTGGGCCAGGGCCACGCAGTGAAAGGCGAGGTCCCAGGCGGCGAACCAGGGGTACTCCCACTTGTCCGGCATCGACATGATGTCGAAGCTGTCGAAGTTGCGCCAGCGTGCGTTGCGGCCGCCCAGCCGGGACGCCGGCGGCTGGGGCTGCCCGGGATCGCCGTCGAGCCAGCGGTCCACGTCGTAGCAGTACAGCTGCTTGCTCCACAGCATCCCGGCGAACGCCCGGCGCATCACCATCGCCTCGTCGTCGGAGGCGCCGGCGGGGGTCAGCTCAGCGTAGAACTCGTCGGCCTCGCGCCGGCGCAGGGTGACGACCTCGTCGAAGTCCTGTCCGAGGGCCGTGCTCGGCCCCGACGCCGCGGCGAGAGGCCGGAGGCGGAGGCGCAGCTCGATGGTCGCCCCGGGGGCCACGGTCACCCGGTACCAGAAGGCGGCCCTGGTGCCCCGGCCGGCGGGGTTCACCGTCGCCGCTCCCCTCGTCACGTGGTCGTTGATCCCATCCTTGGGCCACTGCGTGGCCGGGGGAACGCCGTACAGGCGCTCGTCGTTCGTTTCGTTCTCACAGAACAGCAGCGCCGGGCGGGTGCCGTCCGGGCCGGGAGCCGCCAGGATCTCGAGATCGCCGAGGAACGGGTGGGCCGCCCTGATCGACGTCGGGCTGGACGCCTCCAGCGTGGGCCTGGCCGCGCCGGCGTCCCAGGACCACGTGTTGCGGAACCACAGGGTCGGGAGCACGTGCAGCGTCTCGGGCTCCGGACCCGCGTTGGTCACCTGGACGGACATGAGCACGTCGTGCGGGTTCGACTTGGCGTAGACGACCTCGACGATCCAGTAGCGGTCGCCGGCGAACGCGCCGGTGTCGAGCAGCTCGTACTCGGGGTCGAGCTTCCCGCGCCGGCCGTTCACCTGCAGGAGGTCCTCGTAGGGGAAGGCGGCCTGCGGGTAGTGGTAGCGCCAGCGGTTCCAGGCGTGGCTGGGGAGCGCGTCCAGGTACCACCAGTACTCCTTGACGTCCTCCCCGTGGTTGCCCTCGGCGCCGGTCAGCCCGAAGGCCCGCTCCTTGAGGATCGAGTCGCGACCGTTCCACAGCGCCAGCGCCACGCACAGGCGCTGCTCGACGTCGCAGAAGCCGGCCAGGCCGTCCTCGCCCCACCGGTAGGCGCGCGAGCGGGCGTGGTCGTGAGGCAGGTAGGTCCAGGCCGAGCCGTCCGCGCTGTAGTCCTCGCGCACGGTGCCCCACTGACGCTCGCTGACGTACGGCCCCCACAGGTACCAGTCGCCGGCCTGGCGCAGGCCGTTCTCGAGCCTGCCGAATCCCGCGATACGCTCCCGCTCAGCGCTCATACGACGCTCAGGATGGCACCACCCGCGCGTCCCCGTCTTCTGTCAGATGACCGGTCGCGAGAGCCGTCTCGCCGGCGGGCTCCGGAGCTCACCCGAGCGGTTCGAGGCGCGCGGGCTCGCCGTGCGTCGCGACCAGCCGCGCCGGCCTGCCGCGGGCCCACACGCGCTCCACCTCGACCCCGTCCCACAGGCCGGGCATGGCGGCCGGCCGGCGCGCCCACGTCGCGGGCTGGTCGGGCCCGAGGGCCAGGCCCGTGAGACCGTACAGGCAGCTGGCCAGAAAGCCGCCGGTGTTGGCCATGAGCGGGCCCGCCCGGGGCTGCTCCGGGAACCGGCGGCTGAACTCGTTGGTGACCCGGAACGGCTCGTCGATGAACTCGGCGTAGCCCTGCTCGAACAGCCGGCTCGACAGCGAGCGATCGCCCAGCCGGGCGGCCCAGGCGCCGAGCGGCGCGGAGAGCATCGGGTAGCCGACGTAGGCGCCCACCCGGTCCAGGTAGAAGCGCAGCGTCGCCCGCTCCCGCTCGGGACCCGGGTCGTACCCGTAGGGGAACAGGCCGGCCAGCGCGTCCGGCGTGGCGGAGGCCACGTCGCCCTCGCGGTAGACGTAGCCCTCGTGGTTGAGGATGACGTTCGCCGTCTCGTCGACCGGCAAGAAGATCCGGCTGGCGATGGCCTCCCAGCGCTCGGCGCCGTCGAGCGACAGCCGGCGGGCGGCGGCGGCCGCCTCGCGCAGCACGACGGCCGCAGCCATGTTGATGTACGCGTGGTTGTCGACCGGCATCTCCTGCTCCGCGATGCCCAGGCACTCGTGGATCTCGAAGCCGCGCGGCGTGTCCACGCCCCGGCTGGTGATCCAGTCGGCGACGCCCCGCAGCACCTGCCAGGCCTGGCTGCGCAGGTACTCGCCGTCGCCGGTCGCGTGGCAGTACAGGGCGAACGCGAACGCCACCGTCATGTTCACGTGCTGCTCGAAGATGACCCGGGCCTTGCTGAGCCGGATCACCTCCTCGCCGTGGACCGGGCTGGACGCCCACGGGAACTGGATGCCCTGGTAGCCGTTCATGGCGGCGTTGCGGCGGGCGGCCGCGAGCCGGCCCAGCCGGTAGTCGAGCAGCGACCGGGCGATCGCCGGCTCCGTGAGGAGGAAGACCGGCAGCGCGAAGCCCTCGATGTCCCACATCACGTGGCCGCGGTAGTAGTGGTAGTCCGGCCAGCTGGCCAGGCCGAACATCGCGGTGCTGAACATCGACGAGGGGTGGGCCGACGCGTGCAGGTAGTAGAACGACGCGTCGGCGATCGCCTGCCAGCGGTCCTCGGCGCCCCGGAGCAGGAGCCGCCCCTTCCACAGCTCGGCCCAGGCCCGCTGGTTCTGGTGCCTCAGCTTCTCGAAGCCGCGGGTGGCTCCAAGGAACGCCATGCGCGCGGCCATCCGGTCGGGCTCGCTGTGCAGGGTGCTGGGGATGAGGCTGGACACCTGGCGCAGCACGTACGTCTGGCCCGGGCGGGCCCGGAAGGCGTACGAGGTGCGCAGCGGGGCGCGGGAGTCTATGTCCTCCACCTGGCGCTCGACGTGGGCAGCGCCCTCGAACCGGGTCGAGTACGCCGCGCCGCAGGTCGACAGGTCCCCGGCGGTCGCCCACTCCACGAGGCCGTCCACGACCGGCGTGTCCGTGCCGGGGGTCCGGGTGCGGCGTGACACCCAGCGGCCCGAGATGAGGGTGGGGTTGAGCCCGCCGGTGAGCACCAGGGCGCACTCGGCGTCCACGGAGACGCGGGCCTCGCTGACGACCAGCGTCGGCAGGCTCCGGCTGCAGTAGCAGAGGTGGTGGACGTGCACCGTGGTCGACTCCGGGCGGTGCACGAAGCGCGTGTGCAGCTCGCCGCGGCCGAAGTCGTAGGCCTGCTCGACCAGGGTCGCCCGCTCCGGGTGGTCGCTCAGCCGGTGGCCGTCCACCTGCACGTCGCCCCAGAGCGGGTGGGGCGCGCGGGCGAACCCCTCGCCGTCCTCGACCGGGTCGCGCTCGATCAGGCCGTTGACGATGCAGAGGCCGTCCACCAGCGGGATGCGGCCCACCCGGAGGCCGACCAGGCCGTTCGACAGGTAGGCCGGGAGGTACGCGGGCCGGTACTCGGTCACGGGCGCCGGGCTGATCGGCGCCGGGCGCGTCGAGGTCGTCACCGGGCTACCGGGAGCCCTGCAGCGCGCCGTCCCAGACCTCGACCGGCTCCAGGGCGTACACCCGGCCGAGTCCGCGGTCGGCGCCGGTCACCAGGGCGACCGATCCATCGATCCTCATGGCTCTCCTCCTGGCCGGGGACGCGCCGCCGACTCCTGCCGCCGGGACTGCCGGCACAGCGTAGCATCCGCTCGAGGAGCCGCTGGAAGCCCTCATCATGGTGAGGTGACCGCGCCGACGCCGCCCGCGGCGGGCCCGCACCCCGACGGCAGCGATCCGGGGCGGGCGGTGACGGCGCTGCGGGCCGCCGACCCGGTCCTGGCGGCGCTGATCGACCGGACCGGCCCTCTGGACCTGGCGGCCTGGCGGGCCCGGTGGTCGCGCGGCAGGTTCGAGTCGCTCGCCCGCGGCATCGTCGGCCAGCAGATCTCCACGCGGGCCGCCACCGCGATCTACGACCGCCTCATCGCCCTGATCGGCGGCCGCGACCCGGCCCGGCCCATCGCCGCCGCCACGGACGACGAGCTGCGCCAGGTCGGCCTCTCGCGGGCCAAGATGGCCTCGCTCCGGGACCTGGCCGCCCGGATGCTGGACGGCCGCCTGGACCTGCAGCGGCTCGACGAGCTGTCCGATGCGGATGCCCGCTCCCGGCTGATCGCCGTGCGCGGGATCGGGCCCTGGACGGCGGACCTCTTCCTGATCGGCCAGCTGGGCCGGGAGGACGTCCTGCCCTCCGGCGACCTCGGGCTCCGGCACGCCATACAGGCCGCGTACAGCCTGGACCACGTGCCCAGCCAGAGGGAGGTGGAGGCCATCGGCGAGCGCTGGCGCCCGTACCGGACGGTGGCGACGGCCTACCTCTACGAGGCCATCTGGCGCCGCGGCCTCCAGCCGGCCGCCGTCCACGGCCCCGACGCCTGAGCCCGCCGCCATCGAGTGGGCGTTTCGCCAGCCCTCCCGACCGCGCGCGGCGATCAGACCCCTGTCAAGGTGGCGGTTGACGGTGATTGACCCTGGCAGTACGGTTTTTCCTTCGGCGCGGGCCTGCCGTGCCCGGATTCGCAACCGTCGAGGGTGCTATGCGAAGCTGCCGTCACCTCCTCGGCGCGATTGCTCGGGACCCACAGGTGGCCCCGGGCCCACGCGTGACCCTCCGCCTCATGGGGCAGCGTGCGCCGCCACCCGGGATGTGTCCCCGGCCGTAGCCGCCTGCCGCTTGCCTGCTCATCACCGGCCGTCCGATCGCCGCTGAACGAGTGCGCGAGCTGTTCTTCCTCGCCCGCAAGATCGAGGGAGAGAGAGAGGAAGAGGAATGAAACGCCTCGCGACACGCTTTTCCGCGGCGCTGGCGATTGTGCTCGGCGCAGTCCTGGTCACCGCGACGTCGGGCTTCTCTGCGGAGTCGCTGACCCAGATCAGCAGCGACCCGTACACGAATCCGACGAGCAACCACAAGACCGAGGTCGAGCCCGACGCCTTCGCCTTCGGCGACACGATCGTCTCGGCCTTCCAGGTTGGCCGCTTCTTCAACGGGGGAGCCTCCAACATCGGGTTTGCGACGTCGACCGACCGGGGCAGGACCTGGACGCACGGCTTCCTGCCGTCCAGCACGGTCTTCGCCACGCCGTCGGGAGTCTATCCCCGCGCGAGCGACCCGTCGGTGGCGTTCGATGCCAGGCACAACGTATGGCTCATCTCCTGGCTCGGGATCAAGAATCCTTCCGGGCCGGTGGACGTGGTCGTCAGCCGCTCGACCGACGGGGGCCTCACCTGGGGCGCTCCCGTGATCGTGAACGCGTCCGGCGACTTCAACGACAAGAACTGGACCACGTGTGACAACAGCCCCCGGAGCCGCTTCTTCGGTCGCTGCTACACCGAATTCGACGACTTCACCAGGCTGAACCTGTTCCAGATGAGCACGTCCAGGGACGGGGGCCTGACCTGGGGCGGCGCCAGGACCAATCCCTCCCACACCTGCGTCATCGGCGGGCAGCCCGTCGTTCAGCCCAACGGGACCGTCGTCGTCCCGATCGACGACTGCCTGGAGACCGCAATCTTCTCGATCATCTCGAAGGACGGCGGCAACACGTGGAGCAACCCGGTCCTGGTCGCCCAGGTGCTGAACGACGGCCATCCGGGCGCCATCCGCTCCCCCGACCTCCCCAGCGCCAGGGTCGACGGGTCGGGCCGCGTGTTCGTGGTCTGGACGGACTGCCGGTTCGAGAACTTCTGCATGGCTCCGATCGGCACCAACGACCTCCTGCTGACCTCGTCTTCCGACGGCGTCAGGTGGACGCTGCCAAAGCGCATTCCGGCCGCTCCCATCGGCAGCAACGCCGACCATCTCCTGCCCGGCCTGGGTGTCGACAGGGACTCGGCCGGCGATGACGCT
This sequence comes from Candidatus Dormiibacterota bacterium, assembly GCA_046727275.1. GTDB lineage: Bacteria > Chloroflexota > Dormibacteria > Dormibacterales > Dormibacteraceae > CF-161. The sequence goes on from JBKPCH010000123.1 coordinate 7,101, forward strand.
CGTCTCGGCCTCGTCTACTACTTCTTCCCCAACAGCAGCTGCACGATCACCACGTGCGAGCTGAACGTCCGGTTCATCTCGTCGACCAACGGCGGCCGCACCTGGAGCGCCGCCGAGACGCTGGCCGGACCGATGACGCCGACCTGGCTGCCCCTCACCACCCAGGGCTTCATGGTCGGTGACTACTTCGCCACCGCCGTCCCGCCCGGCGGCCGCACCGTCTCGCCCATCTTCGCTGTCGCCAGGCCCCCGACGCCTCCGCCGAGCTGCTCCAACCTCTCGACCGGCGCTCCGGGCCAGGGTTGTGACCAGGCGATGTTCACGACGCCCGAGAGCGTGCTGAACATCGTCGGGGGCTCCAATCCCTCGACTGAAGAGCTCCCCGCTGCCGCTGCCCCGGCGGCCGCTCCGGCGGCCGGCGCCGGTGGGGTCTCGAGGCTGACGGCTCGGGCCACCGCCCAGTAGCTCCATCCAGCGACGAACGTGGCCGGCTGCTCCGCCCGGGGCAGCCGGCCAGACATGCTCAGCGACTGGCCGGGGCGCCGCGGAGGACGTCCCGGATCGCCGCGCTGGACGCCTCGTCGGGCGCCTCGATGACGACCGTGGCCGGCCGGGCGAACCGCGCTAGCGCATCCCTCAGCGGCGGGGCGCGCAGCGTGCCCTGGCCGTACGGGACATGGGCCTTCTCGTTCCGGTTCGCGAAGCTGACGTCCGAGAAGTGGACGTGGAACGGCGTTCCCGGCTCGAGCACCGCGTCCGCCCTGGCGAGCGCCGCCGCGAAGACGTCGGTGCCGGTGAACCCGCCGCCGCTCGTGGCGTGCAGGTGGGCGAAGTCGAGCACCGGCCGGACCCAGTCGAGACGCCCGCAGATCTCGACCACGTCGTCCAGGCTGCCCAGCTCCTGCACCCGGCCCATCACCTCCACGCCGAAGGGAACGGCGCGCTCCTTGGCGGCCAGCCGCTGCCGCAGCTCGGCCAGCTGCCCGACCACGGCGTCGATCGCCTCGGCACGGCCGCGCCCGAGCAGGAAGCCGGGATGGATCACGACCGGAGCTGCGCCGCAGGCGACGGCGATCCCGGCCGAGTGGTCCAGCATCCCGACCGCCAGCCTGCGCTTGCGCCCGCCCGCCTCGACGTGGCCGAGGAACGCGGGCAGGGGGGCGTGGAGCGAGAGCGCCACGCCCGCGTCTCGAGCGAGGACGCCGAGGCGCCTGGCGTAGCCCGGGTCCATCCAGAACCCGCCGCCGAAGTCGATCTCGCAGGCGTCGTACCCGCCCTGGACCAGCAGCTCGACCGCGGCGTCAGCGCTCTCGCGCTGCGGGACCCCTCCCAGCCCGACGCGGATCACGCTCACCGATCCCCCTCACGCGTGTCCATTCCGGCGCTGCCCAATCGTCAACTTTGTGATGGAACATACCGAACAGCCCGGCGCACGCAGTGCGAGCCTGGCAGAGGCATTCGAGGACCAAAGTGCACCACGTCTGGCTGTGCGAGGAGAGCTGGCGGTTCTACGACCGGATCGAGCTGGCCCTGCGCAGCCCGTCCGGGTCGCGCGGCGGCGACGCCGGCGAGACTCGCTGACGATCGAGGACGGGGCGCGGCTCAGCCGCCGCGCTTGATCTTGCGCCAGCCGCCGGCCCGGTTGTTGGCGATGATCTGCCTGAACATGGCGCTGAGGGCGGGCGCGTTGACGGCCTCGCCCTGGCGGATGGCCACGCAGCGGGCGGTCTTGTTGTCGTGCCCGCCGGTGATGATCCCCTCCGGATCGGGGACGATGGCGCCGTCGTAGAGGAACACGTTGACGTGGTCCCGGGCCGCCAGCAGGGCGCAGATGTTGCCCTGCAGCACGAAGTACGGCTGCGTCGTGCGCTTGATGGTCTCGGTCACCTCCCGGTCGGCGGCGTGGACCAGCTCGCGGACCTCGCGGCAGATGGCCTGCTGCCACTCGGGCAGGGCGTCGATGTAGGCGTCGACGCGCGGGTCGGCGGTGTACGTCATGGCGGGTCACCACCATACCCCGTGCCGCCGGCGGGGGCAGCGATCTCGTCGAGGTACGCGAGGCTCGCCGCCTGGGCCTCCTCGCGCCGGACCAGGCTGCCGTCGTCCACCTGCTCCCGGAGGCGCAGGTACAGGCCGGTGGACGCGCGGAGGGCGCGCAGGCAGCCCTCGCGGCTGTGGTCGCCCACCGTCGCCTCCAGCTCCGCGATCGCGTCCCCGGCGTAGCGCTCCAGCCGGCGCACGCCCTGCGGCCGCTGACCGGCGGCCACGGCGAGGAGCGGGCCGAAGATGGCCGACCGGAAGTAGCCGCACGCCTCCAGGCACTCGAACAGCTCGCCCCGTCCGATCCGGCCGGCGGCATAGTGCACCCAGATCCAGAAGCGGTCCTCGATCCACTGCACGTCGGGCAGCGGCCACCTGGGCGAGGTCCCGGCGGTCGCCCGGCGGATGGTGCCTGGCTCCCGCTCCCAGGCCACCAGGCCGTCCTCGACGCGGCTGGCCAGGTCGCTCAGCGCCACCACCTTGAGGTCCACGTGCAGGAGCGGCGGCCCGTAGAGGCAGACCAGCAGCCGGGGCTCGCCGAGGTGCTCGCCCGTGAAGCAGGCCAGGAGCGGGCCCACGCGGCGGGCGAACGCCCGGATGCCGGCGAGCAGCGCCGCGTGGTCCTCGTCGCGGCACACGACGACGAAGTCCAGGTCCGAGAACCGGTCCACCCGGCCGATGACCGCCGAGCCGCCGAGTGTCAGCCCGAGGATGCGCGGCTCCCGGCGCGCGGCCTCGACGACCCGGCCGGCGAAGGCCCGGGCGGTCGGGGAGAACGGGGCGAGGTCGGCCACCGAGAGGACGACGCTAGCAGGTGATCAGAGGTCCTGCCCGTGACGCTTGGATGGCCGGCGGTCGAAGTGGATGATCTCCGGCGGCAGAGGGAACGCATGTTTGGTATCCTCCGCCCATGCCCTACGGCTACAAGCAGCCGGCGCCGAGTCAACCGTGCTCCGCCCCGCGGGCGCCACGGCAGTACGCCCGACACCCAGGGCAGAACTGGGGCGTGCCTCTGCTCGGCGGAATGCCGGTCACTGCCGCGTGCC
>JBKPCH010000124.1:0-26112 GCA_046727275.1 Candidatus Dormiibacterota bacterium
CCGCAGATGTCGGCGGCTCCGCCGCCGGTGAACAACGCCGGCCGGCAGCCTGCTCCGCCCCCCGCCCAGGCAGCTCCCCAGAGCGCCGCGGAGCCGGGCGGCCAGCGGGGCCAGATGACGCCGGCGGGCTGGCGCCGCTTCTTCAAGCAGCGCCCGAAGCCGCGGCACGGCCGCGAGCCGGTCCCGGTCCCCGCGGGCCAGACGATGTATGACTCCCTCAAGACGTCGTTCGTGGACTTCCCGCGCCTCATCACGACCCTGGAGCGCGAGGGCCACACCGGGTACGTCCGTTTACTGACCGAGAACGCCAACGGCCTCATCTACTTCCGCGAGGGCACGGTCCTGGAGTGCGTCTACGACGCCGGCGACGATCCCAACCCGGAGGTCGGCAAGGGCGCGCTGCTCCACTTCAACGAGGAGGTCAACCGCGGCCAGGGCGTCCTGGACGTGGTCGGGCTGACGCCCGAGCTGGTGGACGGGCTCTTCGAGCTCACGGTGGCCCAGCCGGTCTACACCGAGCTCTATGCCTCCTGGGTGGACGTGCCCGCGCTGCTCCGCTTCCTGGAGGAGCGGCGGCTCAGCGGCACCGTCACTGTGCGGGCCGCCACGGGCACCGGCGTGATCATCCTCAAGGAGGGCAAGCTCGCCGGCGCCTACACGAGCGAGTCGCGCGAGGTGGCCGAGCGGGCCGACTCCGTGCTCGCGCTGTGCCGCGACCCGGGAGCGATGATCGAGGTCAAGGCGAGCAGCGAGGTCCGGCACGAGCCGCTGGACGTGAGCGACATCGTCGGCGGCCGGCGCCCCGCGTACGCGAACAGCGCCCCCGTGGCAGCGCCGCCCCCGCCCACCGTGGCGCCGCCACCGGTGCCGACCGCCACCGCGTCGGCCCGGCCGCAGGCTCCGGCCGCCTACGCGCAGCCGGTTCCGCCACCGCAGCCGGCATACACGCCACCTCCGGCGCCACCACCTCCGCCACCCCCGCAGCCGCAGCCCGTCCAGGCCTACGCGCCCGCTCCGGCGCCGGTGCCGATGTCGACCGCCACCGGCGTGGTGGGCGACTGGGAGTCGGTCGTCGCGGACCTGCAGCAGATCACCGAGGACCAGCTGGGCAACCGCGCCCGCAAGGTCAAGGACCTGCTCGGCGCCGCGGAGCGATCGCGGGCGGGCATCCAGAGCGCGATCGACCAGATCCCGACGATCTCCATCCTGTTCGTCGACGCCTCCCGCCTGGAGGCTCTGGCCAACGACCTGCGGGCGAGGCTCGAGGCCTACCCGGGGTAGTTCGATCGTGCCGCCGGGCGTCCGGCGAGCAGTCCTCGCCCTGCTGCTGGCAGCCGGCATCGCGGCGCTCGTCGCCGCGTGTGGAGGCGCGCCCCAGGTCCTGGAGATATCGCCGCAGCGAGGCGCTGCCGACGTCCGGAGCAGCGAGCCCGTGCGTGTGCGGTTCGACCGGCCGATGGACACCGGCAGCGTGGCGGCCCGGTTCCACGTCCTCCCGGCCGTGCCCGGCACGATCCGCTGGACTGGCGGAGGCCAGGAGCTGTCGTTCGAGCACGACCCCCTCAGCCCCTCGACGCAGTACCGCGTCGTCCTGGACGGCGGCTACCGGGACCTGCACGGCACCACCATGTCGCTGCGTCACGCCTGGGCCTTCAAGACCGAGGCCCCGCCGCTGCTGACCGGCGCCAGCCCCGGGCAGGGCGACGACAACGTCGACCCGGCCGCGTACATCACGCTGAGCTTCAGCCGGGAGATGGACCTGGAATCATTGCGGCGTTCGATCAGCCTGTCCCCGGGCGCGCCCTTCGCCATCCGGTCGGACCCCGGAGACCCCCGCCGCGTGGTGCTGGCGCCCGAGACGCTGCTGGACGCGCGGCAGACCTACAGCCTCGCAGTGATGCAGGATGCACGGGACGTCGACGGCAACCGGCTGGACGGCGGCCGGCTGGTCTCGTTCACTACGGGCGACTTCCGGCCGCTGCGGCACTGGATCGGCTTCATCGCGGAGTCCACGCCGGGCGCGGGCGGCGACGGCGTCTGGATCGTCAACGAGAACCGCTTCCCCAGGCGGCTGGTCACGGCGCCCGTCAGCGCCTTCGCCTGGTCGCCGGACGGCAGCCGGGTGCTGCTCCGCAGCCCGGCCGGCACCTGGACCGACCAGGCGCTGGACGGCCCCGCCCAGGCGCTCCCCATCACCGCCGGCTGGGCCGACTACCTGGCCCCCGGTCGCGGCTACGCCTTCCTGGACCAGGGGCGGCTGCAGGTGCTGCAGCCCGACGGCCAGGTCGTCCCCGTCGCCACGGGGGTGACGGCGGCTGCCGTCGCGCCCGGCGGCGGACGCCTGGCCTACGTGACCACCGACCCGGCCGCCGCCGAACGCTCCTACGAGCTTCGGGCGTACGACGTGGGCCTTCGGGCGCGCTTCGTGCTGGGCGGTGAGACGGCCCCGGTGGACGGCCTCGCCTGGTCGGGGGACGGCCAGGCCCTGGCCTACCGCGTCGATCCGGGCGACCCGCTGCGCCACCAGGTCCGGGTGCGTTCGCTGCGGGACGGCGGCGTCGTGACGGTCGCCACCGGCCCCATCTCGGCACCGGTCTGGCAGGCGGACGGCCGGCACGTCTTCGTCACGGCGCCGGCCGCCGGCGGTTCCGGAACGCCGCCCAAGGCCTTCCGGCTCGCGATCTACGACTCCTCGGCCAAGACGTTCACCGCCGCGCAGGGGCTGCCGGGCGGACAGCAGGTGGCGGTGGGCGCGCTGAGCACGTCGGCCGACGGCCACCAGCTCGCGTTCATCGCGGACCGGGACGGCCTCCCCGCCGTCTGGACGATGAACGCGGACGGCACGGGCCTCACGTCGTTGACCGACTACGACCCGGCCCGCTTCCCGTACGCGTGCAGCTCGGTCGACTGGACGCCGACCTGAGCATCGCGGCCCGGCGGCCAGGTGCTTGCTGAAAGTAGCCAGGCACACGAAGGCACGACGATCACGGAGAACGCACGAAGACGAATTTCGTCTTCAACTTTGAGAAAAGGCTTCGTGCGTCCTTCGTGTGCTTCGTGGCTTCGTGGGCCTGGCTATTTCTCTCGAAGGCCGGCCCTAGAGCAGGCCCGCCTGGCGGTCCGGCGCCAGGCTGCCGAACCGAGCCAGGAGTAAGTCCGTCGTCCGCTCCCAGGTGAAGCCGGCCGCCCGGCGGCGGGCGCTGCGGCCCAGGCGCTCCACCAGCTCCTGGTCGTCGAGCAGCCGGCGCATCCGGTCGGCGTACGACGGCGGCTCGTGGCCGTCCACCAGGTAGCCGGTCACGCCGTCGCGCACCACCGAGGCGAGGCCGGGCAGGTTGGCCGCGATCACGGCGGTGCCGCAGGCCTGGGCCTCCAGGCCGACCAGCCCGAAGCTCTCGCTGTACGACGGCACCAGGCAGGCGTCCGCAGCGGCGTAGTACACGGGCAGCCGGTCGTGCGGGACGGAGCCGCGAAACTCGACGCGGCCGGACAGGCCCAGCTCCTGGCTCAGCCGGCGGAGGCGCTCGCGCTCGCCGCCCCCGTCGGCGCCGCTGTCCTCGCCCAGGACGAGCAGCCGGGCCTCGGGATGGCACCCGGACGCCGTCAGCAGGCCGAAGGCGCGGAGGGCGATGTCGGCTCCCTTCAGCGGCTCCAGGCGGCCGACGAGCACGAACAGCCGGCTGTCCGGGAGGCCGACCAGCCGCCGCGCCTCGGCCCGGGGCCGGGGCCGGAAGGTCTCGGCGTCGACGCCGGGCGGGACGACGGCGACGCGACTCGCCGGCACGTGGTACGCCCGGCGGAGGTCGTCTCCCTCGGCGTCCGTGCTGACCACCAGCAGGTCGGCGCAGCGGGAGATCTGCCCCTCGAGGTCGACGCGCACCTCGGGCTCGGGCGCCGCGCCTGGCGCCAGCTGCCGGTTCTTGACCACCGCCAGGGTGTGGGCGGTGTGGACCCAGGGCAGGCACAGGCGGCCGCGCAGGGCGCACGCCGTGAGCCCGGACAGCCAGTAGTGCGAGTACATCAGGTCGTACTCGAGGCGTGAAGCCCGCATGAAGTCCTCGACGTGGTCCGTGAACGCGGGCACCTGGTCCAACAGGCGGTACTTGTCGACGTCGGGGGGGCCGGCCGGCAGGTAGACGACGCGGCTCAGGTCCGCCAGGGGCTCCGTCCCGGGGCACCCGCCCTCGAGGCAGCGGGTGAAGACGTCGGTCGCGACCCCCCGCTCGCTCAGGACCTGGCAGAGCTCGCGGACGTAGACGTTGAGACCGCCGTTGGCGCTGAGGCCGAGGCTCGCCGTCGGCGACGTGTGGAGCGTGAGCATCGCCACGCGGCGCGGCCGCCAGCCCGTCGCCTGCCAGGTGGAGGGAGACGAGAAATTCGGTGCAACCCGTTCAGCCACGATAGGACGGCCTCCCATCGAGCCATCGCCGTGAGCCGCAGGTGATCCTCGACGCGGAGACCGCCGCAACGGAACACATATCAACCACCAAGCGCCGGCCCGCCATCCCTTATTCCCGGCCGCAGCGAGCCCGATGTCGCGCTTTTGCTATCTTGGGCAGCGTCATGCGAGGCCGTCGTTGGCATGTCCCCGCCGCCCTGGCCGTGCTCGTTCCGGCCATCCTGGCCGGCTGGACCCTCACGGCGGTGTTCGCCGAGTCGCCGTCGCCGGCGGCGTCCGCCCTGCCGGGCGACCCGACCAAGGGAGCCCAGGTCTTCGGCTCCGCGGGCTGTGCTGGCTGCCACGGCGCCAACCTCGAGGGCGGCATCGGCCCCAAGCTGAACCCGATCACGAAGCTGCCGGGCGTTGCCAACCCCCTCGACCCCGCGTACCTGAGCACGACGATCCGCAACGGGCGGTCCGGTGACCCCGGCTTCTCGGCCGCGATGCCCGCGTTCGGTCCCGACAAGCTCTCCGATCAGGACCTGAACAACGTCATCTCGTTCATCATCCAGCAGAACCAGCAGGGGAGCGCCGGCCTGGGCCCGGTCGAGCTGGCGCGCAGCAACGTCTTCTGGGTGACCACCTCGATCTCGCTGCTGGTCCTCGTCACCTGGCTGCTGGCCAGGTACAACATGCGCTGGATCGCGCGACGCGCCGCAGCCCGGCGACAGAGCGGACGGACGACCTGAGGGCCGAGGCCCTGCCCGACCCGGCTACCCGTGGCTCTATCCTCATCCTGTTCTCGGATACGGGGGGCGGCCACCGGGCAGCGGCGAAGGCACTGGACGGCGCGATCCGCCGCCTGGCGCCCGACGCCAACATCTCCTGGTGCGACCCGCTGATCGGGCAGGGACGCATCCTCGCGCGCCACGTCAGCTCCCTGTACCCGAGCATCATCAAGCGCTCCCCGCGGAGCTGGGGCGCCATCTTCCACGCCTCCAACACGCCCGCGTCCTTCTATGCGGTGCGCGCCGCGCTGCGCACCCAGGTGCGGACCGTCCTGGCGGACCACCTGGCGGCCACCGACCCCGACGTCGTGCTCTCGGTCCACCCGCTGCTGAACCATGTGACCGCGGGCCTCTTACGCGACGGTCGCCGTCCCCGCGGCCTGATGACGGTCGTGACCGACCTGGTCGACATCCACCGTGGCTGGGCCTGCCGGGACGCAGACCTCGTGGTGGTGCCAACTGCCGAGGCCCGGCTGGTCATGCTGCGGCGGCGCGTCCCGGCCAGCCGCATCCGCCAGCTGGGCATGCCGGTCGACCTGCGGTTCCGGCCGGCCAGGCCGGGTGAGCGCGCGGCGCTCCGCGAGCGGCTGGGGCTGGACGCCCGGCGCCCCACCGTGCTGGTCGCCGGCGGCGGCGAGGGGTCCGGCGACCTGCTGGGCCAGGTCGGGACGCTTGCGGAGTCGTCCCACCCCTGGCAGGTGATGGCGGTGTGCGGCCGCAACGAGCGGCTGCGCCGGCGCCTCCTGGGCCGCCGCTACGCCACCCCGGTCCTGGCGCTGGGGTTCGTGGACGACATGCCTGACCTGATGCGGGCCTCGGACCTGGTGATCGGCAAGGCCGGCCCCGGCGCCATCGCGGAGGCCCTGGCGACCGGGCTGCCGCTGGTGCTGACCAGCTACCTGCCCGGCCAGGAGCACGGCAACGTGCGGTTCGTGGTCGAGGCCCGGGTGGGTCGCTACGCCCCGCGGCCGGACCGCCTGCTGGCCGCTGTTGGCGAGCTGCTGTCAGAGGATGGCGACGCGATCCGGGCGAACGCGGCCCACGCCGCAGTGCTGGGCCGGCCGCAGTGCGCCCTCGACATCGCCTCGGCCTGCCTGTCCCTGGTCGCGGACTACAGCGCGGTCTCGCACGCCAGCCGGTAGGCGCAGAGCGCGCAGCGCCGGCGCTCCGGCCTCGGCTCGAAGCGGCCGGCGCGGACGCCGTCGGCCACCTCGCCGCCGATGCGGCGCGCCTCCTCGAGCAGGTCGTCTGACGCCGGCAGGACCGCCCGTTCGCCCCGCTTCAGGTAGACGATCTCGAGCTCCGCCGGCTCCAGCCCCAGCGCGAGGCGGGCGCCCAGCGCGTAGAGGGCGAGCTGCAGGTCGCGGCGCAGGCGGCTGGCGGGGACCGGGCTGCCGGTCTTGTAGTCGATGATGCGCCACGCGCCGCCGTCCCCCGGCTCGTCCACGCGGTCGATCACGCCCCGCAGCGTCCACCCGTCGAGCTCGACGGCGAAGGGCGACTCCACCAGCCGGGGCCGGCCCTCCAGGCCGCCGGCGTCCAGGAAGCGCTCCAGCTGGCGCCAGCCCACGGCCTCCAGCGCCGGCCGCCGGCGCGGCTCCGCCAGCCCGACCAGCTCCCAGGCCTCCTGGTGCAGGTCGCGCAGCAGCTCCCGGCTCACCTCGCGGCCGTCCCGGCGCAGGCGCCCCGCCCGCATCAGCGCCAGGTGCAGGATGCTGCCGAACTGGGCCTCCACGACCGGCGCGGCCGGCAGGCGCAGCCGGTAGCGGAACCAGTGCTGCCGGGGGCACTCGCGGTAGGCGCTGATGGCGCTGAAGGAGAGCACGGGCCCGGGAGTCCCGGCGGCCGCCGCCGGTGGGGCAGGCTCGGGCGCAGGCGGAGGCTGGTCGCTGCGCAGGTCCAGCTCCAGGACGTCCGGGCCGAGCTCGCCCAGGAACCGGGAGGGCCGCCAGGGCCGGCCGCCGTCGTAGCGGTCCGTCCACGACAGGACGAGCCTGCTCCGGGCGCGCGTCATGGCCACATAGCACAGGCGGCGCTCCTCGGCCAGCTGGTCCTCGCGGCCTCTGACGGCGGGCTCCAGCAGCTGCGGGGGCAGCTCCAGGCCGGCCACCGCGGACATGCCGTCCCGTCTCCGGGGCTGGGGGAGGCGCCCCTCGACCAGCGCCGGCACGAACACCAGGTCGAACTCGAGCCCCTTCGACTGGTGGATCGTCATGAGCTGGACGGCGTCGTCGGCGTCCTCGACCTCGGCCACGTCCTCGTCCAGGCCCGAGCGCAGCAGCAGGTCGAGGTGCTCGACGAACAGGCTCAGCGAGTGGTCACGCCGGCGCTCGCAGTACTCGGAGACCAGGTCGGCGAAGCGGCTGACGTTGGCCGCGACCCGGCGGCCCTCGGCGCCGTCGGGCAGCCTGGGGATCAGCACGTCCAGGTAGCGCGTCCGGTTGAGCAGCTCGAACAGCAGCTCGTCCACCCCGAGCGTCGCCTTCAGCGCCGACAGCTCCGCGACCAGCGCGGCCCATTCGGCTGCCGGCTCCCAGGCCGCCAGCGCGCGCAGCGGAGCGCTCAGCGCCTCGTCGTCGCGGACCACCCGCAGCGCCGCCTCCAGGTCGAGGCTCAGCGGCGGGCGGACCAGCAGCCTGGCCAGCGCGAGCACGTCGCCCGGGTCGTGCAGCAGGCGCAGGTAGGCGATCAGGTCGCGAACCTCGGGACGCCGGAACAGCCCCTGGCCGGCCCAGTGCTGGTAGGGGACCCCGGCGGCGGCCAGCGCCTCGGCGACAGGCCTGGCGATGGCGTGCGTCCGGGCCAGGACCGCGATCTCCCGGAGCGGCACCCCCTCAGCGGCCGCCGCCCACGCCCTCGCCGCGATGGCGGCCGCCTCGTGCCGGGCGTCGGCGCACCGCCAGACCTCCACCGGCGGCCCCGCCTCCCGGTCGGGGTCGCCGGTCAGCTCCTTCTCCAGCCGCTCCGGGTTGTGCTCGATCAGGCGGCTGGCGGCGGCCACGATGCGCCCCGTGCTGCGCCGGTTGCGGCCCAGGGTCAGGGTGACGGCGGCCGGGAAGCTGGCCACGAAGCGATCCATGTTGGCGCGGGACGCGCCGCGGAACCGGTAGACGCTCTGGTCGTCGTCGCCCACCACGCAGACGTTGCCGTCCCGGCCGGCGATCAGCTCCACCACCCGCTCCTGAGCCAGGTTGGTGTCCTGGTACTCGTCGACGAGCAGCCACCGGAAGCGGTCCGCGAACCGCTCGCGGACGTCCGCGTGGTCCTCCAGCAGCCGCACGGCGCGGACCAGGAGGTCGTCGAAGTCCAGGACGTTCTCCCGCCGGCAGCGTCCCGCGTAGGCGCCGAACAGGCGCACGGCGGCCGCCAGCACCTCCCGGCGCTCGCCGTCCTCCACCTTCGAGACCCAGGCGTGGAGGCGGGCCGCCGGCACCAGCTCCTGCCGCGCCCGCTCCAGGAGCTTCAGCAGCGGCGAGACCAGGTCGTCCGGGCGCTCGGCGCTCACCAGGGCCGGGTCGCCCAGCTCCCACATCAGCTCGCGCATGACCACCCAGCGCTCGGGACCGCTGAGGATGCGGAAGGTCGGGTGGACGCCGATCCGGCGCCCCTCGTCTCGCAGCCACCGCATGGCCAGCGAGTGGAACGTGCCGACGTGGGGCGCCTCGCCGAGGCCCGTGTCGGCCAGGATGCGCTCCCGCATCTCCGCCGCCGCCCGGCCGGTGAAGGTCATGACCAGGATGGCGGCCGGGTCGACGCCGCTCTCCAGCAGGCGCCGGTAGCGGGCGGCGATCACCGCCGTCTTGCCGGTGCCGGCCCCGGCCACCACGCGGACCGGGCCGCGCAGGACCGCGGCTGCGGCCTCCTGCTCGGGGCTGAGCCGCGGGGGGCCGACGCCGAGCACCGGCCTCAGGCGCTCCGGGGCGCGCGCCCGATCCTGACGCGGATCGCGCGTACCGGCTTCGTCAGCTTCGATTCGGCGTTGAGCCGCCGCATCAGCTCCTCCGCGTCCAGCCGGAGCTGGTGGGCCAGCGCGGGGTTGGCGGTGGTGACGGAGACGACGGAGCCGCGCACCTCGATGCTCTCGCAGGCGCCCGCCAGCGCGTCGCCCAGCACCTCCCGGAAGGCCTGGCGGAGGCGGTACTCGGCCACGATCGCGCCGGTGTGGCGCTGCCGGGCCAGGACGCGCGGCAGGACTTTACCCAGTCTGTCCACAGGTTGTCACCAGCCCCCCTTCGATGCACCTGACGACCGACTGGCCGATCACGGCCGCCGGAAACGGGTCCGCCTCAACGGAGGTGATGACGACCTGGCCGGGGTCGCCCAGGCGCTCCAGCAGCGAGCCCCGCCGGGAGGCGTCCAGCTCGGAGAGCACGTCGTCCAGCAGCAGCAGCGGCCGCTCGCCGCTCATCTCGGCCACGACCGCGGCCTCCGCCAGCTTGATGCTGATGACGGCTGTCCGCTGCTGGCCCTGCGAGGCGAACGCCCTGGCGTCGCGGCCGTCGAGCCGGATCACGACGTCGTCCCGGTGCGGGCCCACCCCGCTCGACCCGCGCCGGATGTCGTCCCGCCGGCACGCCTCCAGGGCCCGCTGCAGGTCGTCCGGCGGCCCCGCGTAGGCGAGCTCGAGCTGCTCGCCTCCGGAGATCGCCGCGTGGCCGGCGGCGGCGGTGCCGCTCAGCGCCGCCACGGCCTCGCGGCGCGCCTCCACCAGCTCGGCCCCGAGCCGGGCCAGCTCCAGGTCCCACACGTCCAGGGCGGACGGCGGCTGCTCGGCGGCGGCGACCTGCTTGAGCAGGCTGTTGCGCTGATCGAGCACCCGGCTGTACCCGGTCAGCGTGCGGGCGTAGCCGGGCCGCACCTGGACCAGCATCTCGTTGAGCAGGCGCCGCCGGTGCTCGGGACCAGCCTTCACAAGGTTCAGGTCGTCCGGCCAGAAGAGGGTGACGCGGAAGAGGCCGGGCAGGTCGACCGCCCGCCTGGGCTGACCGTCGACCTCGATGCGCCGGCGGGTGCGGCCGGCGGCGTCCAGCTGGACCGAGATGCGGATCTCGACCCGGCGCCCGCCGCTCTCGACCAGGGCCGCCACCCGGGCCTCGGGGGCCAGCGGGCCGATCAGCTCGGCGTCCCGGCGCGCCCGCGGCGACGTCGAGAGCGCCAGCAGCGCGACCGACTCCAGCAGGTTGGTCTTGCCCTGGCCGTTGGCGCCCAGGAAGACGTTCAGCCGGGCCCCGGGCTCCAGGTCGAGGCGCGAGTAGTTGCGGTAGTTGCGAAGCTCCAGCGACACGAGACGCACCCGGTCCGGCCGACCTACATCGCCACCCGGACCGGCATGATGACGTACCGGTAGTCCTCGGACGCCGGCGGCTTGATCAGGCCCGGGCTCAGGGGCCCGTCGAACCGCAGCTCCACGCGGTCGTTCTCCACCACGGCGAGCGCGTCCAGCACGTACCTCGCGTTGAACGCGATCTGGATCTCCGAGCCCTCCACCTCGGCATCCAGCTCGGCCCGGCTGTCGCCGACCTCGTTCGTCGTCGCCGAGAGGACCAGCGAACCGGGCTGCGCCCGCAGGCGGATCACGTTGGCGCTGTCCCGCGCGAACAGCGAGACGGCCCGCACGGTCTGCGTCAGCTCAGCGGTGCCCAGCTTGACGACCGTGGAGCTCTTGTTGGGGATTACCTGTGAATAGTTGGGATAGTTGCCGTCGATCAGGCGGGAGGTGACCTCGGACGTGCCGGCCCGGAAGAACACCTGGTTGCGCGCCTTCGAGACCAGGACGTCGACGTCGCCGGACTCGCCGCGGAACGCCCGGGGCAGCTCGGCCAGCGCCCGGGCCGGGACGATCAGCTGCGCGTCGAGGTCGTCGGCCCGGGACGCGCCCAGCCGGCGCTCGGCGAGGCGGTGGCCGTTGGTGGCGACCAGGATCAGGTTGGCGCCCTGGATTTGCAGCAGCTCGCCCGTCAGCACCGGCCGGGCCTCGTCGGTCGAGGCGGCCATCTGCGTCTGCTCGATGGCCCGCAGCAGGTCGTCCAGCGGGATGGCCAGGCTGTCGCCCTCCTCGGGCCGGGGGCCCGGCGGGAACTCGTCGGCCTCGATGCACTTGATGTGCGTGTCGAAGCGGCCGCACCGGACGGAGAGCGTCTGGGTTTCGGCGTCCAGGTTCATCTCCAGCGGCTCGTCCGGGAGGCTGCCGACGAAGTCCGTCAGCAGCCGGGCCGGGGCGGTGGTGCTGCCGTCGTCGGCCACCTCCGCGGGCACCACCTTGCGGATCCCGATCTCCAGGTTGGTGGCCGTCAGCGCCAGGCCTTCGCCGGTGGTCTCCAGGAGGATGTTGTTGAGGATCGGCAGCGTCGTCCGGGTGGAGATGGCGCGTGACACGGTCTGGAGCGCCTGACCGAGGGTGCTGGGCTGGCAGGTGAGTCTCAAAGCTGGCTCCTTGTCCCCACTGTATTCCTGCTGATCCTTGAGAACGAATCCGTCGCCGTATCAGTAGGGCCTGTGGATATTGTGCAAACCGAACTTGTCTCCGCTTCGGCGAGGCGGGGGAAAAGCATAGGGAAAATCGTGGTCAACCTCGACTTGCTCGCGACCAAGTTGTTGGTAACTCGGAGGCCCGAGCGGCCTCCACCGCGAGTCGCCAGGCTGTCCACAGGCACCTGTGGATACGTCGCCCGGGTCTTTTCGCCCGTCGCCGTCGTCTGGTTGGTGCCGATCTGCATCGCTTTCGGGTCGTCCATGGCGGTCACTGGTCCGCGTACAGGCGCTCGCGGATGGCCTGCACCTCGTAGCGGAGGCGGTCGTCCTCCTTCAGCTCGTTCATGATCTTCTCGATCGAGTGCAGCGCCGTGGTGTGGTCGCGGCCGCCGAACGCCTGGCCGATGGCGGGCAGGGAGGACGGCGTCTCCTCGCGGACCAGGTACATGGCGACCTGGCGGGGGAAGACGATGTGCTTGTCGCGCCGCTTGCTCTTCATGTCCTCCAGGCTGATCTGGTAGTAGTCGGCCACCATCTTCTGGATGCGGTCGGTCGTCAGCGGCCGGCGGGTGCCGGCCGGGATCAGGTCCGTCAGGACGGTCGCGGCGTCCTCGGCGCCGATCTGGCGCTGATGGATGGCGGAGTAGGCCAGGATCCGCGTGAGGGCCCCCTCCAGCTCGCGGATGTTCTTCTGGACCTTGTGGGCGATGAAGGTCAGCACCTCCTCGCTCACCATCCCGGTCTTGGCGCCCAGCTTGGACTTGAGGATCGCCAGCCGGGTCTCGAAGTCCGGCGGCTGGATGTCGGCCAGGAGGCCCTGCTCGAAGCGGGAGCGTAACCGGTCCTCGAGCGTCGGGATCTCCTTGGGCGGCCGGTCGGACGAGATGACGATCTGCTTGTTGATCTCGTGCAGGGCGTTGAAGGTGTGGAAGAACTCCTCCTTCGTGCGGTCCTTCCCGGCCAGGAACTGGATGTCGTCGATCAGGAGGACGTCGACGGTCCGGTACTTCATCCGCAGCTCGGACTGCCGGGCGTTCTGGATCGAGGCGATGACCTCGTTCATGAACTGCTCGGACGTGAGGTAGAGCACGCGCTTGACGGGGAAGCGGCCGCGCACCTCGTGACCGATGGCGTGCATGAGGTGCGTCTTGCCCAGCCCGACGCCCCCGTATAAGAAGAGGGGGTTGTAGGTCTCCCCCGGGGCGTCGGAGACCGCCTTGGCGGCCGCGTGGGCGAAGCGGGAGTTGTTGCCGACCACGAAGCTGCTGAACTTGAACTTCTCGTTCAGCTCGGTCGTGGCGACCGCGGGCGCCTGCTCCCCGGCGTCGTCGGCGACGAGCAGGACCCCGTCCCCGTCGGGGCCCGAGCGGTGGTCGGTCGGCGAGACGACGAAGTCGACCTCGACCTCGGAGCCGGTCACCGCCTGGAGGGTCTCCTGGATCAGCCCGGCGAACCGGTCCTCCAGCCAGTCCTTGGCCAGCTTGCTGGGTACGCCGATCCTGAAGATCCCCCCCTCTGCCGAGAGCAGCGAGGTGTTCTTCAGCCACGTCTCGTAGCTCGGCTTGGCCAACTGGAAGCGGAGCTCCTCCTGGACGGCACTCCAGATCTGGTCAGGTCTCACTCTGCGTCAACTCCTCGGCCTCGCGCCTGTGGAAAAACTGGGGTTTCGGCTGGTTGATCGCCGGCGGGGCGAACGGATGGAGGGACGGCGCGGCGAGGAACCGGTCGCGGGGGGAGCCAGCCAGGAACCCGGGGTCGTGTGGAAAACCTGAGGATAACCAGTGCCAGCGCTGGGATCTTCCCAGCCGGGGGTCTGGAAACGGTGTGGATAACCTGGTGTAGGCCGGTCCCCTGCTTCCTTGGGAACCGCAGCCCCTCTCAGCCGCCGGAGGACGGCGGAGGCTGCGGCGCAGGCGTCCGACCTGAACCGCAAGCGCTGGCTCTCCTGTTGAGACTATGTGGAAAACGCGGAAGGAGGCCTCCCGGTCGCGTGGGCAAGCCATTCCGCCGTCGTCCCTTTACTCGTGGATGCGGCAGCCGCAGTGGCAGCCGGAAATCGGCCGCCGGATGGAGCCAGGCGGCGCAAAGCGCCGCTGGATGGTCTGATGGCTGCGGGAGGGGGGCTTGCCGTCTGCTTCGACAGGCAAGAGTAGCAGACGGCCGAAGACGCCGCAATGCACGGCTCAGGGGGTTTCTTGATAGGGCAGCGGAGAGGGTCGGAAATCCCATGCGCTATACTCGGCGGGTTACCACCGGCCTCGACTGGGCCGAATTCCGCCGAGCGTACGCGTCCCTCCGAGACGCGAGCAGTCGTTGGAATTCGACTGAGGGGCCGAGATTCTCAGTTCGCGAAGTTTCCACTGCTCAGAGGTCAGTCATCAAGCGCACCTATCAGCCCAAGAAGCGTTATCGCCGGCGCGTCCACGGCTTTCTGCGGCGGATGGACTCGCCGGGAGGCCGGCGGGTCATTCAGAACCGGCGCCGCAAGGGCCGTCAGCAGCTGACGCCCGGGTAGCCGCGGGCTCCAGGGGATGCGGCCCGCTCGCGGGCGGCCGTGAAGAGGCGCTTCCGGCTCAGGCGTCGTCAGGACTTCGATCGCGTGATGCGCGGTCAGCGCGTGTTCGCCGGGCGGACGGTGGTCGCATTCGCCAGGCCCAACGAGCACGGTCGCTGGCGGGTCGGCGTCGCGACCAGCCGGCGGCTGCGGGGAGCGGTCGCGCGCAACCGCCTGCGCCGGCGCCTGCGGGAGGCCGCGCGCTCGAGCCTGTTGCCCGCCGGCTCCCCCCCGTCGGGCGGCGGCTACGACGTCGTCCTCATCGGCCGGCCGGCCGCCGCGGAGCTGCCGCTCAGCGTCCTGGAGCAGGAGACGACGCGCGTGCGCGAGCGTCTGATGGAGGCCGGTCGGTGAAGCACGTGCTGCTCTGGCTGATCCGCGGCTACCAGCTGCTGATATCGCCGGCGCTGCACGCCGTCGGCGGTGGCGGGTGCAGGTATTACCCGTCCTGCTCCCAGTACACTTACGAAGCGGTCGAGAAGCACGGCTGGCTCCGCGGCTCGTGGATGGGTGTCAAGCGGATCGGCCGGTGCCATCCTTTCGCCAAGGGCGGCTACGACCCGGTGCCATGAGCTCCCCGGCTGGCCGCTTTGAGAAGTACCGGTGAAGCATGAAGACATCCTGCGGAGCTTCCGACCAGGACCGCCCGTGGCCATCATCCGCTTCGCCCTTCCGACCGCCTGGGAGTTTCCCGCGATAGACGTCCGGAAGCTGACCGACATCCCTCCGCCCGTCCACCGAGCGTGGCGGGCGGCCAGCGGCCACGTGCCGCGCACGACCAGGACCACTCCGGCGCCCGCGCCGGGCCGGTCCTGGTCCAATCGCTTTTCTGTTACCAAGCAGCAGTTCATGTCCGGCCGGGTTGGCCGGCGACCCGGGTCGGCCTTCGAGCCCGTCCCTCGCTCGCCGCTCGGACCGGGAGCCAGGCTGCGCCGAGGACTTTGGAGGGCCATCGAATGAGATCTGCCGAAGGGCGGGGCAGGACACTGGACGAAGCGGTCGACGCCGCGCTGATCAAGCTTGGCGAGAGCCGGCGCAACGTTGACGTGAAGATCCTCAGCGAGAGTCCGGACGAGACGCACGTCGAGGTCAACGTCATCGAGCCGGCCGCAGCCGCCGCGAGCCCGCGGGACGGCGCCGAGGCCATCAGCGACACCGACGCCGAGACCGCGAAGGCGATCGTCGGCCAGCTGCTGGCCCGGATGGGCATCCGGTGCTCGGTCACCTCGCGGGCGACGTCCGAGGCGATCGTGGTGGACGTCAGCGGTCGTGACCTCGGGGTGCTGATCGGCTGGCGCGGCGAGACGCTGCGCGCGCTGCAGACGATGACGAACCTGCTCGCCAGCCGGCGCATCGGGCCGGACCAGCGCGTGATCGTGGACGTAGAGCGCTACCGCCAGCGCCGCGAGAACACGGTGCGAGAGATCGCCTATCGGGCGGCGCGTCAGGTCAAGGTCACCGGCGACCCGATCACACTGGACGCGATGCAGCCGTTCGAGCGGCGCGCCATCCACCTCGCGCTGGAGAGCGACCCCGACGTGACGACGGTGAGCATCGGCGAGGAGCCCGACCGCCGGGTGGTGGTGGGCCTGCGCCGCAACCAGCGGGAGGATTGACGACAGCGTCGGGCATCGACCTGATTCGGGGCGCCATCGCGCTGGCCAACTCGGCGGCGGACGGCGCGGGCGACGAGGAGGTGACGCCGAGCGAGATCGCTGAGGTCATCCGCGACGCGCTCGAGTCGCCGGAGCTGACGCATGACCGCCAGGTCGTCAAGTACCTGCACGACGCCCTGGACGCGGTCTCGGACGGTATGCCTCCCGACTACACGGTGATGATCCTGTACTCGGCGCTCGGCCGCCTGCGCGAGGGCTGAGGGTCCCCGGGCCCGTCTCTGGGGCCCGACTGGTCAGTGTGGCTATACTGGCCGTGCATGGGCCTTGCCCCGCAGCACTGGATGGTCGACCTGAGAGGAGGGGCAAAGCTTCTCTCGGCCGAGCTCCCCGACCGCGCCTCTGTCAGCCTGGTGGTCATGCTGGCGGTGGGCTCCCGGTTCGAGGACGACAGGATCGGAGGCGCCTCGCACTTCGTCGAGCACCTCTTCTTCAAAGGCACCCGCAAGCGCCCCACCGCCAAGGACATCGCCGAGGCGGTCGAAGGGGTCGGCGGCGTGATGAACGCGTCCACGGACAAGGAGCTGACCGTCTACTGGACGCGCGTGCCGCAGGACCAGCTGGAGCTGGCCATCGACGTGGTCTTCGACGTGGTGACCGACTCGAAGCTGGCCCCCAACGATGTCGAGCGCGAGCGATCGGTGATCCTGGAAGAGCTCAAGATGTACCTGGATCAGCCCCAGGACTACGTCCACAGCCTGTTCGAGCAGATCATGTGGCCGGGTCATCCGCTGGGCCGCGACATCATCGGCACGGTGGAGTCCGTCTCGCGGATGTCCCGTGACGACCTGGTGGCCTACATCCAGGGGCACTACCGGCTGCCCAACATGGTGGTGGGCCTGGCCGGGGCGTTCGACCAGGACTGGGCGGGCGCGCTGATCGACCCGCGGCTGACCCTGCCCGACGGCCGCGCCAACAGCGGCGACTACGTCCCGGCGCCGCCGCCCCTGGACCGGCCTGGGGTGCTGCTCCACCGCAAGGACACGGAGCAGGCGCACGTCTGCCTGGGCACGCGGGCGCTGTCCTACCTGGACCCGGACCGGTACGCGCTGGACCTGCTGAACACGATCCTCGGCGAGGGCATGAGCTCCCGGCTTTTCCTGGAGATCCGCGAGAAGCGGGGGCTGGCCTACGACGTCCACGCCTACTCCAGCAAGCACCGCGATGGCGGCTACTTCGCGGTCTACCTCGGGGTCGATCCCAGGAAGACGGAGGAGGCCCTGGACGCGGTCCTGGTCGAGCTGCGGAAGGTCGTCGAGGAGCCGGTGCCGGAAACCGAGCTGACGAAGGTCCGCGAATTCACCAAGGGCCGGCTGCGCCTGGGCCTGGAGAGCACGAACTCGCTGGCCAGCTGGCTGTGCCAGCAGCAGCTGCTGACCGGCGAGGTGAAGACGGTGGACGAGGTCGTCGCCCTGTACGAGGCGGTCACGGTCGCCGACCTGCAGCGCGTGGCCCGCCGAGTGCTGACCCAGCCGCTGCAGGTGGCGATCATCGGCCCCTTCGAGTCGGACGCCCCGTTCCGATCGGCGATCGGCGCGTAGCGCCGGGGCCGGCGGGCGGCCGGCGGTGCTGCCGCCGGTGTCGGCGACGGCGGCTGTAGCGGTGGCGGTCGATCCGTGCGCTGGTGGCCGGTCACCCGTGGTGGTGGTCGGTGCCCGGGCTGGCGGCGGGGTCCACGCGCTGGCGGCCGGTCCCCACGTCGGCGGCCGGTCCCCCGGTCGGCGGCCGGTCCCCACGCCGGCCGTCCATCCCCACGCCGGCCGTCCATCCCCACGCCGGCCGTCCATCCCCACGCCGCTCTCGCCGCCGGGCGCCGCCACCTACCGCTGCGCCAGGGTCCTCAGGTGGCGGTCCGGTCGGCTTCTGCCTGGTGCCGGGTCAGGCGGCTGCCTGTGGCGGCGCCAGGCTCGCCGTGAGCTGGGGCTTCGCCCCGTCCACGGGGCCCAGCTTCGTCACCGGCAGGACGCGCAGCCAGGCGCGGGCCTGGATCTGGTCGCGATGGACCGGGCCGAAGAACCGGGAGTCGCTCGAGTGGTTGCGGTTGTCGCCCATGACGAAGTACTCGTCCGACCTGAGCAGCACCCCATTGGTATCGCCAGATTGGCCCAGCGGCCAGTCCGCGTTTTGCGTCCAGGGCTCGGCCGGGTTGATGTAGCTCTCCCGCAGGACGCGGCCGTTGATGTACACCTGGCCGCCGCGAATCAGCATGTGGTCCCCGGGGACGCCGATCACGCGCTTGATGAAGTCCCGGGAGGGATCGTATGGGTCCCGCATGATGATGATGTCGCCACGCTGAGGCGGGTGCAGCCGGTAGTCGATCTTGGTCGCGATCAGGTAGTCCTGGTCCTCGACGGTCGGGTACATCGAGAAGCCGATGACGTGGACGGTCTGGATGGCGAAGTTGATCACGATGTAGAGGCCGAGCGCGAGCACCGCGACCTCGGCGATCTCGAAGAGGATGCCCCTCCCCTTCGTCACCGCCGGCGACGACTCTTTGGTGGTGGATTGCACAGCCTGCTCAAGGTACCGGTCCGGGGACCGCTGCTGTTGGCGCCCGTTCAGTGGCCCTTTGTTCCACGTGGAACATCGGGTCAGCCCAGCAGGATCTCGAGCAGGTCACGGAGGTGCTCGGCGCTGTCGTACCGCAGCGTCAGCTGTCCCCCGCTGCCGCTGCCGGCCAGGCCCACCGCCTCCCCGAAGCGCTCCCGCAGGCGCCGAAGTGCCTCCACGGCGATCGCGTCCGGCTCGCCGTCATCGTCGGCGTCGCCGGGCAGCGTCGGGGTTGGTCGCCGCCTGCGTCGCGGCGGCTTGTAGTCGTGCACCCACTTCTCGGCCTCGCGGACCGAGAGATGGCGAGCCAGCACCACCTTGAGCCCCTGCTCCTGGGCCTGGAACGACGGCAGCCCGACCAGCGCCCGCGCGTGACCCGCGGTGATGGCCGACGCCGCCGTCGCCGAGATGACGGCGGGGCACGCGTTCAGGAGGCGCAGCGCCTGCGTGACCGCAACGCGGTGCTTGCCGAGCCGGGTCGCGGCCTCCTCGTGCGTCAGCCCGAACTGGTCGATCAGCCGCTTGATGCCACGGGCCTCCTCGATCGGGTCGAGATCCTCTCGCTGCAGGTTCTCGATCAGCCCGAGCAGCAGGCTGTCCTCCGAGTCCGCCTCGTGCCGGATGATCGCCGGCACCCGCTCGACGCCGGCCAGCCGGGCCGCCCGCCAGCGCCGCTCGCCGGCGATCAGCTGGTAGCCGTCCGGGAGCTGACGGACGAGCAGCGGCTGCAGAACGCCGTGCTGGCGGATGGAGTCGGCCAGCTCGCGCAGCGATTCGGCCGGGAAGCTCTTGCGCATCTGTTCGGTCGAGGGCTTGACCTGGTCGACGTCGATGTACTGGGGCAGCCCGGAGTCCCGGCGCTCGGCGCCCGGGGCCAGCGGGATCAGCGACTCGAGGCCCCGGCCCAGGGCATGGCGCCGCTGTCGGCTCATTGGTTCATGACCTCCTCAGCCAGCTGCCGAAACGCCTGGGCGCCCCTGCAGGTCGGGTCGTAGGTGGTGACCGGCTGACCGTGGCTCGAGGCCTCGCTCACCCGAACGTTCCGGGGGATGAGCGTCTGGTACAGCTTGTCCGGGTAAGCGCGCCGCACCTCGTTCAGGACGTCCCAGGAGAGGGTCGTGCGCGCGTCGAATTGGGTGATCAGGATCCCGGCCAGGTCCAGCTTGGGATTCAGGTTCATCCGGACCAGCTGCAGCGTGTAGAGGAGGTGGGCCAGGCCCTCCAGCGCGAAGTACTCCGCCTGGAGGGGGACGAGGGCCTGGTCGGCCGCCGCGAGCGCGTTCAGCGTCAGCAGCCCGAGCGAGGGCGGACAGTCGATCAGGACGTAGCCGAAGCCGCCGGTCAGGGCGGACAGCGCACGACGCAGGCGGCCCTCCCGGTCCTGTTCCGACACCAGCTCGATCTCCGCCCCGGCGAGCGCCACCTGCGAGGGCACCACGTGCAGGCCGGGCACCGCCGTGGCCGTCGCGACCTCGTCGATGCTCGCCTCGCCGGAGAGCAGGTGATAGACGGTCAGGCGCGCCCGTGACGGGTCGATGCCGAGGCCGCTGGTGCTGTTCGACTGCGGGTCGAGGTCGATCACCAGCACCTGCGCGCCGCGCTCGGCCAGGGCGGCGCCCAGGTTCATGACAGTGGTCGTCTTGCCAACGCCGCCCTTCTGGTTCGCCACCGCGATGATGCGCGGAGTCGAAATCAACATGTTGGGGCTAACCTGGGGAAACTCGACGACATGTCGTGTCATGGCTCGGCTCCCGATTCTATTGGGCGGTCCGCAGGCTGCCTAC
The DNA here is from genome assembly GCA_046727275.1 of Candidatus Dormiibacterota bacterium. Lineage (GTDB taxonomy): Bacteria > Chloroflexota > Dormibacteria > Dormibacterales > Dormibacteraceae > CF-161. The sequence goes on from JBKPCH010000124.1 coordinate 20,202, forward strand.
CTTGCCTGTTAAGAAGGCGGCGAGGCCGCCGAGCAGCAGGGCGGCCTCGACGACCAGGGCCGGCACCAGCCAGGCCCCTGCGATCCCGACGCCGACCAGGGTGTCGTACACGACGTGGCACAGCACCGTCGTGGTCGTGTTGGTGGCGCGCCTCAGCAGGCCCAGGCCCACCGCGAGTATGAAGACCGCGGCGGAGTCGAGCGACAGCCCGTACTGCGTGTGGATGGCGGCGAAGACCAGGGCCGGCCAGATGAGGCCGAGTCGGGGCTGCAGGGCACCCCGGAACAGCACCTCCTCGCAGATGCCCGCTGTGATCGCGATGGTGGCGATGCCCGCAGGATCGCCGAGCCTGCTGAAGAGATGGCCGTTGGCGGCGTCGACCTTGTCCGCGACTCCCGGGGTGACGATGTGGGAGAGGGCGTCGATGCCGTTGCCGACCGCGAAGAAGAGTCCGGCCGCCGCCAGGCCAAGCACCACCTGCCAGGCGCCGGGCCGGACAAGCCCCAGACGCTTGAGCGCGTCTCCCGGGGACCGGCGGATGCCGAGTCCGACCCCGGCAAGCGCCGCCAGCAGGAACGGCACCTCCTGGGACACGAGATCGGCGGGCTGGAGCGCGGCGGTGCCCTGGGCCTGCTGGGCCAGGACGTCGGTCGCCAGCTGGCTGGCGAGCTGGCTGCCCGCCAGCACGACCGAGAGGACCAGCGCCGTGGTGTGGACCGGACTTCGCGGATCGATGGGAATCACGCGAGCGAGCCGCTCTCGGGTGCGGGTGGCGAGCAGCGCGAACGCCACCCCACTGGTCGCCAGCATGACGATCGCGAAGAGCACCTGACCCGGCGACGGGCCCCGGGACGCCGCCAGGCCCCAGAGCCCGAGCAGGGCAGCGGTGGCCGCCAGTGCGGCGAGCATCAGAGCCGTGAGGACGCTCGCCGGGGCCGCCAGCGACGCCAGTCGGGGGCCGCCCCTGCCCGGCTGCAGAGCGGCGACGTTGGCGGTGACGATCAGGGGCAGAGGGAACAGGAGGACGACGACCGACGTCCAGGCCACCGCCGCCGGCGCCACGGTGGTGAGCAGCTGCGCCACCTTACCGCCGCCCGCCCGGGCTCGGATCCATGCTCATGTAAAACGTGGAACATTCCTCCGCCTCGTCCGACTGCTGGTGGCCGTGAACGGAGCTCGCCGGCATCACGACCCGGGAACGAGGCGCGAACCATGGCCCGACGGCACCGCGTGGTGGCGTGGGCATGGCCCGGAGTATACGGTTCAGATCGGGCCATTCCGGGCGCGTCCTAGAATTAACCCCCTGATGGCACCCCGACCCAGGCGGGAGCCGAGTCAGCCCACGGCCGAGGAGAAGCGTGCCGACGAGCAGCGCGTCCGCGATGTCGTGGCGGCGGCCGGGCAGCAGCCCGGACTCGACCCTGACGAGCACGCGCGTCTGCTGAGGGCGGCCGCGGACGGCGACGTCGCCGCCCGCGAGTCCCTGACGACGGCGCACCTCGACTGGGTCATCAGCGCCGCCCGTGAGCGGGCGGACGGCGGCCTGAGCCAGGGGGACCTCTTCCAGGAAGGCACCGTCGGCCTGCTGGTCGCGATCGAGCAGTTCGCCGGCAGCGGCCGGCCGGACTTCGAGGAGTTCGCCCGCGACGAGGTGGCCCGCCACATGGACCGGGCCCTCAACGACGAGGAGCGGGCCGTCCGCGACGGCGAGATGCTGGTGCAGGCGGCCCACGACTACGCCGAGGCCGAGATGTCGGCGCGGCGAGAGCTGGGCCGTGCCGCCTCGGACGTCGAGCTGGCCCAGAAGCTCGAGTGGTCGGTCAAGCGGACGGTCGAGATCGGCCAGATGGTCGCGGACGCCCGCCGGCGGCACGACGAGGAGCTGCTGCAGTACCTGGAGCCTGGAGACATCGACGTGGACACCGTCATCGAGGACCGACGCGAGGACGATGGCGGGTAGGCGGACGCCCCTCTACCCTCAGCATCTCGCCGCCGGCGCCCGAATCGTCGAGTTCGCCGGCTGGGACATGCCGCTCCAGTACAGCAGCGTGAAGGCGGAGCAGGAGGCCGTGCGGACGGCGGCCGGCCTCTTCGACGTCAGCCACATGGGCCGGTTCGAGGTCCGGGGCGACGCCGCCGGCGAGTTCCTACAGCAGACGGTCACCAACGACCTGCGCCGGCTGGCGCCCGGCCGGGCGCAGTACAACCTCCTCTGCCGGAGCGACGGCGGCATCGTCGACGACCTGGTCGTGTACCGCCGCTCCGACGGCTGGTGGGTGGTCGTCAACGCCGGCAACCGGGAGAAGGACGCGGCCTGGCTGCGCCAGCACGCGCCGGCCGGCGTCGAGATCGTCGACCGCAGCGACGAGTTCGCCCTGCTGGCGCTCCAGGGCCCGAGGGCCGGGGCGCTGCTGCCGGCCGAGGGCGTCGACCTCTCGGTCCTGCCCTTCTTCGGCATCGCCACCATCGCGTCCGTGACCGGGGTGCCGGTGGCGCTCTCGCGCACCGGCTACACCGGCGAAGACGGCTTCGAGCTGTTCGTCCCGGCCGACCGCTCCGGCGAGGTATGGAACGGGCTGCTGGAGGCAGGCGCCGTCCCCTGCGGGCTGGCGGCTCGGGACGTCTGCCGGCTGGAGGCCGGGCTCCGGCTCTACGGCAGCGACATGGACGAGCGGACCAGCCCGTACGAGGCCGGCCTGGGCTGGACGGTGAAGCTCGACAAGGGCGACTTCCTGGGACGTGAGGCGCTGGTGCGGCTCAAGGAGGCGGGCTCCGGTCGGGTGCTCGGCGGTCTGGCCGGCACCGGCCGCACGATTCCCCGCCACGGATCGCGGGTGAGCCGCGACGGCCGCGACATCGGGGTGGTCACCAGCGGCACCTATTCGTTCTGGCTGCGCCGGGGCATCGGGATGGCGCTGCTCGAGGCCGGGACCGGCACGGTCGGCAGCCAGGTGATAGTCGAGGCCCGCAGCGGCGGCGGGGAGGCCGAGGTCGTCCCGCTCCCCTTCTACCGGGGCTCGGCCAGAGCGGTCGCGCGGGCGACATCGTAAGGAGGAGAGGCGTGCCGGAGCGCTACTACACCGAGACCCACGAGTGGGTAACCGTCGACGACGGGATTGCCACCGTCGGCATCACCGACTACGCGCAGGCACAGCTGGGCGACGTCGTGTTCCTGGAGCTGCCTCGCGTCGGCAGCCTGCTGGAGGCGGGAGACTCCTTCGGCGTGGTGGAGTCCGTCAAGGCGGCCTCGGACCTGTACTCCCCCGTCGCGGGCTCCGTCGTCGAGGTCAACGAGGCCCTGAACGCCAATCCGGAGAGCGTCAACCGCGATCCCTACGGGGATGGCTGGCTCATCCGCCTGCAGCTCAACGGGGACGTGGGCCAGGGGCTGCTGGACGAGCAGGGCTACCAGGCGCTGGTCGAGGGGCAGCAGTCGCACTAGACATGGCCGTCGCAAGGTTCGCTCGCGGGTCCCGCCACCGTCCCGCGAGGGCGCGAGCGTCGAGGTAGCCGGCGGTCATGCCCTACCTGGTCCATTCGGTCGACGACCGCCGGGAGATGCTGGAGGCCCTGGGGGCCGACTCCATGGAGGGCCTGCTTGTCGACGTGCCGGACAGGCTGCGCCTGGACGCGCTGCGGCTGCCGGCCGGCCTGTCGGAGCAGGAGACGATGGCCCGGATCCGGGCCCTGGCGGGCGCCAACCGCGTCTACGCTGACCGGTTCTGGTTCCGGGGCGGAGGCGTCTACCGGCGGTTCATCCCGGCGGCGGTCGGCGCCGTCCTCTCCAAGCCGGAGTTCTACACGGCGTACACGCCCTACCAGCCCGAGGCCAGCCAGGGCACGCTGCAGGCGATCTTCGAGTTCCAGACGCTCATCGCGGAGCTCACCGGCATGGACGTCGCCAACGCGTCCCTCTACGACGGGGCCACGGCCGTGGCCGAGGCGGCGATGATGGCGGTGGTCCAGACCGGCCGCCACGTGGTGGTGACGGCGGGCCACGTCCATCCCGAGTACGTCGAGGTCCTGCGCTGCTACGGAGAGGGCCGCGGCTTCGAGGTGCGGACCGGGCTGGACCAGGTCGGGGACGAGACCGCGGCGCTGGTGTTCCAGCAGCCGGACTTCCTCGGCCTGCTCTCCGACCCGGCCGAGCTGACCGACCTCGCCCACCGCCACGGCGCGCTGAGCATCGCGTGCGTCGACCCGATCAGCCTGGCCCTGATCGCGCCGCCCGGGGAGTACGGTGCCGACATCGCGGTCGGCGAGGGCCAGCAACTCGGCCTGGCGCCCAGCTTCGGCGGGCCCCACCTCGGCTTCATCGCCTCCACCCGAGAGCTGATCCGGAGGCTGCCGGGACGGCTGGTCGGCGAGGCCCACGACGACCGCGGCCGGCGCGGCTACGTCCTGACGCTCACAGCACGCGAGCAGCACATCCGGCGGGCGAAGGCGACCTCCAACATCTGCACCAACCACTCTCTCTGCGCCCTGGCCGCCAGCGTCTACCTGACCTACATGGGTCCCGACGGGCTGCGCCAGGTGGCCGACGTCAGCTACCAGCGAGCCCACGCGCTGGCGGAGCGGCTCTGCGAGCTGCCGGGGATCGAGCCTGCCTTCCCCGGCCGGCCGTTCCTGAACGAGTTCCCGGTCCGGATGTTCCACGTGGAACAATCGCTGCGCGACCTCGACGCGGCCGGCATCCTGGGCGGCCTGCCGGTCGGACGCTGGTACCCCGACCTGGACGACGTCGTGGTGTTCTGCTGCACCGAGGTCAACGACCCGGCCGCCATCGACCGGCTTGTCGAGGTGCTGGCCGCGGGCGCCCGGAAGCCAGCCACGCCCACAGGAGCCCGGGGATGACCGAGCCGCTGAGCTTCGAGAAGAGCCGGCCCACCCTGTCGCCACCGCGGCTCCCCGAGGCCGGCGTGCGAGCCGGCGAGCAGCTGCCGGACGGCCTCCGCCGGCGCCGGCCGCCTGCGCTGCCTCGCCTGAGCGAGCCCGAGATCATGCGCCACTACAGCCGTCTGGCCTCGATGAACTACTCGATCAGCGAGGAGTTCTACCCGCTCGGCAGCTGCACGATGAAGTACAACCCCGTCGCGGACGAGGAGGCAGCCAGGCTCGAGGGCTTCGCCGGCCTCCACCCCTACCAGGACGAGGCCACCGCCCAGGGCGCGCTCCAGCTGATGTGGGAGCTGGAGCGGGCGCTCTGCACCATCGTCGGCGTCGACCGGATCACGCTCCAGCCGGCCGCCGGCGCCCACGGCGAGTGGACCGCGCTGCGCATGATCCAGGCCTACCACCGCTCCAGGGGTGAGGACCGCTCCGAGGTCATCGTCCCCGACTCCGCCCACGGCACCAACCCCGCCAGCGCCGCACTCTGCGGCTACAAGGTGGTCGAGGTCCGGTCGGGTCCCGACGGCAGGGTCGATGTCGGCGACCTCGAGGCCAAGCTGTCCAACCGGGTGGCGGCCCTGATGCTGACCAACCCGAACACCCTGGGCCTCTTCGAGCGGCAGATCCTCGACATGGCCGAGATGGTGCACGCGACTGGAGCCAAGCTGTACTACGACGGCGCCAACCTGAACGCCCTCATGGGCATCTGCAGGCCCGGGGACATGGGGTTCGACGCGGTCCACCTGAACCTCCACAAGACGTTCACCACGCCTCACGGAGGGGGCGGCCCCGGCGCCGGGCCGGTCGGGGTGAAGGCGGACCTGGTGCCGTTCCTGCCCCGGCCGACGGTCGAGCGGAGCAACGGGAGCTTTCACCTGGACGACGACCGCCCGCAGTCCATCGGTCGGGTCCGCAGCTTTTACGGCAACTTCGGCATGCTGGTCCGCGCCTTCACCTACATCCTCGCGATGGGCGGCGACGGGCTCACGCAGGCCTCGCTGGACGCCGTGCTCGCGGCCAA
>JBKPCH010000125.1:0-16051 GCA_046727275.1 Candidatus Dormiibacterota bacterium
CCTCCGGGTCCGGCGCCGGCGCGCTGGCCGCCACCGAGCCCGTCTGCTGCGTTGTTGCCACGACGTAGTGCTCCTTCCCGCCCTTTCAACTCACGACTTACGGCCGGCTCGGCGTCGCGCTCAGGGTAGAACAAGAGGGGAACGTAAAGTCACCAGACCCGGTCATCCTCCAGACGACCTTGATCTCCTTACCCGCCGGTGGCGGCACAGCGTTGAAGAATAGCGCCCACAAGCTTCCCCGCGGTGAGTCCAATCCCACCTCGCGAGGACCACCTGGGCTTCCCCAGCCGTGGAGCGGGGCGGCCGGCGCGCAGCCAGCCCTGCCAAGACTCCCCAGCGAGCCACCGGCGGCGGGGCTCGGCGAGAGTGCTGCTCGCTTCGAGGGCGACAGCGATGAGCTGCACGCCATGAGCATCAGAGAAAGCGTGGCGGTGGCAATGACGCGTCTGCTCATGTGCTCCTCTGCATTCTCGGGTACACCACCCGCGCGGCAGGCGTTCCATGCCGGCTCGAGGACGAGATGCTGCGGTCAGGCGTTCCTGCCGGCGATCGTGAGGCCGGCCAGCGTAAGAACGTTGAGCCAGAAGCCGGCGATGCTCGTGCCCAGCAGGGCCACGACGACGCTGGTGGGCAGCGAGGCCCCGGTTGATCCGTGCGCCCCGCAAGCTGCGCAGGCGCCGACATGCGCGTCGACTACGAGCAGCTGAGGCGGCTGCTGCCCTCCGCCATCCTGCTCGACGTCAGGCGGCCCGCGCTCTACCGGGGGCGTGCTCGAGCCGAGGTATCCGAGCGCCGGACACATCCCCGACGCCCGCAGCCCTCACCGGCGGGGCAACCTGCACTCGTACAGCACCTCCGCCAGTCCGCCGGCGTTGCGCCGGCGGTATCTCGACCTCGGCGTCGGGGAGGGAACGCCCGTCGTCGTCTACCGCGGGTCCGGGATCAGCGCCAGCCACGACCTGGTCACCCTGGAGCTCGCGGGCTGTCGGGAGCCCGCCTCTACCTCGGCTCGTGGAGCGATTGCTCCGCGCGCCTGGACGCTCCGGTGGCGACCGGCGACGGCTGACGTCGACCGGGTGCTACGGAGTGATGTCGCGGAGTCGGAAGACGACCAGGCCGGCCAGGGCGGCGACGATGCCGACCGCCGCGGGCACCAGGAACTTCCTGGTGCCGGCCCACTGCTGGTTGATCATCACCTGCGCCGCCGGCGCGTAGTAGTAGGGCCCCAGGTACTTGAGGAAGCTCAGGCGATCGGTGGCCGTGCCGAACGTCTGCGCGAGGTAGCCGAATACGACCACCAGGGTCGCCGCCCCGCCGGCGACGCGGCCGGCGCTCGTCACCGCGCTGATGAGCAGCCCGATGCCGACGACGAAGAGCAGCATCGACGCCAGGTCCAAGTGCCCGAGCAGGAACCAGCGCCAGTCCAGCGTGGCGCCGGAGAAGATACGCGTGTCCAGCCAGCCGGTGAGCAGCGACGTGCCGAGGATGGCCAGCATTCCTGCGACCAGCGCCGCCCACTTCTCCAGGTAGAGGCGCGTGCGGCCGACCGGGCGCGCCAGCTCCAGGTCGATGGTGCCGTCCTCGATTGTGCGCGCGATGCTGGCGCCGGCGGCGTACGCCAGCACGCCGCCGAACAGGAGAAGGAAGAAGCTGCTGTACAGCTCGACCGCCAGGTAGGCGGCGAACGTCGAGTTGGTCAGGCCCGCCACCCCGAGCAGGGAGCCGACCGCGCTGTTGCTGACGTAGGCCCGGAGGTCCAGGGCGCTCAGGGCCGGGAAGATCAGCCCGACCAGCAGACCGATGGCGAGGACGTAGAAGCAGGCGGCGCCGATCAGGGCCCGGCTCCCCCGGAGGGTCGCGGTGAGGACGGGCAGGCCCCGGCGGCGCGGGGTCGCCCTCGGGCCGGCGGCGGCCGCCGTCGTGATTGTCGTGGTCATGCCGATCGATCCTCCTCGACCGCGGCGACCTCCACCGGTGGTCGCCCGCCGGCGCCGTCCGTGTAGAACCGCAGGAAGACCTCCTCCAGCGGCGCCTCCTCGACCTCCAGCCGGCGCACGGTGTGGCGGGCCAGCGCCTTGATCACCGGGTCTATGCTCCCGACGACCTCGAGGTGGTAGACGCCGCCGGGCCGGCGCTCGACCCCTCGCACGGTGGGGACGGCCCGCAGCTCGGCCTCGGGAGCGCCGTCGGCGAACTCCACGATGACCACCTGTCCGCCGCGCTCGCGCAGCCGCTCGACCGCCTCGACGGCCACCAGCTCGCCGCCGCGGATGACGCCGACGCGCCGGCATGCCTTCTCGACCTCGCTCAGGTTGTGCGAACTCATGAACACGGTGCGGCCCTGCTGTGTCTCGTCCACCAGGAACTCGTTGAACGTCCGCTGGCCGAGCGGATCGAGGCCGCTGGTCGGCTCGTCGAGGATCACCAGCTCCGGGTCGCACATGAAGGCCTGGAGGATGCCGACCATCTGGCGCATGCCCTTGGAGAAGCCCTTGAGCTTGCGGTTCAGCGGGACCTCGAAACGCTCCAGGAGCCCGGGCAGGAGCACCGGCTCGAGCCCGGCCATCCGGGAGTAGTGGTCCAGGAACTGCCTCGCCGTCCAGTCGCCGGGGAGGCGGACGTCGCCGGGCAGGTAGCCGATGCGCCGGTGGATGGCCAGCGAGTCGCGTCGGGAGTCGAGCCCGAAGATCGCGATCGATCCGCCGGTCGGCCGGATCAGGTCCAGCATGCAGCGGATGGTGGTGGTCTTGCCGGCCCCGTTGGGTCCGAGGAAGCCGAATATCTCACCCCGTTCCACCTGGAACGAGATGTCGCGCACGGCCCGGACCGGCGTCCGGCCGCCGTACGTCTTCGCCAGACTCGATACCTCGATCACCGCGGGCGACATCTTCTTCAGGACCTCGGGCTGCTGAGCGTTCCCCTCGGCTTCTCCCTGGACAACGCTCGGCCGGCCGTGTCTGCTCGCTCGCAGGCTCCCGGCACGTGGAGGACCGGCCCGGCGGCGGTGTCGGCGTTCCCGGCGGGCAGCGAGGTGATACTCGACCGCTGAGACGTGAAAGGTCCCTTCGTCCAGCGGCGCGGCGCGTGACCGAGGCTCTGACCACGATGGCCACGATCGGCATCGGGGCCGGCCCCCACTGCGACGCCCAGGTCCTGGTGAGGCCGGGGGCGGCCACCAGGCGTTCGGAAACCAGGTGGTTTCGGAACCGCGCTTGCCCGCACCCGGAACCGAGCGGCGGCGGCCCATCTTGGACTGCCCTGGGTCGGAGACGGGCCCCTTCAACTCAGTTCGGGCGGGCTGGCTCGCCGAGGCGTTCCGAAACCGCATCCTTTCGGAACGGGTTGCAGATCATCCATTCGCCGTCGGAACGCAGTTACTGCCAGCGGCGCGCCTTTGCGAGCCGCCTCGAGGTGTCGACTCGTAGGCGAGCACAGGCCTATCGCCACCTGATCGGTCTGGTCGCGAGGAGCGCGATCGCGGCAAGGCCCAGGCCGACGATGACGAAGACGGGCCCCGGCGCGTTGCCGGGCGTGTCGATCCAGGCGATCCACGGCGCGCTGAGCGGGTTGAGGAGGACGGCTGCGATCGTGCCGACCAGCAGCGCGCCGACATTCAGTCCAGACCGAAACCCGCGCCCCGGAGCCGCGTTCGCGCCGGCTCGCCTCCAGTCGTCCGCGATCAGGCCCGGCACCCGCCGGACATGGGCGAGCACGTGGACCGCGAGCATCGGCAGCCAGGCGATTGAGCTGATGGCGTGCACGGCGCGCAGGGCCTCCGCCGGTGCGGGCCCGGTCACCACGAGCCCGATCCCGGTGCCGAGCACCACGAGGGTCGTGGCGAGCAGCACCGGTGCGAGAAGCCGCAGCGCCAGGTGTGGCCGGCCCCTGTGCACATACGCTGGCGACCCGGTGTAGTAGCGGACGAACCGGTACCCGGTGCTTCCGATCTTGACGGCCAGCGGGCCGGCCAGGAGCACGCCGACGAGGACGTGCACCGACAGTAGCTCGCGCAGATTGGGCAGGGTCACGACCTCGACGAGGATCAGCGCGAGGAGCACCGCGCCGGCCAGGGCGGTCAGCCGCTCGTTGCCGACCACCCCGGGCGCGGACGGCTCACCATCAGGCATGGGCACGCTGGGCCTCCTGCCCTGATGCCCTAAGCACGATGGGCTTGTCAAGAGGGAACATTGAATCGCTCCTGGAGGTCGATCAGCACCTGCTTGATCGGAGTCAGGTCAGATGTCACCATGGGCTCTGGGGAAGGTCGCCTCGTGTGTGCGCCGCGAGCGCGCGTTGCATGTCCCTGGTGGACTTGGTGAGGGGCCTTCCCATTCCCGCCCTGCTTCCTGCTCTTCCTGCTGCGGCGGCGCTGGCGCACCTCGTCGGGCACCTTCCAGTGGGTGGCCAGGGCCTTGGCCTCCTCTGGCGTGACCAGCGTGCCGTCGACGTCGCGGAACTCGTAGGGGGTGCCGCGAGCGAGGACCGCCCAGGCGCGCTCGCCCAGGTGGGCGGCGACGACGCAGAGGGCCTTGAGGTGGCAGGCGCCGCGCTCGACGACCTGGACGTAGTAGAGGCGGGCGAGCTGGGGGTCGAGATGGCGGGCGTTGTCGGCGGCGCGCAGCAGGGTGGTGCGGAGCAAGCGAGGGCCGGCCTTGGACATGGGCTGGCCTTTGCGGTCGGTCTCGCCGGTCTCGGAGGCCCTGGGAGCCAGGCCGGTGAAGGAGCGGAAGCTGGCGCCATCGGGGAAGCGGCGGGCGTCGCCGGCCAGGGGCGGTCAGAGCCGGTCCGCCGACGGCTGCGACACCGGGCAGGCTGCGGGCGAGCTGGTCCGGGTCGACCTGGCGGTAGGCCTGTTCGCGAGCCGACTCGTGCGCGGGCAGCTCGGCCTCGGCGGCATGCAGGAGGCGGACCTCGGTGACCACCTCGGCGGCGCGGTCGTCGAAGGCGAGGGCAGGATGGTCGCCGTAGAGCTCGAGCGCGAAGTGGGCGGCGTCGAGCCAGGCCTGGGCGTGCTCCTCGCCGAGGTGACCCTTGGAAGCCTTGGAGATCAGCCGGGTCAGCCGCGCCTTGCCCATGGCCAGCAGCCGCCCGGGATGGGCGCCGGTGCGCTCGAGCACGGCCAGGTCGGCTCGGCCCAGCTCGCCCTGCAGCGGGGTCATGGGCAGCAGCTGCCGGACCAGGTCCTTGATCCGCCGCTTGTGCTCGGCGGCCAGTCGGGTGAGCCGGTCGGTGGCCCGGACCTGGCGGTCGAGGCTGGCGGCGTCGCCCTCCGGGAGCCGAAGTGGTCGCAGGCCGCCGGGATGGACCAGGGGCAGGCGGGCCAGGGTCTCGGCGTCGATGCCGTTGGACTTGGCGTGGCGGGAGAGGAAGCGGCGGAGGTCGGCGGCCTTGGCCGAGCTGACCCGGTAGACGGTGTGCCCGCGGCCGGTGAAGAAGACGGCGATCGGCAGCCAGGCCGGGCCGGTGGGCTCGATCACCACCTCCAGGCGAAGGTCCGGCGGAGCGCCGGCGAGGGCGGCGGTCTCGATCTCCAGCAGGCTGTCCAGGCGGGGCCAGCAGCGGCGCCGGCAGACCTCGCTGCCGTCCTCACACAGGACGCGGACGGTGTGCGCCGAGGCGATGCCGAGGTCGATACCGACCAGGCGACGATGGCTCATCTACACTGCACCTCCCCAGGTGTGGTCGTCGGTCCCAGCCGCCTGGCGGGTGGCGGGCTCGACGGCCACGGTCCCACTGTGGAGAGGCCGGCAACGGCTCCCACTCATGTGCTGAAGCCGGACCCGATCGCGCGGGATCGGTCCACTTCCCTCAAACGGGTCATCCGTGGCCGGACCGGAGGTGGCAATCAGGGCAACGGGGCTCAGCGCCGACGGCACCTTCCCCAGAGGAGTTCCTCGCCACCCCCCGGACCAGCCGGGGCCGAGGCCATCCCAGCACACGGGCCCGGCTGGTGTCCAGCTGCACGTGACGGTCGACGACGAAGAAAGGAAACCCATCTCACTCGGGCGGCGGGCTACGCCCGCATCGCCCCTACATGAGGACACCGGGCGGGACAGCGGGGCCGGCCACCAGTTCCAGTGGCCGAGCAGCATCGCGATCGAGGGGACCAGCAGGGTGCGCACGAAGAACGTGTCCAGCAGGACGCTGAAGGCGATGCTGAAGCCGAGCTCCTCGGTCTGGCTGCTCCCACCGGCGAGGCCCAGCACCACGAACGCGCCGGCCAGGATGACACCGGCCGCGGTGACGGTCGTGCCGGTGATGCCGATGGCCCGGGTCAGCGCCACGGACAGCGTCGGCGCGTGGTGGGCCTCCTCACGGATGCGGCTCATGACCAGGACGTTGTAGTCCTCGCCCAGCGCCATGGAGAACACGAACATGAGCAGCGGGAGGATGAAGACCAGTCCCTGGCTGCCGCCGAGGTGGACGAAGACGATCATGGCGAAGCCGAGCGAGGACAGATAGGACAGGCCCACAGTCAGCGCCAGGTACCAGGGCGCGACGAGGCTGCGCAGCATCAGGCCCAGCAGCACGAGGATCAGGACGAGGATGGCCGGGACCACCAGGGCCAGTGAGGCGTTCGACGAGGAGAGGATGTCGTTCAGGGAGGCGTCGGGCCCGGCCACGCCGTAGGCGCTGGCCCCTGTCGCGCGCGCGACCGCGGCCAGCGCGGCCGTGGCCCGGGGGACGGCGTTAGCGGCCGGCGTGCTGCCGACGGGACCGGCGCGCAGGACGGCGCGGTACTGGACCGTCCGTCCGTCGGGGCTCACGACCGGGCCGGACACCGTCTGGAACACCGGTTCGTCAGCGAGCCTGGCCCGCGCCGCGGTGAGCATGGCGGTATCGCTCGACACGGGAGCGTCGTATGCCAGCAGGAGCTGGTCGGAGGCCGCGGCCGGCGGGAAGTCGGCGGCGAGCAGGGCCGTGCCGGCGGCGGAGTCGCTCCCGTCCGGCGGCGGACTGCTTGCCTCGCTTGTGGTGCGGAAGCCGACCAGGCCCGTCGCGAGGGCGCCGAACAGCACGACGCCCGCCGCCAGCATCACCACCGGGCGCCGCACCACGTGCTCGGCGACCCGACCCCACAGCACCGCCCGCTGCGGGCCGGGCTTCGGCCGTGACGGCCAGAAGGCCGCCCGTCCGAAGATGGCCAGCAGCGCCGGCATCAGGGTGAGGGCGGCGGCCAGCATGACCGCGATGCCGATGGCCAGCGAGGGACCCAGGCCCCGGTAGATGGCGGACGGGGCGAGCACCAGCGTGAGCAACGCCGCCGCGACGACCAGACCTGAGAACGTGAGCGCCTGGCCGACTCGCGCCACCGCGGTGACGAGGGCCTCGCGCGTCTCGCTGCCCCGCGCCAGCTCCTCGCGGAAGCGGAAGCACAGGAACAGCCCGTAGTCGGTGCCAGCGCCGATGAGCAGGACGATGAGCAGCGGCTGGGCGGACGGTGGGACCGCGATGCCGGTCCTGCCCATGATCTCCGCGATGAGCGGTCCCGAGATCACGACCGCCATAGCGGCCGGTATCAGCGTGATCAGCGGGGCGAGGGCGGCCCGGTAGACGACGAACAGCACCACGATGACGAAGAGGAGCGTGAACCGCGTGATACGCCCCGCCTCGGTGTTCCGAGAGTCGACGCTCACCGCCAGGGGGCCTGCGAGGTGCACTTCCAGGCCAGGCGGCGCACCCGCGTGGGACATGCCGGCCCGGATGCGGTCCACGACGTCCGTCGCGGCGGTGTTGCTCGTGGACACGGAGCCGGGCACGGTCACCACCGCCCGCGCGGCGCTGCGGTCGGGCGAGGTCCCGGCGTCCGTCACCGAGGAGACCCCGGGCACCTGCCGCACCGCCTGCTCCACCTGGCTCATCGCGGCGATGTCCGCGGCGGTGAGTGGCCCCGACCCCGGCGCGGCGACGATGGTCGCGGTCTGGCCTGGGTCCGCGGTCTGAAACGGCGCCGCCAGCCGGCTGGCCTGCAGGCTCGGGCTCGACGAGGAGAGGAACTGGGCGTTGCTGGAGTGCGTGACCGTCGTCAGGCTGGGCAGCAGGCGCGCGCCGGCAACCACGCCGACCAGCCACACTGCGACGATCAGCCAGCGGTAGTCGATGTCGAATCTCGCGATGGCCGCGAACATCTGCCCCTCCTTCAGGCCGGTGTGTAGAACTGATCGACGATCCGTTCGACGACCGTGTCATCGGGGCCCTGGCCGTGCTCCAGCCGCCAGTTCTGCAGCAGAGTGATGGGCAGCATGGAGAGCAGCTCCACGTCGCTGGTCGCGGGCAGCTCCCCGCGCTCGACGGCGTGCTCGACGATCACGCGCACACAGCCCGTCAGAGCCCCCGCCACGCTCTGTCGCCAGGCCGCGCGCAGCTCCGGGTGACTGTCGACCTCGCCGGTCACCGCGGCCATGGCCCGCGATGCCGCGCCGAACGTCCGCAGCAGCGCCCGGAGGAACGCGAGCATGTCGGCACGCAGGCTCCCGGCGTCCGGAACGTCGGGCACGACGCCGGAGCGGTGCTGGATCGCCTCCGCCACCAGGGCCACCTTGTTCGGCCAGCGCAGGTACACGCTGGCCTTGCCGACGCCCGCCCTTGCGGCGACCTGGTCCATCGTCAGCCTCGCGAAGCCGGCCTCGGCCAACAGCTCCACGGCCGCAGCCAGGACTGCCTCGTCCACACCGGGATCTCGCGGTCGGCCGCGACGGGACCGGCCGCGCTCGTCGGTGACCGGTGCGCCGGCGGTCTCATCCATGGCACACCTTCACCTGAACGACAATGTTCAGCAACACGCCTCAGATATTATCTGATCGACGGCGTCCAGTAAATGCCGGACGGGCACGACGACGGACTTCGGGCCGGGCATCGGTGGGCTCGTAGACTCCTGTGCGGGGATGAGCGCACCGTTTCGGCGGCTGCTGTGGTGGTTGGGCTACCGGTTCGGGTGGGCGCCGTGGGACACCGGCCGGCCGATCCCGATGCTGGTGGAGGCGGTCGAGGGCCAGGAGGGGCTCGTCCCGGGCCGCGCGCTGGATATCGGCTGCGGCACAGGGCGCAACGCAATCTACCTCGCGCGTCATGGCTGGGACGTGACGGGGGTCGACCTGGTCGGCCACGCGATCACGCTGGCCCGCCGGAAGGCGGAGGCGGCGGGCGTCTCGGTGCGATTCGTCGAGGGCGATGTGACCAGGTTGGGCGAGCTCGACATCGGGCGGGGCTTCGACCTGCTCGTCGACTCGGGCTGCTACCACGCCGTGCCGGTGGCCAGGCGCGACGCATACGTGGCGGGGGTGAGCACGGTCGCGTCGCCGGGCGCCCGGCTGCTGATGTTCGGCGTGGGCGCGACGCCGGTCCCACGCGCGGGCGTGACGGAGGAGGAGCTGCGCCAGCGGTTCACGGACTGGCGGCTGGTCAGCGCGGTGCGGATGTCGCCGGAGGAGGTGCGCGGCTACATCCGCACGAGGCGCCGGTTCGAGGTCGCGATGGCCCGGCGGTGGTTCGACGTCTGGCGCTATCGGCTGGAGCTGGTCGCTCAGCCACAGCCCGGCGGCTGCTGAGCCCGCCGATGCCCTCCGCGCGTTCGAGCTGGTCCGCGACGTCGGTGCGGGCGCTCTCGTGTGGACGGCCCGGCGTCTCCTCATCCATGGTCGCGCTGGGGCCGATTTGGGCACCTCTCGAGCAGTGGCGGGCGAGATCGCCCCGCCCTGTGGCACGCCGAGGTCGTCGTAGACGTGCCCGCCGTCCGATGTGCCGGACCCAGGTGGTTTCGGAACGACTCCCGCCGACCGGCTCGCCGAACTGGCGCGCGGTTGTCGGGGAGGGGTTTCGGAACACCAGGGGCCGCCCCGGTACCGAGCTTCTGGTCGGCACCTCAGCGAGTCGGTCCCACGGGCGCGGTCCCAAAGGAGGGTGGCTGCGGCTCTCGTCGGCCCTGACCAGGTGCGTCGCGAGCGCGTCACCACGACCGTCACGTCGCCCACCCCGCCCGGCCGGCCGGATGCGCGAAGTGCTCGTCGCCGACGCTCAGCGCGCGGCCGGAGCCGTGCCCACCGCCGAGCCGTTCACGCGGACGCTGCACCGCAGCGTGCCGACGCCGCCGCTGCGCCTCGGCATCGCGTGCGATGTCTCCCGCTCGATGTCCCTGCTCGCCCGGCCAGTGGCCTCGGCGGCGTGGATTCTGGCCAGAGCTGGCGCCCACGTCCCCGACGCCTGATCCGCGACCGTCACCTTCGGCGAGAGCGTCCACCCGGTGATCCCTCCGGGGAAGGCTCCCGCGCTGGTGTCGGAGTTTGGGACCTGGGACGGCACCGAGGAATTCTGCGAGGCCGTCGATGCCCTCGACGCCGCCCTCGACCTGTCCCGGCCTGGCGCCGCCCGCCTGCTGGTCCTCGTCTCGGACGGCGCTTCCGAGCCGATCAGCGCCGAGGCGGACAGGAGCGAGTCGCCGGCTAAAGAAGACCGGCTGCGCCGTGCTGTGGCTCGCGCTGCAGCCGGACGCGACGCCGATCGAGGGCGCCCTGTCGATCAAGCTCGCCGATCCGGCTGACGCCGTCGTCGCGATCGGCCAGGCAGCCGCCCGTGCGCTGGCTGCCACGTGAAGCCCAACAGAGGAGGTGAAAGATGGGAATCGATCAGTCACGCCGGGTCCGCCTCTTCGTGCTCGGCGGCGCGGGTTCGGGCATCGTCTTCGAGAAGCAGGACGACCGCGAGCGGGTCCCCGTCCACATCACCGACGGGCCGGAGACGGCGAGGCTGTGGGTCGACGGCCACAACGAAGACGTGGACTGGGAGTCGCCCCACAGGGCCGTCGCTTCGATCGCCGCGCCGTCGGAGCGTGCGCGCCTGTCGCCCATGCCAAGCGAGACCAGGGCGTGGGAGCATCGTCCGCTCACCTACGAGACGGACGAGCTGCGCACCTATCTTCCCGAGCTGCTGGCGGGTGCGAACGGCCCCGTCATCCTCCAGCAGTGCGAGGAGTACGTGCCCGAGTCCGGCCGCTGGGAGCCGTTCGTCAGCGTGTTGTGGGGGTCCAACTGGTGAACGACGACGACAATCACGACGGCCAATCGCCGTCCTTCGGCCGGCTTCAGGGCCGCCGCATCCGGCTCATCAGCTGTCAACAGGCGCTACTTGGGAGCGGTCTGACGCGCCGGCCACGCTCCGGCAACGCACCGCCCCGAGACGGCAAGCGACAGGCGACCGCGCCTACGGGTACGCCCGCCGTCTGGCCCGGCGTTCGCCGCCATCGGCCGTAGAGCCGGCTGGCGCCCATCCAGGCCGTGTCGGGCATCAAGGGCCGCCACAGCGGGAATCGACGCGGGGCCGGCCCCACCCGAGGATGGACGACCTGACTTGTCAATAGCGATGTATATCGGGCGCGACCTGACGCGATTGGGGCCGTTGGCAGCAATCTCCTAGGGCAGGATCTCGACGTACCCGTCCGTTCCATGCACGCGGATACGCTGCCCATTTTGGATCAGCCGGGTGGCATCCTCCACCCCCACGACGGCCGGCAAGCCGTACTCCCGTGCGATGACCGCGCCATGGGTCATTAGACCCCCCACCTCCGTCACAAGGCCCTTGATCGCGACGAACAGGGGCGTCCAGCTGGGGTCCGTGTAGGCGGTGACCAGGATATCGCCCGCTTCGAGGTCGGCCTCCGCCATGTCCAGGACGACGCGGGCCCGCCCCTCGATGGTCCCGGCAGAGACTGGTAAGCCGACCAGCGCGCCGGCCGGCAGATCGTCGCGCCGGTACGCCCCGGCGATGACCTCGCCATCCGACGTGAGCACCCGAGGCGGCGTGAGCGCTTGATACGACCTGAACGCGTCCTTGCGCTGGCGGATGAGCTGGTCATCCACCTGGTTCGTACGCACGACGTCCTGGAGCTCCTGGAAAGTGAGGAAGAAGATGTCCTCCTTCTCACGCAGCACGCGGGCCCGCACGAGGCGCTCGGCCTCTTCCAGGAGGGCCTGCTTGTACACGAAGTAGCGGCTGACCATGCCGTACTTCGGATACTCCCGGTACCCGATGAAGGTCCGGACGCGGTCGATCATCCGCTTGGCCTGCTCGGCCTTCTGCCCTCCGTCCGGCAGGGCCCGCAAGCGCTCCAGCACCTCCCGTTCCTTCGCGCGCGCCTCCCGCAGCCCCTGCTCGAAGCGCCGCTCGCCGGCGCCCGGCTCGAAGTTCCTGACGTTGCCGAGGATCACGGGCACGAGCGTGGTGGGGCGTTCGCTCCAACGCGGCCGCGTGATGTCGATCTCGCCGACGCAGCGCATGCCGTACCGGTCGAGGAAGGCCTGGATGGCGTCCCGCGCCTGCGGCCCGCCCGGGAGCATGGCCAGCTCAGCCAGGAAACCCTCGTCCCCCTCGCCCTCGACGTGCTGCAGAAAGGCCACCACCTCCGGATGCGGGCGGATCACGTCCGCGACGTCCAGGAGCGCCAGCCCCATCTCGGACGTGACGTTGTGGGGGACGGACTGCGTGAGCGTGTCGGCCACGTTCTTCTCGCCCAACCACGCCTGCAGCCGCTCGTTCAGCCACCAGGTGGCCTCCATCGCCCCCATGAACACCTGATGGCTCTGCGGATCGAGCAGGATCCGCCTCAGTTCCTGGAGGTCCGCCAGGACGAAGTCGAGCAGCGCCGGTCCGGACTTCGTCCGGATGTCGCGCTGCAAGGCGGCGATGGACGCCTGGGTGCGGGCGATCAGCCCGGTGACGATGGCCGGATCGGCCTCGATCGGGGCTGGCGCCTGGCCGGCCGAGGGCGGCGCCCCCGGGCCCTCGTCCGGGAGCGACGGGATGAAGCCGTCGCGTTCGAGGACGGTCTGCAGCGCGTCCCTGATCAGCGGTTCGGATCTCCCCAGGAGGTCCAGGAGGCGGGCGCGGATCGCCGGCGAGGCCAGGTCCCTGGTGACGTCGACGAAGAGCCTTCCGCCGGCCTCGTACATCGGCCGGAGGGCCGTCAGCTGCCACATGGACAGCCCGAAGGGCTTCATGGGGTCGGTCATCATCTGCTGGTGACCGACCGAGACGTAGACGTGGTTCTCCCGGTCGCCCATCTCCGGGATGGGGAACAGCGTGGTGATCGGCCGGCTCTGGACGACCTGGAAGCCATCGTCGACGAGGCACCATTCGATGTCCTGCGGGCAGCCGAAGTGCGCTTCGATCCGCCGTCCCAGCTGCGCGAGCCGCACGGCCTGCGCATCCGTCAGCGCTGGCTGCTCCTGCCGCTCGGGGTCGATCGCCTGCTCCCGCGTCCCGCCACCCGGCAGGGCGTGGATGGCAAGCCGCTTGGCGGCGACCGCCCGGGAGACGACCTCGCCGTCCCGCACCTTGAAGACGTCCGCGTTCACCAGGCCCGAGACCAGGGCCTCGCCGAGGCCGAAGCTGGCCTCCACCGAGGCGACCTTCCGATTGGACGTGACGGGGTCGGCCGTGAACAGGATGCCGGCCGCCCGCGGGAAGACCATCCGCTGCACGACCACGGCCATGTGGACCTTCCGGTGGTCGAAGCCGTTCCGCAGGCGGTAGGTCACGGCCCGCTCGGTGAACAGCGATGCCCAGCACCGGCTGACGTGCTGGAGGATCGCGGCCGGCCCCACGAGGTTCAGGTACGTGTCCTGCTGGCCCGCGAAGGAGGCCGTTGGCAGGTCCTCCGCCGTCGCGCTCGATCGAACGGCGCAGGCGCCCTCCTCGCCGAGCCCGGCGAGCGCGCCGGTGATCGCCGACGCCAGGTTCTCGGGGATGGCGATCCCCTCGATGGTCCGGCGGATCTCGCCGCTGAGCGTGCGGATCGCCTCCCGGTCATCCGGGTCCAGGCGCGCCAGCCGATCGAGCCGTTCGTCGATCGACGGCGCCTCCGCCATGACCCGCCGGAACGCGTCCGTCGTCACGCAGAAGCCGGCCGGTACGCGGATGCCCTCGATCCGCGACAGCTCCCCTAGGTGCGCGCCCTTGCCGCCAACGACCGCGACCTGCTTCTGGTCGATCTCCTGGAAACCCAGCACGTAGCTGCCCATCCGTCCACCTTACCCTTCAGGCCCCTCGGGCCTCTCATTCCTACTGTCGGTCGCGCCGAACCCTGTGGACCTACTGGTGGCGTGTAGTGTCAGCGCACCAGGGCTCCTTGCAGCAAGATCCCCATCCTTGTGTACTATGGCAATGGCGGGGAGCAGTTGCGAAACCGGGCGATTTGGATCGACTGCAGCGCATACTCCTCCGAACGGTTGAAGGTGCCACTATCGCGTAAAGACCGGCTGGCGCGCCATACTCCGTAGAACGCTTGGCTGCACGGCCAGCGGGCCTGGCCCCGGCGCTGCACGCAATACCACTGCGAGGTGAGTCCCGAACTGTACAACAGACCTGGCCGCCTCCGTTCATGACGCCGCCCACGTCTACAGTGAGCTGGAGCGGACCGGCTTGATCCCTCCTTCGGTGATCGACGTCGTAGACATCGCCAACATCTGCGGCCAGGTGTGGCAAATTCGTTCACACCGCCATCACCGAGTTGCGGCTGAGGCAGCCGCCGGCCACCGTCGATACGCCCATTCCCCGAGCTGGAGGAAGCGATGAAGCGTCAGACTGAGCTGAACGGCCTGCCGGAGATCCGGTAGGCCGTTTTGTATGCTCGCGTGTCGAGTCGCGAGCAGGAGGCCGAGGGCTATTCACTTGCCCCCAGGTCAAGCTGCTGCGCGACTATGCCGCCCTTCACGGCATCCAGATCCTGGAAGAGTTCATTTGACATCGAGACGGCCAAGCGAACTGGACGCGAGGAGTTGGGCAAGATGCTGACCTTCCTCAAGCGCTCCCGAAAGTGCAGAGTGGTGCTGGCCGGCGACTTCGAGTGGCACGGGCGGGTCCACCGCGGCACGTACGAGGCCCTGATCTCACGGGAACTGTGGGAGAGGGTCCAGGACGTCCTCGACGGACGCAACGCCAAGCGGCCGAAGCGGCGCCGCCACCAGTTCACGTTCTCCGGCCTCATCCAGTGCGGCCACTGCGGCTGCTCCATGGTCGGCGAGTTCCAGCGGGGCCAGCTCGGGAGGGGCCAGTACGTCTACTACCACTGCACCGGCCACCGGGGTCGCTGTCCGGAGCGGTACACCCGAGAGGAGGTGATCGTCGAGCAGTTCGCCGAGCAGCTGCGCCGCCTCCGCTTCGACCCGCCGGTCCTCGAATGGATCTCGTCCGCCCTCCGGCAGAGCCACCAGGACGAGCGGCGCTTCCACGAGTAGGCCATCTCCCGCCTCCACGCCGAGTACCTCCAGACCCAGCGCCGCCTCGACGCCATGTACGTCGACAAGCTCGACGGGCAGATCACCTCGGCCTACTACGACCGCCGCGCGGCCGAGTTCCGCACCGACCTGAACCGCATCCAGAGCGCCCTGGCCGACCACCACAGCGCCAACCAGTCGTACCTCGACTCCGGCATCCGACTCCTGGAGCTGGCCAGCCAGGCGGCCGACCTGTTCGTACAGCAGGCGTCGGACGCGCGTCGGGACCTGCTGAAATTCGTAGTTTCGAACCGCACCTGGCGGAACGGCCGGCTCGCAGTTTCGTACCGTCCGCCGTTCGATTTGATCCTGGAAACGGCCCGTGCCACTGCCAGGAACGATCAAGGCGGCCCAGGCGATGGCCCGTCGGAGGGCCAAATTGAAATTTGGTCGGGGGCCCGGGATTTGAACCCGGGGCCTCACGGTCCCGAACTATCCGACACCCGTTTCACGTCGTCCCGGCCCGTCCCGCCACCGCCTCCGTGAGATCGACGGGCCGGTTGCCGCGGGCCTCCACCGCGCCCCCCGTCTCGCCCGGTCCCACCCCGTCCCATCCGCGCGGGTCCGATACGTGACCGAAGCGGCCACCAGCGAGGCGTGCTGCCCCCCCCCGCCAGGGGCGCCCGCGGGGGCGGGGGTGGGGGCGGGTCGAATCGTGGCCGGGCGGACGCGCCGGTGGCGCGTCCTGGCCGCCTGCGGGCGGCCCTTGGCGGGGGGGGCAGCACGCCTCGCTGGTGGCCGCTTCGGTCACGTATCGGTCACGCGCGGATGGGACGGGGTGGGAC
>JBKPCH010000126.1:0-21858 GCA_046727275.1 Candidatus Dormiibacterota bacterium
TCGCCCGCTCCGTCCGGGGCCTGGCCCAAGTGCTGGAGGAACTGGATCGCGTCGGCGTCGTCTTCCGGTCCGCCACTGAACCCTTCGACACCGGCACCCCCGCCGGTCGGATGATGGTCCAGATGCTCGGCGTCTTCGCAGAGTTCGAGCGTGCCTCCATCATCGAGCGCGTCGTGGGCGGCATGGAGCGCAAGGCGGCCAAGGGCGGTTGGAACGGTGGCAACGTCCCCTGGGGCTACCGCATCAACAGCCAGACGGGCGGCCTTGAGGTGGAGCCCAACGAGGCGCCCCTGGTGCCGGTCATCTTCGACCTCTACCTGAACAAGCGCCTCGGCGCGCGCAACATCGCGGTCTGGCTCAACGAGCACGGTTACCGCACCCGCAGCGGCAAGCCCTGGAGCTTCAAGGTGCTCATCACCATCCTGCGCAGCCGGGCTTATCTCGGCGAAGTCCACTGGCGTGAGAGCTCACGAGTGGCGGCGCATCCACCGCTGGTCGACGCCGAACTCTTCAATGCCGTCCAGGCCCTGCTGGACGAGCGCGGTGAGGACCGCGCCAAGCGCCGGATGAGCCCCTCCGACTACCTCCTGGGTGGGCTGGTGGTCTGCGACAAATGCGGGCACCACTACACCGGTACCGCTTCGCGCGGGAGGAGCCGGCAGTATCGCTACTACACCTGCTACTCCCGGCAGTGGTATGGCAACGGCACCTGCTCCGCAGACCGCGTCAGTGCCGACGACCTGGACCGGGCGGTGCTCAGTGCCCTGCTCCGCGCCTTCGAGGACCAGGACCTTCTCGACGAGGCCGTCGCCGAATACCTCGCCCGCACCAGGGAGGCCCGCCCCCAGCGACAGAACCAGCTGGCCGTGGTCGCCGCCGACATCAGGAAGGCGGAGGAGGCCCTCGACCGCTACTTCAGCGCCTTCGAGACCGGCAAGATGTCCGAGTCGACCTGCGCCCCGCGGATCCAGGCCCTGAACGAGAGGCTGCAGGCGCTCCACGCGCGACAGGCCGAACTCAGCGCAGCGATCGAGGACGAGGAGCTGACCGGGCCGAGCCCCGAGGAACTGCAGGTTCTGCGGGCCCGGATCGTTGACGCCATCGAGAGCGGGCCAACCGGGCCTCGCAAGGCCCTGCTCCAGGAACTGGTCGCCGAGGTCAGAATCGAGAGCCGGAGGGTCATCCGACCGACCTTCCGGCTACCTCTCCGACCGGTGCTTAGACTGTCCCAATTGGTGGGCCGCGGTGGACTCGAACCACCTACCTCCGCGTTATCAGCACGGCGCTCTGCCTGTTGAGCTAGCGGCCCGGAGCTTCTGGCAGGGGCGGAAGGATTCGAACCCTCGGCCCTCGGTTTTGGAGACCGATGCTCTGACCAGACTGAGCTACGCCCCTTCGGCCAGACGCAAAGTGTACCCGGTCCGCGCTGGCGCAAGCCTGCCCACCGCCGCGTGGCACCGGGAGCTGGTCGCCACCACAGCCCCGGCCGCGCCCGCCAGCCGGCGCCGGGCCGCCGCCAGCTCCCCCACCCCGACGCTGCCCACCCCGTTCGCCAGGTGGACGCACCGGAAGACCGCCGGCGCCAGCCCGAGCGCCCGCGTCCGCTCCTCGATCGCGGCAGCCAGGTCCCAGTCCCTCGGGGCGTGCAGGGCGGGGCAGTGGGCCGGCTCGACGCACGTCGCCGGGCAGGTCCAGGCCGCCGCCGAGAGGTACAGCTCGCCGCCCGGTCCCGGCCGCTCGTAGGGCAGGCCCCAGCCCCGGGGCGGCTCCGCCGGCACGGCATCCAGCTCGCCCGCGAGCCACTGCCACAGCAGGTGTGGCGCCAGCGGGGCCGGGACCACGTGGTCCTCGGGCCCGGCGGTGGGCAGCCAGGCGCGCAGGAACTCCAGCCAGTCCGCCACCACCAGGGACACCTCCTGGGCACCGGCCAGCTCGCGGGCCGCCCGGCAGCCGGCGTCGCGGTCGACGACCACGATCCTCTGGCCGGCCAGGCCGGCGCCCAGGCCGGCGACGCCGAGCCCGCGACCGGAGGCCCGCCGAACCGCCTTCAGCAGCTGGCGCGCGTGGTACGTGCCGGCGGCGCCGCCGCCGATCACCGCGAGCATGGCTCCACTACTATCCCCTGGCATGGCCGCCTTCCTGGCCAACGTCGGGGCCAACGCCAGTCACCGGGCGCGCTCGCCGCTGTTCTCGGACGGGTCGTTCGTGCTCTACCCGATCCCGGAGCCGTACGCGTGGTCGGCGCCCATGCGCCGGCTGCCCGACACCTGGGGCGACCTCGCTGTGCACGTCGATCCCGACCTCGAGGGCGACCCGCCAACCTACGGCGACAACTGCCGCACCGCCGGCCGGGCGTTCAGCCTGCGCCGGGCGGAGCCTGGGGACACGATCGTCTTCGTGGCCCGGCTCCACCCCCGCTCGGGCGACCCGCCGGCCTTCTTCCTCGTCGGCTCGCTGTCCATCGCCGAGGTCCTGGCCGACGTGGCGGCGGATCCCGGCCCCGGCTGGTGGGACGGAAACGCGCACGTGCGCCGCGCGAGGGTATGTGGCTCATGGAACTCCTTCTGGGTCTTCCGGGGCGACGGTCGCAGCCGGTACTTCGAGCGCGCGGTGCCGTTCGGGCGAGCGGAGGCCGACCAGGTCTTCGGCGCCGCCTGGGCCTGGCCCGAGGCCCGCACCGAGCTGCAGACGATCGCCTCCCACACGCGGGCGGTGCGCCGGCTGGTCGGCGGCCCGGAGCGCCGGCTGCGCCTGCTGTGCCAGCGGCGTCGGTGAGCCGGGCCCCGGCGCGGTGAGCCTGCCCATCGTCGTCGTGGGCGACGTCCACGGCGATCTGGAGCGGCTGTTCAGCGGCCTCGGGGGGTACCCGGCCGACCGGTGGCGCACGATCTTCCTGGGCGACCTGGTGGACGGCGGCCCGTTCGGCGTCGGCGCGCTGCGCTTCGCGCGCGACCGGGCCAGCAGCGCCGTCCTGCTGGGCAACCACGAGGTGCTGATGGTGGGCGCGCTGCGCGACCGCGCCGGGCGTGGGCCCGGGCTGCACGCGTGGCTCGGCGCCGGCGGCCAGCCGCACGACCTGGAGGAGCTGGCGCGGGACGAGCCGCTGCAGCGCTGGCTGCGCCGGCGCCCGGCCCTGCTGATGCTGGAGGACGGCACGCTGGCGCAGCACTGCGACAGCGACGAGCTCGGCAGCCTGGTGGACCAGGGCGAGACCGACCAGGTGGGCGCCATCAACCGGGAGGTGGCCCGGCTGCTGGAGGCTGGCGACACCCAGCCGCTGGTGGACCGGATGACCTCTCGGGGCGTGTTCCGCCGCCAGCGGCTGCGGCTGGAGGCCTGGCTGCGCCGGACCGGCGCCCGGCGCGTCGTCCACGGCCACACGCCCCACCGGAGCCGGCAGCCGGAGTCCTACGCCGACGGCCTGGCCATCAACTTCGACGGCGGGATGGGGCGCTGGGGCAGGCCGGGCGCCCTCCGAGGCGGTTCCATCACGGGCAGCGTGGGGCCGCTGCCGGACTAGCGCCGGACGTCTGAATCGCGCCTGCTGATCGTTAGACTTGTGAGGCAATCCATGGTGCGACACGCGGCCAGCACCGGAGACGGGGCGGGGAAGCGGGCGACAGGTGGCTGACGAAGAACGCATGTTCCCATCGTCGGTGAGGGGTGCCGCGAGGTCAACCGGAGCTGTTAATTTGCCGGCGCCGGTCCGGGGCAGCGGCAAGCCCATGATCTCCGCCCGGCGCATCGCGAAGCGGGTGCGCGAGCTGGGCCGCGAGGTGTCCGAGCTCTACTCCAGCCTCGACCAGCCGCTCGTGATGGTGGTGGTGCTGAAGGGCGCCGCGGTCTTCGCGGCCGACCTCCTCCGCTGCCTCAGCATCCCGGCCGAGCTCGAGTTCGTCCGCGCCTCCAGCTACGGCAGCGGGACCGCCAGCTCCGGCAGGGTCCGCTTCGCCCACCTCGTCGAGGGCCCGCTCACGGGCCGCGACATCCTGCTCGTCGAGGACATCGTCGACTCGGGCCGGACCATCTCCGTGATCGTCAAGGAGCTGCAGCGCCACCACCCCGCCTCCCTGCGCCTGGCCGCTCTGCTGGACCGGCCCGCCCGGCGCGAGATCGAGGTCGACATCGACTTCACCGGCTTCCGGATCCCCGACCGCTTCGTGATCGGCTACGGCCTGGACTACGCCGGCCTGTACCGGGAGCTGCCCGGCATCTACAGCCTCGGCTGAGGGGCGCCGAGCCGGGGCCGCCGAGCCAGGCCGCCGAACCGCCGCGCGGCCTCAGGAGACCAGCGCCGGCCGGCAGTGCGCGCACGGCCGGAAGCCCGCGCCCGCCGCCTCCCGCTCGTCGCGGAGCAGCACCTGGTGGCGCGCCTGGATGCGGCGGGCGTTCCGGCACGTGGGCAGGCAGAACACCCGCGTGGTCCGGCTGCCGATGAACCGCACCCCGCGGCCGGCGAGCGCCTCCAGCCACCCCGCGTCCACGCCCTCCAGGCCCAGGATCGCCCGCTTGGCCGCCGGGCCCCCGGCGCTGTACTGGCCGAGGGCGCCGTCCGAGCGGACCACCCGGTGGCAGGGGATCAGCAGTGGGATCGGGTTGTGGCCCAGGACCGTGCCCACCGCCCGCACCGCCCGCGGGCGGCCGATCTCGCGTGCCACCCACGCGTAGCTCCGCACCTCGCCCCGCGGAATCTCCAGCGTCTTGCGCAGGACCTCCTGCTCGAACGGGCTGAGGCCGCCCAAGTCGAAGCGCACCCGGCGCGCGCGGCCGGCCAGCGCGTCCGCCAGCTGGGTCGCCAGCCGCTCGGGCAGGGCCGCCGCCTTCGTCACCGGGCGGCCCAGCCGGCGCCCGAACCAGTCCTCGAAGTCCTCGGCCGCCGCCTCCGCGCGGCGCAGCGCCGACACCCCGCCGGCGTTCCACGCCACCTGCACGGTCCCGATCGGGGTCTCCAGCTCGGCGTACGAGTCGCTGGCCAGCGGCCGCGGGCCCAGCGCCGCCAGCACGCGCTCCGCGAACCCCTCCGGGGCCCGCACGTGGCCCAGGTCGCGCAGGTCCTTCTCCAGCAGGTCCATCATCTGTCAGCTCACCTCGCTCAGCCCGCCGGCCCGTCTGCGCAGCGCCTGCAGCCCCCGGTGCACGCTGGCCTTGACCGTTCCCTCCGGCTGCCCGAGCAGCGCCGCGACCTCCGCGTAGGTCATTCCCTGGACGCAGCGCAGGGCGACCGCCAGGCGCTGGTTCTCGGGCAGGCCGCTGACCAGGTTGGCCAGCTCGCGCAGCGCCTCCTGGCTGAGCGCCCGGCGCTCGGGCCCCGGCGCCGTGTCCGCCACCGGCGCCTCGGGATCCAGCGGCACCACCCGCAGGGGGCGCCGGCGGACCCGGTTTCGGAAGACGTTGAGGGCGATCTGGTGGAGCCACGAGCTGAGCCGCAGCGCGCGGATGCGCTCCGGCGGATAGCGCCGCAGCGCGGCGTGGGCCCGCAGCAGCGCGTCCTGGGCGACCTCCTCGGCGTCGGCCGGCTCCCCGGACAGCGCCAGGGCGAAGGCGTACAGCCGGTGCTGGTAGGCGTAGACCAGCGCCTCGAAGCCGCTGACCAGGTCGGCCGCCAGCCCCAGCGTCAGCTCGGCGTCGCGTTCAGCGCTCATCCACAGTCTGGAACACCCCGCGGCCCGTAAGGGTTGCGGCGATCTTTGCGCGGACGTCCGGCGTCGCCAGTCCGCGCACGGCGAGCGTGGTGCGCCGGCGGACGACGTCGTCGACTGTGCGCGCCCACTCCCGCTCGACCGCGTGGACGACCTGGCCCCAGACGTCGGGACCGTCCGGGTGCACCGGCTCGGGGCCGGCCGCCGCCACCTCGGCGGCCGCATCCCCGTACAGGTGCGCCAGGTGCTGCCACGTGCTCGGCTCGACGGCCGCCGGCCGGGCGGGCAGCGGGCCGGCGCCCGGCAGGGGCTCGTCTGTGAGCCGGGCGGCACGGAAGGGCTCCAGCCGCCGCACCGCGTCCAGGGCGATCCGGCGGTGGGTCGTGAGCTTGCCGCCCGCCACGGAGACCATCCCGGCGGGACCGGTGCGCACCACCTCGTCTCGGGGGGCGCGGGCCGTGTCGCCCTCCGCCAGGGCCAGAACCCGCAGCCCGGCGAACGTGAACCGGATGCGGTCGCCGCGCAGCAGCTCGGCCGCCTCCCGGAGCACCGTGTCCACGTCCTCGGGCTCGACCGCCGCCGACGACGGGTCGTCCTCGTACTCGGTGTCCGTCGTGCCCAGCAGGAGCATGCCCTCCCAGGGCACCGCGAACGTCACCCGGCTGCGGTCCACCGGCACGGTCAGGGCCGCGCCCCACGGCTCCGGCTGGTCCAGGAGCACGTGGACGCCCTTGCTGAGCCGGGCGACGGCGTCCTCCAGCCGGCGGAGGTGGTCCACCCACGGCCCCGTCGCGTTCAGCACCGCCCGGCAGCGGACCCGCACCCCGCCGGCGTGGACCGCGCCGATGCGCCCGCCCGCCGCCTCCAGCTCCGAGACCGGCAGGTGGTTGACGGCCGTGGCGCCGGCCCGCACGGCGGCGGTCACCGTGGCCAGGGTTAGCCGGCTGTCGTGCGTCTGCGCGTCCTCGTACACGCCGGCTAATCGCATGCCCTCCGTCCGCAGCGACGGCACGAGTCGGCGGGCCGCGGAGGCGCCGGCCAGCCGGCTCCGGCTGTGGCGGAAGCCCGACAGGGCGGAGTCCGTGAGGAGGGCGCCCGCGACCGTGCTCGCGCCATGCGGTCCGCCGCGGTACACGGGCAGCACGAAGGTGAGGGGGCGGACGAGGTGCGGTGCGACCGTGCCGACCAGCGCCCGGCGCTCCAGGTGCGACTCCCTGACCAGCCGCAGGTCGCCGATCTGGAGGTACCGGAGCCCGTCGTGGACGAGCTTCGAGGACGCGCTGGAGGTGGCGCCGCCGAAGTCCCCGGCGTCCAGCAGCGCCACGCCGGCGCCCATCCGGGCGGCCTCCAGCGCCGCCCGGGCGCCCACGATGCCCGCCCCGGCGACCACCAGGTGGAACGTCCCGGACGCCAGCCGCTCCAGGGCGCCCTCGCGATCCAGGGGCTCCACTGCTCTCACCGTAGCCCAAACTCTTCGAGCGAATTGGAACTCCTGATCGAACGTCTGACCTGGACCGACGTCGAGGCGGCGCTGGCCGCCGGCAAGCGCCGCGCGATCGTCTGCGCCGCCTCGACGGAGCAGCACGGGCCGCACCTGCCAGAGGCAACCGACGCCCTCCTCGGCGAGGCGTACGCGGAGGGCCTGGCCCGCCGGCTCGGGGACGCCCTGGTGGCGCCGGTCATCCGGCCGGCCTGCTCCGAGCACCACATGGCGTTCGCGGGCAGCCTCACCATCCCCGAGACGCTGCTGATGGACCTGATCGACGCCTACCTCGCGGCCCTCCGCCGCCACGGCTTCGAGCGCTTCGTGGTCATGTCCAGCCACGGCGGCAACTACCCGGTGCTGGCGGAGTGGGCGCGCTCCCGGGCGGCCGCGGACACGGTCGTTCTCAGCGACTTCGGCCTGTTCCAGGCGGGCTTCGACGCCATCCGCCGGTTCGGCCGCACCGACACCAGCGGGCCGCACGCCGAGGTGATGGAGACCTCGATGATGCTGCACCTGCACCCGGAGCTGGTCCGCATGGACCGGGCCGCGCCGGGCTTCACGGGCGAGGCCAGCCTGGACGACGTGCTGGCGAAGGGCATGCGCGCGATCACGCCCAACGGCATCCTGGGGGACCCGGTCGGAGCCACCCCGGAGATGGGCGCGGCGGTGCTGGAGGCCATCGTCGAGCGCCTGCACGAGGCGGTCAATTTGTATTGACCTTTGGGGGTCCCGGGAGAGCGACCCTATACTCAGGCCACGCCCGAGAAACTCCAGGGAGGGTAGGACAGAGATGTGGGGATCCAGAGGAAAACTGGCGGCGCTGCTCGCCGTGGCAGGCCTCCTGGTGGCCTGCGGCGGCGGCAGCCAGCAGTCGAGCGGAGGCCCGAAGCACGGCGGCACCCTCAAGGTGGCGATCGGCATCGATCCCGACACGCTCGACCCCGCCGCGCAGACCACCACGACGTCCGCCCAGATCGTCGACATGATGGCCGAGACGCTGGTCAGGGTGGACGAGAAGGGGGCCGTCCAGCCCCTGCTGGCGACCAAGTGGGAAGGAGCCGCTGACGGGCTGAGCTACACGTTCACGCTGCGGCAGGGGATCAAGTTCCAGGACGGCACGCCGTTCAACGCCCAGGCGGTCAAGTTCAGCATCGACCGGCTCCTCAGCCCCAAGACGTTCAAGGCCCAGCCCGCCATCCTGGGCGGCAAGACGGGCATCGACCACGTGGACGTGGTGGACGACTCGCACGTCAAGTTCACGCTGAAGACCCGGCTCGCGCCGTTCGTCGCGGCCATGACGCAGACCGTGGCGGCGATCATCTCCCCCGCCTCGGTCACCGTCGCGCCCAACAAGCCGGAGCAGGTCACCCAGCCCGTCGGCACGGGACCGTACAAGTTCCAGGAGCGGGTGGCCGGCGACCACATCACGATGGCGGCCAACAAGGACTACTGGGGCACCAAAAAGGCCAACTACGACACGCAGGAGTACAAGGTCGTGCCCGAGGCGGCCAGCCGCGAGGCCCAGGTGACGTCGGGCGGCGTCGACGTGATCAACCTGCCGCCGGCGAACGACATCCCCGCCCTGCAGGCCAACTCCAACGTGAAGGTCATCCTGGGGCCCAGCGACCGCACGATCCAGATCGTCATCAACACGCAGGACCAGGCCCAGCCCCTGCTCCAGAAGCCCGAGGTGCGACAGGCGCTGAACTATGCGGTTGACAAGAACGCGATCATCCAGAAGGTCCTGTTCGGAGCGGCCAACCCGCTGGATGGCCCGATGGCCAAGACGCTCTTCGGGTACTGCTCCGTGGGCTCCCCCTACACCTTCGATCCCGCCAAGGCGAAGTCGCTCCTGCAGTCGGCGGGGGCGTCTGGGATGAGCGTGAAGCTGGTCTCGCCGACGGGGCGCTACGTCCAGGACATCCAGGTCGCGAACGCGGTCGCCGGCTACCTGCGCGACGCCGGCCTCAAGGTGGACGGGCCCGGCACGACGGACTGGCCGACCTACGTGCCCACCTACACGCTGGCGCCGCCCTCCCAGGCCAAGACCGACCTGCACCTGCTGGGCTGGGCGCCGGCCTACCTGGACGCGCAGCAGCAGTTCGAGCAGTTCTACTCGCCGCGGACGCCGCCGGCCGGCCAGGAGAGCTCGTACTACAAGAACCCGCAGGTGGACGCGCTGATCGAGCAGGGCAACACGGGCACCGACTCGACGCAGCGACAGAAGACGTACTGCGACGCGGCCAAGCTGGTCTGGAAGGACGCTCCGTGGATCTTCCTCTACAACCAGCGGTACCCACTGGTGACGACCTCCAAGGTCACCGGCGTCACGGGGCTGCCCAACGAGAAGTTCGTGACCACCTGGGCATCGCCGGCGTAGAGCCGGAGCCCCGATGAGGAGGCGCCCGCCGTGGTGACCTACGTGGTGCGGCGGCTGCTGGTCGCGATCCCGACGCTGCTCGGGGTCGCGACCATCGTCTTCTCGCTGCTGCGGCTGCTCCCGGGTGACCCGGCCGTCATCATCGCGGGGCCCACTGCCACGCCCGAGACGATCGAGCACATCCGCGACCAGCTGGGCCTGAAGCTGCCGCTCTGGCAGCAGTACCTCGGCTTCCTGGGCCGGCTGCTCAGGGGCGACCTGGGGATCTCGACGCGGACCGGCGCCCCGGTCGTCGAGGAGATCGCCACCCGCGCGCCCTTCACGGCCGAGCTGGCGATCGCCAGCCTGCTCATCGCGATCGCGGTCGGGGTGACGGTCGGCGTGGTCGCCGCCACCCGGCGCAACTCGACCGCCGACCTGGGCATCTCGGGCAGCGCGGTGTTCGGGGTCTCGATGCCCACGTACTGGCTGGGGCTGATGCTGGTCATCCTGTTCGCCGTGCACCTCCGCGTGCTGCCCGCGGCGGGCGCCGACCAGGGGATCGCGTCGCTCGTGCTGCCGGCCATCACGCTGGCGCTGTTCTCGATGGGGCTCATAGCCCGCCAGACCCGCTCCGCCATGCTGGAGGTCCTGGGCCAGGACTTCGTGCGCACGGCCCGGGCCAAGGGGGCGTCCCGCTCGGCGGTGCTGGTCCGGCATGCGCTGCGCAACGCGCTGCTGCCCATCGTGACCGTCATCGGGCTCCAGTTCGGCTTCCTGCTGGGCGGCGCCGTGCTGACGGAGTCCGTCTTCGCCTGGCCCGGGGTGGGCCGGCTGCTGGTCGACTCGATCGGCTCCCGCGACTATCCCATGGTGCAGGGCATCGTGCTGCTGCTGTCGGTGGTGTTCATCGTGATCAACCTGCTGACGGACCTGGTGTACGCACTTGTCGATCCGCGTATCCGCTACAGCTGAGCCGCTGCCGCCGGCGGAGGTCGCGATCGCGGCGGAGGGCCGCAGCCGCGTCTGGACGCGGCTGCGGACACACCCGAGCGCGCTGGTCGGCTTCGGCATCCTGGCCCTGTACGTGGTGGCGAGCCTGGCCGGGCCGCTCCTGTTCCGCTACGACCCGACCCACCAGAACCTGGCCGACGCCTTCCTGCCCACGTCCGCCGGCCATCCGCTCGGGACCGACGACCTGGGCCGGGACGAGCTGGTGCGGCTGCTGTACGGCGCCCGCTACACCCTGCTGCTCGGGTTCGCGGCCGTGGCCATCGGGCTGGCGGTGGGGCTGCCGCTGGGAGCGGTGTGCGGCTACTTCGGCGGAGGGGTCGACCTGGCCGGCCAGCGCCTGACCGACATCCTGCTGGCGTTCCCCAACATCCTGCTGGCGCTGGCGCTCGTGGCGGCGCTGGGCGTGGGGCTGCAGAACGTGATCATCGCGGTGGGCATCACCTCGATCCCGATCTTCGTCCGCCTGGTTCGCGCCTCCTCGCTGAGCGTCCGGGAGCTGCCCTACGTGGAGGCGGCCAGGGCGCTGGGCGTGCCGCCGGGAATCATCCTGCTCCGGCACGTCATCCCCAACTCCGTGGCGCCGGTGATCGTGCAGGCGAGCCTGCAGCTGGGGGCGGCGATCCTGATCGCGGCGGGGCTGGGCTTCCTGGGCCTGGGGGTGCAGGCACCGACGCCCGAGTGGGGCACGATGCTCGGCTCGTCGCGGAACTACATCTTCTCGGACCCGAACCTGGCCACGTTTCCCGGCCTGGCGATCTTCGGGGCGGTGCTGGCGTTCAACCTCGTCGGCGACGGGCTGCGGGACGCCCTGGACCCGCGGCTCAGGTAGGGTGAGCGCCGGCCCGCGCACGGCGACTCCGAGACCGCCATCTATGTCGTGTCGGGCCCGGCTCAGGTGCCGGTCAGGCCGTTCCGGAAGGCGTAGCTGACGGCCTGGGCGCGGTCCCGAAGCCGGGCCTTGGCCAGGATGCTGTTGACGTGGCTCTTGACCGTCGCCTCGCTGACGGTGAGCCGCTCCTGGATCTGGCGGTTGGACAGCCCCTGCGCGATCAGGCCCAGCACCTCGACCTCGCGGGGGGTCAGGCCGTCCGGGGCGGAGGCGGCGGGCCGCGGCGGCCGCCTGCCGAAGCGGTCCAGCAGCCTGGCCTGGACGGCCGGGTCGAGCAGGGCCTGGCCGGCGTGCACGGTCACGATCGCCCTCAGCAGCTCCTCTGGTCCCGCGTCCTTCGTCAGGTAGCCCCTGGCACCGGCCTGGAGGGCGCCGAAGATCGACTCGTCGTCGGCGTAGGTGGTCAGCACGACGACGCGGGTCCGCGGGTGGGCCTCCCGGATGCGGGCCGTGGCCTCGACGCCGTCGCAGCGGGGCATCCGGAGGTCCATCAGCACGATGTCCGGCCCCTGCTCGGCGACCAGCGCCAGCGCCAGCTCGCCGTCGGCGGCGGCACCGATCAGCTCGACCTCGGGCATGAGCCGCAGCATGGTCATCAGGCCCTCCCGGACCAGCCGCTGGTCGTCGGCGACGGCGACCCTTATGCGGGCAGCCACAGGCGCACGCGGAAGCCGCCGTCGCGCGGCCCGGCCTCCAGGCTGCCGCCGAGCAGCTCGGCCCGCTCCCGCATGCCGTCGAGCCCGTAGCCGGTGCCGGCCCCGTTCGCGCCGGGTGCGGGCACCTGGCCGTAGTCGTCGACGGTCAGCTCGGCCCCGTCGTCCCGGTAGCGCAGGCGGACCTCCACCCGGTCGGCCCGGGCGTGCTTGCGAACGTTCGTCAGCGCCTCCTGCGCGGTCCGGTAGAGGGCGAGCTGCGCCTCCGAGGCCAGCTCCAGCGGCTCGCCCTCCACGCGGTAGGCGCAGTCCAGGCCGGAGTCCCGCTCGAAGTCCGCGACCAGGCCGGGGAGCAGGGCGGCCCCGGGCACGCGGTCGCCGCGCAGCGTGCCCACGGCACGCCGGGTCTCGTCCAGTCCCGCCTGCGCGAGGTGGCGGGCACGGAGCACCGAGCCCACCGCCTCCTCGGACGCGCGCTCCTCGGTCAGCAGCATGCGCGCGCTGTCGAGCTGCACGATCAGCGCCGTCAGGCTGTGGGCGAGCACGTCGTGGATGTCGCGCGCCAGGCGCGCCCGCTCCCCGACCCTGGCCGCCTCCACCTCGCGCTCCCGGCTGGCCTCCAGCTCGGCCAGGAGCTGGCTCACCCGGAACTGCTCGTCCCGCAGCCGGCGGAAGACGTAAAACGCCCCGAAGCCGAACACCAGGAACCCGATGTTGAACGCCACGCCGACCCAGCTGAAGTTCGGGCTGCTCGTGAAGGTGAACTGGTGGAAGAACCACACCCCGGTCATGGCGGCGACGATGACGGCGGCCGTCCGCAGGCGGAGGAGCTGAGTGGCGTCGAACATCACGACGTAGTAGCCCACCGGCGTGATGGGGGTGCCGGTCGCCAGGACCAGGCCGGTCGCGAGGAGGGCCATGGCGCCGATCCTGAGCAGGTGCCGGCCCAGGCCGTCGGCGAACATGAGCACGATCAGCGCCAGCGTGAGCAGGTCCATGGCCGGGGAGGCAGGCACCCTGATGTGGCCCATCTCGTCCGTGAAGAGCGCGAGGACGAGCAGGCAGGCCATCACGAGCATGAGCAGGCGCCGCTCGCGGACCGGGATCCCGGGCGACGCCTGCCCATTCACGTCGAGGACGATATCAGGCGGCTTCCGCCTCGGCGGCGCTCGACGCCTCGCCCAGGCCGGCCCGGCGCTGGAGCCTGGCCAGCGGCCCGGGCGCCCACCAGTTGAGATCGCCCAGCAGCCGCATGATCGCCGGCACGGCCACGGCCCGCACGATCGTCGCGTCGATCGCGATCGCCATGGTCAGGCCCAGGCCGATCGCCTTGATCAGCACGGTCCCCGCGCCCAGGCCGAAGCAGGCGAAGACCGCGACCATGATGGCGGCGGCGCCGGTGACGAGCCGGCCGCTGCGCTCCAGGCCGGTTGCAACGGCGGCGTTCGTGTCGCCTGTGCGCCGCCACTCCTCCTGGATGCGGGTCAGCATCAGGACCTCGTAGTCCATCGAGAGGCCGAACAGGATGCAGCAGATCAGCACCGCGATGCTGGGGTCCAGCGTCTGCGGGGTGAAGTTCAGGGGGCCGCTCAGGTGGCCCTGCTGGAAGACCCAGACGATCGCGCCGAAGGAGGCCGCCAGGGAGACCACGTTCGTCAGGACCGCCTTCAGCGGCAGTAGCACCGAGCCGACCAGCAGGAACAGGATCGCGTAGGTGACCAGGACCACGAACGCCGCCGCCATCGGGGCCCGCGCGAGGATCCAGGCCACGTCGTCCATCACGGCGGCCGTGTTCCCGCCGACCAGCTTGCGGCCGCCGGGCGGGCCTTCCAGATCGCGGATTCGGTTCACCAGCGACTTGGCCTGCGCGCTGCTGGGCTGATAGGAGCTGTGGACCGAGAGCTGCAGGATGTGGGACCCGGTGCCCGCCTGCCGGACGGCGGCTGGCGCGCTCGGGCTCGCCGGGTCGTCAACCGCCAGCACGCCCGGCATGGCCGCGATGCTGGCGGCCAGGCTGCCGGCGTAGGCCGCGTGCTGCGCGGAGAGGGGGTCGCCGGAGCCGTATTCGAGGACGACCGGGATGACCTCCTGGTCCTGGTGCGGGAAGTTCTGCGCGATCTGGTCCAGGGCCCACCTGGCCTCCTGCTGGGGCGGCAGCAGCTTGATCTGGCCGCTGCCCAGCTGCAGTCCCAGCACGGGCGTGGCCAGCACCGCGAGGATGGCGAGCGCGGGGACCAGGGCCAGGACGGGCCGGCGCATCACCCGGCCGGCCATCCAGGCCCAAAGGCCCCGGCGGTCGCGCCGGCGGCCCAGGCCGGGGAGGCGCAGGCGGTCGACCCGGTGGCCCAGGATGGCGAGCAGGGCCGGCAGGAGGGTGAGGGCGTAGACGACCGCCGCCGCCACCGCGAAGGCGCCGCCGAAGCCCATCGTCCCCAGGTAGGAGCCGCGGAAGAACAGCAGGCCCGAGAGCCCGATGCACACAGCCAGCCCGGAGAAGACGACCGACCGGCCGGCCGTGGCCAGGGCGACCTCCAGGCTCTCCTGGACGCTGGCGCCCCGGGCGAGCTGCTCCCGGAAGCGGCTCACGATGAACAGGGAGTAGTCGACGCCGACGCCCAGGCCGATCAGGGCGGTGAGGTCGGTGGCGTACTGGGAGACGTCGGTGAAGCGGGCCATGACGAAGAGGCCGCCCAGGCCGCCGAGGACGGCCAGGGCGCCCACGCCCAGGGGCAGGCCGGCCGCGACCACCGTGCCGAAGACCAGGAGCAGCAGGATCGCGGTCACCGGGACCGAGGTCTGGGTGGCGATGGACAGGTCGTGGCCGAGCTGGGTGGTGAACGCGTTGTTGATCGCCAGGCCGCCCGTGACGGAGAGCTGGAGCGGCGCGCTGGGACCGATCTCGGGGCGCAGGTCGGAGTACTTGACGCCGCTCTTGAGGGGGTCCTGCTTCAGCGTCGCGATCGCGAGCGCCTCGTGGCCGTCCCGGGAGACGAAGCCTGCGGCGGCCGGCCCGGCGTCGTAGGGCGTCACCACCGAGCCGACGCGCGGGTCGGCGCGCAGCGGGGCGACCGAGGACTCGAGGGCCGACTGGAAGGCCGGGTCGGCGGCTTTCAGGGAGGCGCTGCGGTAGAGGAGCGTCAGGGAGGAGCCGTTCTGAGCGGGCAGCTGGCTGGTGGCCAGCGTGTGTGTGGCCCCCGACTGTGTGTCGGTCGGCGACCCGTTGTAGCTGGGGGAGACGCCCTTCAGGATGCCGGTGAACGCGAGGGCGACGAAACCGACCGACAGGGCGAGCACGGCCCAACGGCGGCGGTAGACGATGGTGCCCCATCTTGCGAGCACGATGGTTCCTCCTGTGGCTGATGGCTGGTGCTGCGAGTGTCAGCCACAGGTGGGTGCGGGCGCATCGGGCGAGGGTTTGAACTTCACGCGACGCCTCGCGTCAACCCTGAGTTGGAGGCGCGTCCAACCTGGGCCAGGCCGTCCGGCCGGCGCGATAGACCTGTCTCTTTTGCGCAGCTGCATCCGTCAGATCGGTGATGGACCGTCCCGGTCCAGCCCCGCGTCCGGACGTTTGGAATCGCAGAGGGAGTCACCATGACCCTCCAGAGCGCCACGTGGGTTCAGTGGCTGGGCACCGTGCTGGTGGTGGCGGCGACGGGTCTGGCCGGGCTGCGGCTGGTCGTCTCCGGCCGGAGCCCCGCTCCCACGCACCGTGCTCCTGATGGGCGCGGGAATGGCCGCGATGCTCGCCACGCCGGGCGATCCCGTTCCCGCCGCGGGCTGGGAGGTGCTGTTCGCCGGGGTCGTGGGCTGGTGCGTCGTGGCGGCGCTGCGCGAGCGCGTGCTGAGCCACCGGCTGATGTGGGTGCGGCACGCCGCGATGGGCCTCGCGATCATCTATCTGTTCGCCGCGCTGCCTATGACCATGTCCATGCCCGGGACGGCGGCGCTCACGTGGGTCCTGGTCGCCTACTTCGCAGCCTGCGCGACGTGGTCGGCGCTGACGGCCGCGGGAGTGGAGCTCGGCGGCTCCGCGGAGGTGGCCATGGCGGCTGGCGGCCCGCGACTGCCGGCGACGTGGATGCTGGCGCCCCGGACGGCGTCGCTGTGCGAGGGCGTGATGGCGACCTCCATGGCCTGGATGCTCCTGGCGATGCGCTGACGTCCCCGGCACGGACAGAGCACCGTCTATACTCCCCGCGGGCGCAACCCCGCGCCCGACGTCAGTCGCGGCGTCTCACACCGCCGCATCCAGGAGGAAGCGATGGCCTCGGGCCATCCATGCGCCGTCATCTGTGCCCCTTCGGTGGCGCTGACCACATGCAGGAGGAGCGGCACGTGAGAGACGGGACGCCGCGCATCACCCACGTGGCGGTGCTGGGCGTGCCCGTCACTGACCAGGACCGGGCGCTCCACTTCTACGCCGGCCTGCTCGGCTTTGAGAAGCGCCTCGACGTCGCCCACGGCGATGGCGAGCGCTGGGTCGAGGTGGCGCCGCCGGGAGCCTCGACCACGATCGCGCTCGTTCCGCTGCGCGAGCGTGAGGCCGCCGGCCTCGACACGGGCATCCGCCTCGCCGTGGCCACCGTCCACGACGACGCGATCGAGGACACCAGAGCCGTCCACGCGAGCCTGCTGGCACAGGGCGCCAACGCGGACCCGGAGGTCGTCCACGTGCCAGGCGTGCCACCGATGTTCACCGTCCGCGATCCGGACGGCAACGT
Organism: Candidatus Dormiibacterota bacterium; assembly: GCA_046727275.1. Classification (GTDB taxonomy): domain Bacteria; phylum Chloroflexota; class Dormibacteria; order Dormibacterales; family Dormibacteraceae; genus CF-161. Next base: position 16,765 of record JBKPCH010000126.1, read on the forward strand.
GCTCCGGGTCGTGGCGCGCCACCAGCCGCTCTGACCTGACCGCCGGGGAGGCCGGCGCGCCGGCCTCCCTCCATCCCGGCCCGGGCCGCCATCGTTCCGGCACAGGCCGCCGGCACAATGGGCTCACGACCATGACCACCCCCGTCCCGGCCGCGGACGGGCGGGCCCCGGGCCCTCCCGCCCCGGCCCGCCTCCTCGCCCTCCTCGGCGTCCTGGCCAGCGGCCGCACGTACGCCAGCCTGCTCTACCTGCTGCTCTCCTTCCCGCTGGGCCTGGCCTACGTCGGCGTGCTGGGACTCGGGGCCGTGGCCGGCGCCGTGCTTTCCATTGCGGGCGTGGGGCTGCTGATCCTGGTTGGCTGCGTCGTGATCGCGTGGGGCTTCGCGATGTTCGAGCGCGAGCTGGCCATCTGGCTGCTGGAGACCGACGTGCCGCCCATGTCGGTCCCGGGCCCCCGGCCCCGCTCGGGGTGGGGGCGCCTGGCCGCCCACCTCCGGCAGCCCGTCACCTGGAAGTCGCTGGCCTTCCTGGTGCTGAAGCTGCCGCTCGGCCTCCTGGCGGCGACGGGCATCGGCATCCCGCTCGGCGCCTCCGCGGTCCTCGTCGTGCTCCCGATCGTCCTCGTCTCCCGGTCGTTCGGGACCCTCAACCCGCTGCTGGCGGCCGCCGGTCTCGCGAGCATGCTCGCGGGCCTGCTCCTGCTGGCCGTCACGCTGCACGCCGCCAGCTGGATGGGCCGGGCGTGCGGGGCGATGGCCGTCACCATGCTGGGCATCGGTGACGAGCAGCTGCAGCTCTGGGAGGCGCAGCGGCGGGCGGAGGCCGCGGAGCGCAGCCGGCGGGAGCTGATCCTCAACGTGTCGCACGAGCTGCGGACCCCGATCGCCAGTGTCCTCGGGCACGTGGAGACCCTCCTGCAGCCGTCGGGCGACCGCCCCGCCGAGGCCACGCCGGAGCGGTACCTGCCGGTGGTCGCGGCGGAGACCCGCCGGCTGGGCGCGCTCGTCGACGACCTGCTGGAGCTGGCCAGGGCAGACTCGCACGAGCTCACGGTGGTGGTCCGGCCCGTCGAGCTGGAGCCGGTCGCGCGGAGGGTCGTGGAGGCGATCGCGCCGATGGCCCGGCGGGACCGCCGGGTCACGCTGGCGCTGGCCGAGCCCGTGCCGGCGGTGACGGCCAGCGCCGACCCGGAACGACTGGCGCAGGTGCTGACCAACCTGGTGCGGAACGCGGTCAACCACACGCCAGAGGGCGGCGCCGTCCTCGTGCAGGTCGGCGAGCAGCCGCCCGGTCGCGCGTGGGTGGACGTGTCCGACACTGGCCCCGGCATCCCGGCCGGCGAGCTGGAGCGGATCTTCGAGCGCTTCTACCGGACCGACCGGTCGCGCGCCCGCGACTCGGGCGGCTTCGGTCTCGGCCTCTCGATCGCGCGCGAGCTGGCCGCCGCCATGGGCGGGGACGTGACGGCCCGGTCGGAGGTGGGCACGGGCAGCACCTTCCGCGTCACGCTGCGGCGGGCCGGCTGATGGCGCGCGTGCTGGTGGTGGAGGACGAGGTGGGGCTCAACGACCTGATCCGCGCCCACCTGGAGCAGGCGGGCCACGCGGTCCGCCAGGCGCACGACGGGCGCCAGGCGCTGGCGGCGGCCGGCGAGTTCGGGCCCGACATCGTCGTGCTGGACTGGATGCTGCCCGGGCTGGACGGACTGGCCGTGTGCCGCGAGCTCCGCCGCCGCTTCCTCGTGCCGATCATCATGCTCACGGCCCGGCACGAGGAGTCGGACCGGGTGGCCGGCCTGGAGGTCGGCGCCGACGACTACGTCGTGAAGCCGTTCTCGCTGCCCGAGCTGGTCGCCCGGGTGCGGGCCATGCTGCGCCGCGTCGCGCTCGACCGGGCCGGGCTGGCGGGCGGGGACTGCTCAGGGCTGATCGTCGCCGGGCCGCTGGTGCTGGACCCGGCCGCCTTCACGGCATCGCTGGCCGGCGAGCCGCTCCCGCTCAGCCGGCGGGAGTTCGATGTGTTGGCGCTGCTCGTGCGCCACCCGGGCCGGACGTTCACGAGGGACTTCCTCATCGACCGCGCCTGGGGGCCGGACTACGAGGGCCTGGACCGGGCCGTCGACACCCAGATGGTGCGCCTGCGCCGCAAGCTCGGCGACTTCGGCCAGCGAATCGAGGCGGTCTGGGGCCTGGGCTACCGCTTCCGGCCGCCGTCTGAGTCGCCCGGCGCGCCGGCCGGCTCGTAGCCCGGACAGCGGACCACGGGGAGGCGCGGGTAGCGGGGGAAGCGCGGGTCGGTCCGCGACCGCTCGCACAGCCAGAACCGGGTGTTGGCGCCCGGCACGACGCGGGCGTGCCGGCAGGAGGCGCAGAGCCCGGGATCCATCGACTCGATGCTAGGCCGGTTCCGCCCTGGCCGGTTCGCGGTCCCATCCGCTAGGATCGGACGCACCATGTCGACCGGCGCCGGCCGTTCCCCGCTTCTCCACCGGCGCCTCGTGCTCGACTACGGCCTCTCGACCACCTGCTCCTGTCCCTAGCCCGACCCGACGTGCCTCGTCGCACCCGCGGCGGGGTCGACGGACCGGCCCTCCCGCCGGTCCGCGGTTCTCGAGCTGGAAGGAGAAGAGACTGGTCATGGCGGTTGCGGCAAGTGCGGCGGCAGGGTCCCCGGCCCCGGCGGAGGGCGCGGTCTGGGTGGAGATCATCCCGGTCTTCCGCGTCTCCACGACGATCTGGTGCTTACGCCCCGAGGGCGGCGCGTCCTGGCGGCTGCCCTACGGCGGCGGCGACGAGGTGCACCGGCTGGTGCGCCGGCACCTGGCGGCCCTCGGCGTGGAGCCGGCGGCCGTGCACTCGACGTCCTGGCGGCAGGAGGCCGGCACGGTCGTCCTGACCCACCTCGCGGTGGTGGCTCGGCCGGCCGGGGACGTCGCCGGGTTCGAGCGCCGGCCCGTGCGCGGGCGCGAGCTGGCCTGCGGGACCGCGCTGGCGCCGCCGGCCCGCATCGACCCCGAGCACGTGGTCGCGCACGCGCTGCGCCACCTGGCGTGGCTGGTGGACCACGACGGCGCGGTCCGGGAGGCGCTGGGCCCGGGCTGGCGGGGGGCCCTCCGCCCCCACCAGCCGGAGCCGTTCCGCCTCGTGGAGGGGGAGCCGGCCGGGCGGTAGGCGCGCCAGCCGGCCGCCTGCCGGCTGGGTCACACTGGAGGCATGGGCCGGACCGCCCCTCCCACGCTGGCCTTCGGACTGCGCCTGGCGCGGGCGCTCGCCCCCGGGCACGGGCCCAACCTCTTCCTCTCCCCCGCGAGCGCCTCGCTGGCCCTGGCCATGGCGGCTGCCGGCGCCGCCGGGGACACGCGCGCCGCGATGCTCGACGCGCTGGGCCTCGCTGCCCCGGAGGACGCGGCCGCCGCCCTCCTGCCGCTGACCGGGCGGGACGGCGCCACGGTCGAGATCGCGAACGCGCTGTGGGCGAGGCGGGGCCTGGAGCTGGACCCGGACTACGCCGGCACGATCGCCAGGGTGTTCAGGGCCGAGGCCGGGACGCTGGACTTCGGCTCCCCGGCGGCGGCTCGGGCCATCAACGAGTGGGTGGCGCGGGTGACGCACGGCAGGATCGGCCAGGTGGTGGACTCGCTGCCGGCCGGCACGGTCCTGTGCCTCGTCAATGCCACGTACTTCCACGGCGACTGGGCGCGGCCGTTCGACCCGCGCGAGACGCGGGAGGGCCGCTTCCGGCGGGCCGACGCCGCTGACACGCGGGTCCCCCTGATGGGCCGGACCGGGACCTTCGAGTACGGCGAGGGCCCCGACTTCCAGGCCGTCGCGCTGCCCTACGAGGGCGGCGCGCTGCGGATGCTGGTCGTGCTGCCCCGGAGCGTCCTGGCCCCGGCCGGCCTGGCCGCGCTGCTGGACCGCTTCCAGGAGGTCGGGGTGGCGCTGTCGCCGGCGCGGAAGGGCAGCCTCAGCCTGCCCCGCTTCACGATCGCAGACGACCTGAGCCTGGCCGGCCCGCTGGCCGGCCTGGGCATGGGGCCGGCGTTCCGGCCCGGCGCCGACTTCTCGCGCCTCTCGCCCGACTGCGGCCGGCAGTGCGCGATCTCCGAGGTGGTGCAGCGGACCCGGCTGGAGGTGGACGAGCGGGGCACCACCGCGGCGGCGGCGACGGCGGCGGTGATGGTGATGAGCCTCCGGCACGACGCGGCGCCGTTCCAGATGGTGGTCGACCGGCCGTTCGTGCTGGCGATCGAGGCGGCCGAATCGGGCGAGCTGCTGTTCCTCGGGCTGATCGGCGACCCGCCCGCCGGCTGACGGGCGGCCGCCGCCACCGCCGGCGGCGGCCACGCATTGTCCGTTTTTTGTCCGCCTCGGACCGCTACGGTCCTGGCATGACACGAACCGCCGTTTGGCAATCCCAACCGATCGTTTGGCAAGTCCAAACCGACTGGTATGGTGTGCGCGTGGGCGACCTCCTGCGCGCCTTCTGGGGCTCCCGCACCCTGCCGCTGCTGCTGGGGTACCTGACGGAGCGGCCCGGTGAGGAGTTCACACTGGGCCAGCTGCAGGCCGACCTGGCCGCCAACCGCGAGAGCTTGCACCGGGCCCTTCAACGCGCTCTCGCCGCCGGCCTCGTCAGCCGGCGGCGGCTCGGCAACCAGTACCTGTACCAGGCCGACCGGTCCAGCCCCTTCTACCCGGAGGTGAAGTCGCTCTGCTCGAAGATGCTCGGCGCGGCTAGCACGCTGGCGCGAGCGCTGGAGGCGCTCGGCGCGCCCCGGGTCGAGCAGGCATTCATCTACGGCTCGGTGGCCAGGGCTGGCGACGATGCACGCAGCGACATCGACGTCATGGTGCTCGGCGAGGCGACCGACTTCGAGCTGCACGGCGTGCTGGACGGCGCTCAGGAGCGGATCCGCCGGCCGGTCAACTGGTTCGGCTACTCGCGACGCGTCATCGAGCGACGCCTGGCCGCGGGCGACGGCTTCCTCCTCGAGGTGTTCGGGCAGCCCAAGGTGATGCTGGTCGGCAGCGAGGACCAGCTGCCGGCCATCCCGGAGATCGCCGGATGAGCCCCGAGAAGGAAGAGCAGGCA
>JBKPCH010000127.1:0-12416 GCA_046727275.1 Candidatus Dormiibacterota bacterium
GCGGCGCCGTGCCGCTGCGGACCGCCGGGGTGCCGGCATGACGCCGCGGGGCGCGGCTCGCCTGGCCTGGGCGCTGTGGGGCGCCGCCGCGCTGTTCGCCGCGGCCGGCGTCGTCCTGCTGGTATCCAACCGGCCGGCGGACGCGGGCAGCCTGTTGCGGGACGGGCTGGTGCCAGCCATCGTCGCCGTCACGTACGCCGGCGTCGGCGCGTTCATCGCCGCCCGCCGGCCCGGCAACCGGGTGGCGTGGGTGCTGATCCTGCTCGGACTGAGCTTCGGGCTCACCGAGCTGTGCGCGGAGTACGCCGTCCGCGGCCTGGTGACGGCTCCGGGCTCGCTGCCCGCCGCGCGGCTGGCCGCGTGGCTCCAGTACCCGGCGTTCGAGCCGGCGCTGGGGCTGCTCCTCCCGCTCCTGGTCCTGCTCTTCCCCGACGGGCGCCTGCCCTCCGCCCGGTGGCGGCCGCTGGCCTGGATGGTGGTCGGAGGCGGTCTGGCGGTCGCGGCGCTGAGCGCGGTCGGCTCGGGGCGGCTGGTGAGCGCGTTCCGCCAGGTTCCGCTGGGGCCCAACCCGCTGGGGCTGGTCCGCTTCCCCACCGCGCTGGGGCTGGCGCTGGTCGCCGTCCAGAGCCTGGTCCTCCTGGCCGCCGCCGTGGCCGCGGTCGTGCGGCTCGTGCGGTCCACCGGCGCCGAGCGGCAGCAGCTGAAGTGGCTGGCCTTCGCCGGCGCCGCCGCCGCCGTCTTCGCGACCGGCTCGTTCCTGGTGGGGGGCGTGGCCGGGGAGGTCGTGCTGGACCTCATGATCGCCTTCATCGCGGTCGGGCTGCCCGCCGCGATCGCCGTCGCCGTGCTGCGGCACGGGCTCTTCGACATCGACCTGGTGATCCACCGTTCGCTGGTCTACGGCGCGCTGGCGCTGTTCATCACCGGTGTGTACGTCGGCGTGGTGGCGGGCGTCGGGGCGCTGGTGGGCGCCCAGGGGCCGCCCAACCTGGCGCTGTCCATCGTGGCCGTCGCGGTCGTCGCCGTCGCGTTCCAGCCGCTCCGGGCTCGGCTGCAGCGCCTGGCCGGCCGGCTGGTCTACGGCCGGCGGGCCAGCCCCTACGAGGCGATGGCCGAGCTGTCCCACCGCGTCGCCCGCTCGGCCTCGGCCGGCGAGGTGCTGCCGGGCCTGGCCGAGGTGGCGGCCAGGGCCATCGGCGCGACCGCCAGCAGGGTCACGCTGGCGATGCCCGGCGGGCCCGACGTCGTCGCGGTCTGGCCGCCGGGCGCCGCCGTGGCGCCGGTCGAGGCAGCCGCGGTCGTCCACGGTGGGGAGCGCGTCGGCGAGATCGCAGTCGAGCAGCCGGCCGGCGAGCCCCTGAGCTCCTCCCAGCGCCTGCTGCTCGGCGACCTGGCGCTGCAGGCCGGCCTGGCGCTCCGCAACCTCCGGCTGACGGCCGAGCTGCGCCGGCGCGTCGACGAGATCTCGGCCCGGGCGCGCGAGCTCCGGGAGAGCCGGGAGCGGCTGGTGACCGCCGCCGACGCCCAGCGCCGGCGCGTGGACGCGGAGATCCAGGCCGGCACGCGGCGCCAGCTGGAGGCGATCGCCGGCCGGCTGGGCGAGGCGGAGCAGCTCCTGGGCAGGGACCCACCGGGGGCCGGACGGGTGCTGAACGAGCTGGCCGACGAGGCTCAGGCGGCGCTGGACGGGCTGCGCGACCTGGCGCGGGGCATCTTCCCGCCCCTGCTGGCGGATCGCGGCCTGGTGGCCGCCCTCGAGGCGCACCTTCGGAAGGTCGGGCTGGCGGCGGACCTCCGGGTCGGCCCGGGCGTGGCGGGCTCGCGGTTCGACCCGCAGGTCGAGGCCGCGCTGTACTTCTGCTGCGTCGAGGCGCTGCAGGCGGCCGGCGGCGGCGACGGGGGCGAGCCACTCGCGATCGGGCTGGAGACGAGCGACGGGTGGCTGGAGCTCACGGCGCCGGCGCCGGGCCCCGCCTCGCTGCGCGACCTGGCCGACCGCGTCGAGGCCGTCGGCGGCACGGTCGACGCCGGGCGGGACGGCGTGTTGCTCGTCCGGGTGCCGGCTGCGGCGCGCGAGCCGGGGGCTCAGCGGCCGGAGGCGGCCTCCCAGGCCTCGGCCAGCCGCTCGGGGCTGAACATCGACTTGGAGATGTAGCCGGCCGCCCCGCACTCGGCGGCGTGCGGGGCGTAGTCGGACTCCTCGTAGGTCGACACGAGGAGCACCACGATGCCGCCGTCCTGGGCGAGGATCCGGCCCGTCGCGACGGTCCCGCTCTCGTCGGGCAGGTTGACGTCCATCAGCACCAGGTCCGGGTGGAGGCGGCCGGCCAGGCGCACCGCCTCGCCGCCCGTCTCGGCCTCGGCCGCGACCTCGAAGCCGTCCGTCGCCTCGACGACGACCCGGGCCACCTCCCGGAACGGCGCCTGGTCGTCGACGATCAGAACACGCACCACCATGATCTCAACGATGCGGGACGGCCGAGCCGCCCCGCAATGGTGCCAGCACCCCGAAGGTGAGGGAGTAGGCTTCAGCCGTGTCCATCCGCGTCGTGATCGCCGAGGACAGCTACCTCGTGCGGGAGGGCATCCGGCAGGCCGTCGAGGCGGCCGGCGACCTGGAGGTGGTCGGCACCTGCGAGGACCTCGCGTCCCTGGAGGCCGCCGTCGCGGAGCTGCGGCCCGACGTCGTGGTGACCGACATCCGCATGCCACCCAGCGGCACCGACGAGGGCATCCGCGCCGCCGCCGCGCTGCGTGCCAGCAGCCCGGCGACGGGCGTCGTGGTGCTCAGCCAGTACGTCGAGCCCGACTACGCGCTCGCGCTGCTGGAGAAGGGCTCCGGCGGCCGCGCCTACCTGCTGAAGGAGCGCATCGCGGACATGGACCAGCTCGCAGGCGCCGTCCGCCAGGTCGCCGCCGGCGGCTCGGTGATCGATCCCCGGGTCGTGGAGACGCTGGTGGAGGCGCGCGCGCAGCGGCCGCGGTCGGCGTTCGACGACCTCACGCCCCGGGAGCGGCAGGTGCTGGCGCAGGTCGCCGAGGGCAAGAACAACGCCGGCATCGCCGCGGCGCTGTTCCTGACCGAGCGGGCGGTCGAGAAGCACATCAACTCGATCTTCTCCAAGCTGGAGCTGTCGGAGGAGCGGGACGTGCACCGCCGGGTCAAGGCCGCCCTGCTGTTCCTGTCGCGCCAGCACGCGTAGCGGCGGGGTGCCAGCACCCCCTCTCCCGGCGTGACAGCATCGCTCTGAAGTCGCCAGCCCGCACCCTGGGCCCCGGCCTCTGTCAGACCTACGTTGGTGCCATCCCCGGCAGCAGTTTTCGAGAGGTCATGACAATGCAGGTCATCGCAGCGCCCACAGTGGCGCAGGACGTGGAGACACTCGTCAGCGTCGACGCTGTCAGCAAGATGGTCGGCGGCAACGGCGCCACGACCAGGATCCTGGACGACGTCTCCTTCACAGTGGCGTACCGGAGCCTGTTCGCCATCAACGGGCCGTCCGGCAGCGGCAAGTCGACGCTGCTCAACATCCTCACCGGCATCGACCGGCCCACCTCCGGGCGCGTCCTGTTCGCCGGGCAGGAGATCCGCGCGATGAGCGAGAACCAGCTGGCCAGGTGGCGCGGCCGCAACGTCGGCATCGTCTTCCAGTTCTTCCAGCTCCTGCCCACGCTGACCGCTCGCGAGAACGTCGAGCTGGCGCTGGAGCTGGGCGGCGTGATCCCCCGCCGCCAGCGGCGCGAGCGCAGCCTGGCCAGCCTCGAAGAGGTGGGGATGGCCGACTACGCGGGCCGGCTGCCCAGCCAGCTCTCCGGCGGTCAGCAGCAGCGGGTCGCGATCGCGCGGGCGCTCGCCAACGATCCCCCCGTGCTGGTCGCGGACGAGCCGACCGGCAACCTGGACTCCAAGACCGCGCACCAGGTCTTCGACCTGCTCGAGCAGTTGACCGGGCGGGGCAAGTCGGTGCTCTACGTCACGCACGACCGGGACCTGGCGGCGCGGGCGACGAGCCGCGTCGACCTCCTGGACGGCCACGTGATCGGCCGGACCGAAGCCGGCCGGGAGGCGTCGGCATGAGCGCGCTGACCACCAAGGCCATCCGGGACGTCACGCGGCGCAAGCTGCGCACCACGCTGACGGCGCTCGGCATCGCCATCGGCGTCATGGGCCTCACCGCCATCTCGATGGCGTCGGGCCAGTTCTCCACCGGCCTCAGCGCGCTGAACGACAGCAGCGGCCAGCCGGACGTGCAGTTCTTCACCGCCCCGACGACAGAGCCGGTCGCTGCCGAGCTGAGCCGGCAGCCGAACGTCAGGCTGGCGGCCACCCAGACGGTGGCGTCGGGGCGGTGGGCGGTCCCCGCCGGCCACGAGCCGCTCGCCATCACTGGGGTCCGCGATTTCCACGACATGCCCTTCCAGCCGTTCTCGCTCACCATCGGGGCGCTGCCCGGGCCGGACGAGATCGTGATGGAGTCGGCCAACCAGTCGGTGACTCCCTTCCACGTCGGCGACACGATCTCGCTCCAGGTCGGCACCAGCACGCATCGCCTGCGTGTGTCGGGCCTGGCCCACACGCCGGGCGTGGCGTCGCCGACGTTCACCGGCCGCGGCGCCGCGTACATGCGCCAGTCGGACGTGCAGTCCCTCTTCGGGATCGACGGCACCAACACAGTGCAGGTCCGGCTGGTCGACTACGGCCAGCGGAACGCGACCGCCCGGGAGCTGGGCCAGCAGCTCGCCTCCCACGGCGTCGTCGTCGTGAGCAGCTCGGTCGGGCGCGACGTGTCCGGGGGCAGCAGCTCGACCGTCACCGGGATCTTCACGGTGATGCAGGTGCTCTCGGTGGTTGCGCTGCTGCTCAGCGTCTTCCTGCTCCTGAGCACCACGATGACGCTGGTCGCGGAGCAGGTGCCGGTCATCGGCACGATGAAGGCGATCGGGGCCCGCGGCGGCCAGGTGATGCGCAGCTACCTGACCGGCGTGGCCCTGTACGGCGCGCTGGGCACCGGCGTGGGCATCGTGCTCGGCATCGGGCTGGGCGACCTGCTCTACCGCTACTTCGCCGTCAACCTGGGGATGGACCCTTCGGCCGTCCAGCTCGGCCCGTCGTTGTTCGTCGTCGCGGTCGCGGTCGGGCTCGGGGTGCCTCTGGCGGCGGCGGCCCTGCCCGTCTACCTCGGCACGCGCATCACCGTCAAGCAGGCGCTGAGCGGCTACGGCGTCTCGACGGGCCGGCGGCGCCAGGGCGGCTGGGCCACGCTCGTCCGGGCGGCCTTCGGCTTCTTGCCCCAGTCCGTCCAGCTCGGCCTGCGCAGCCTGTTCCGGCGGCGGGGCCGCGCGGTGCTGACCGTAACGGCGCTCGCCATCTCCGGGGCCGCCTTCCTGGCGGTGCAGACGACGACGACTTCGTGGAACGCCGTGCTGGGCGACGTGTTCGCCAGCTACCGAGCCGACGTGTTCGTGACGCTCGACCGGCCCCAGTCCGCCCCCGCCGTCGACGCCCTGCTCACGGGCGTGCCCGGCATCGCCCAGACCGAGCCGCTCTCGCAGACGCCGGTCAAGACCAGGTGGGGCTCCACCATCCTCACCGGGGTGGCCACGGACCCGCAGCTCTACCGCCCGCACGTCGTCTCCGGCCGCTGGCTGGCCGCCGGCGACCGGGACGTGGTGCTGATCAGCGAGGACGCTGCGCAGCGGTCCGGGCTGAAGGTTGGTGACAGCATCGAGTTTCACACCGACCTGTACAGCGCCGACTGGCGGATCATCGGCATCGCGAAGGACCTGGACAACCCGACGGGCGCCGGCGTCCTGCTGACGTCACGCGAGCAGGCAAACGCGTTCTCCCACCTGCCGCCGGACTACGTGCAGACGGTGATGGTCCGATCCAACAGCGGCAGCCAGGCCGACGTCAACGCGCTGGCCAGGCGCCTCGACGACACGCTCGGGGGCACCTCGGCGCAGGCGACCGTGACGACCGCCCAGCAGTCCATCCAGCGCAACCAGAGCGTGTTCCTGATCCTGTACGCGCTGTTCTACAGCGTGGTCGCGATCATCGCCCTGGTGGGCGGGATCGGGCTGTTCAACGCGCTGGCGATGGGCGTGCTGGAGCGGCGCCGTGAGATCGGCATCCTGCGCTCGATGGGCGCCACAGGGCGCCGGGTGGCGCAGGTGTTCTGGACCGAGGGCGTCGGCCTGGGGGTCGTCGCGTGGGCCATCGCCGTGGCGATCGGCCTCCCGATGGCCTACGGGTTCGTCCAGCTCCTGGGCGCGGTCCTCCTGCGCTCGCCGTTCACGTTCGACCCGATCAGCGTACTGGCGATGCTGGCCTTCATCGTGGCGGTGGCCTCCCTGGCCACGATCGGCCCGGTGTGGTCGGCGTCGCGCGTCCGGATCGCCGAGACGCTGCGCTACGAGTAGCGTCTCGTCCGCCGGGAAGACCCTGCGCCGCCCGGCGCGGGGTCTTCTGCGTGCTCAGGCGCTGGGCAGGCCCAGCGGGCGGAACTCGCGGGCGTCCACGCCGCTCTCCGCGCGGATGACGTGCATGACCGCGTTGACGAGCGCCAGGTGCGTGAAGGCCTGCGGGAAGTTGCCCAGGTGCCGGCCGCTTCGGGCGTCGATCTCCTCCGCGTACAGCTGCAGCGGGCTGGCGTACGACAGCAGCTTCTCGCAGAGCTGGCGCGCCCGGCGCACCTCGCCGATCTCGACCAGGGCCGAGACCAGCCAGAAGGAGCAGATCGCGAACGTCCCCTCCTCCCCGTCCAACCCGTCGTCCGTCTCCTCCACCCGGTACCGCAGCACGAGCCCATCCACCGTCAGTTCGTCGGCGATGGCGCGCACGGTGGCGACGACCCGAGGGTCCTCCGGCGGCAGGAAGCGCAGCAGCGGGATGAGCAGGACGGACGCGTCCAGCGCCTTCGTCTCGTAGTGCTGGACGAACACGCCGCGCTCGTCCACGCCGTGCTCGAGGATGTCGGCGTGGATCTCGTCGGCGGCGTGCTGCCAACGCCTGGCCAGCTCCCGGTCGCCGTGCATCTCAGCCAGGCGGGCGCCCCGGTCGGCGGCCACCCAGCAGAAGACCTTGGACGAGGTGAAGTGCTGGGGCTCGCCGCGCACCTCCCAGATGCCGCGGTCCGGCTTCCGCCAGTTGGCCAGCGCCGCCTCCACCGCTCGCTTGAGGATGGGCCAGACCAGCTCGGGCAGGTAGTCGCGCGACCGCGTGTGCAGGTAGACCGAGTCCAGGAGCGCCCCCCAGACGTCGTGCTGCCGCTGCCGGTAGGCGCCGTTGCCGATCCGGACCGGACGGGCGCCCTCGTAGCCGCCGAGGTGGTCCAGCTCGCGCTCCTCCAGCTCCTTCTCGCCCCGGATGCCGAAGAGGATCTGGAGGTCCTCCTCGTCCCTCGCCGCCTCGGCGGTGAAGTAGAAGAAGTCGTTGGCCTCGCGCGCGAAGCCGAGCGTGTAGAGGCCCCACAGCATGAAGGTCGAGTCGCGGATCCACGTGTAGCGGTAGTCCCAGTTCCGCTCGCCGCCGGGCGTCTCCGGCAGCGACGTGGTGGCGGCAGCGAGCACCGCCCCGGTGGGCGCGTAGGTCAGGCCCTTCAGCGTCAGCGCGCTGCGCTGCAGGTAGCTCTGCCAGGGGTGCTCGGGGAAGACGCCGTGGTTGATCCAGCCGCGCCAGAAGTTGGCCGTGCGCTCGATCCGCTCGAACGCCTCCTCGGCAGTCCTCGGCGGCGGGTGCTCGGCCAGGAACTCGTCCGACGCCGAGTACTGCGAGCGCGGCCAGCAGAGGGCGGCGAACGCGGTCTCCCCCTCGCGGAGCGACCTGGTGGCATGGGCGCCCGGCCCCTCGAAGCCGACCCGGAGGTCGGTCACCAGCCGCAGCGGCACGTCGTGCTCGCTGCCGTTGGCGACCGCCTCACCGTAGCCCGCTCCCGCGTACGTCCAGTGAGCGCCCTTCTGGCCGTACTCGAAGACCGGCTCGCAGTCCAGGCTGAGCTCCACCCGGCCGACGATGCAGCGGGCCGTCCGGACCAGCATGTGCTCGGCCTCGTGGTCGGTCGGCGGCCGGCGGTGCGTCCCCGACCGGCGGTGCTCGTGGTACCAGGGCCCGATGCAGAGCGCGTCGCGGATGACCATCCAGCCCGTGTGGGTGCGCCACGTCGTCTCCAGCACGAGCGTGCCGGGGAGGTAGCGCCGGCCGGCGGGCACCATCGAGCCGGTCGGGCCGAAGCGGAAGCTGCCGGCGGCGCGGTCGAGGATCGCCCCGAACACGCTGGGACCATCCGGCCGTGGCACGCACAGCCACTCGACGCGGCCGCTGGGCGCGACGAGGGCGTTCACCTCGCAGTCGGAGAGGAAGGCGTAGTCCGCGATCGGCGGGAACGGGCTGCCGGTCGGGGAGGCGGCCTCGTCGTCGAGGCCGGCGACGGCGATCCGGCCGCCGGGCGAGGTCAGGAGCGCCTGCTCGCCGTCGGCGTGCTCTCCGGCCGCCTGCGGGTCCTCGACCTTCACCTGCGGTTCACCGCCCCTTCGTGGACTCTAGCACGGCCTCGTCCCGCTTCCCGGCCCCGTTGCCCGTGGGCGGCCGCGCCCCGAGGTGGGGCCGGCTGCCGAGCGCGTACGGCGTCCACTCCTGGCGGGCCAGCAGCTCGCCGGCCAGGGCCTCCAGCTCCCTGACGCGCTGGTTGGCGCGGATCGCCTCGCGGATCGAGAGGATGCCCACCGCCGGTCGCTGCTTCTCGATCACGTGCCGGAGCATCGTGAGGTGGGCGTTGTCGGGCACGCCCGGCTCGCGGATGCCCCGCACCGCGGCCCGCACGGTCGACTGCGTACCGTCCACGGCCTCGCCGTTCCCGAAGTCGAACTTGTAGAAGGGCCGGCGCCCGCTCATGCGGCTCTCGCCGCTGAGCCGGATCCACTTGGCGTTCTCGACGCCCTTGCCCACCTCGATGATCAGGCGGACCGAGCGGCCCTGGTACGGGAAGGTGCCGTTCAACCGGGCGTAGCTCTCGCGCTGCCCCTTGAAATCGTCGTGGCGGCCGATCACGAGTGGCGCCGTCTCGTCCAGCCGGATGCGCTCGATCGGCGTGAAGAGCGAGATGATGGCGAAGGCGTGCGGGATGAGGTCGGCGATGACGCCGATGTCGGCCGCCGCCCCGGTCAGCGGCTGCGCCTCGAGGATCTCGATCCGGATCTCCTCGACGCTGTCCAGGAAGTCCCGCAGGGTGCGCTCGACGGTCAGCAGCTGCTGGAGCAGCCGGACCTCCAGCTTGAAGTAGTAGTGGTCGGCGGCGACCAGCTCGACACCCCCGGGCGCGGTGTCGAGGAACTCCCGGTAGGCCTCGGGCGGAGAGCCCAGCGGCTTCTCGATGAGCACCACGTCGCTCAGGTCGTAGTAGCGGGCGAGCGTGTCCAGGTGCGTCGCGGCCGGGGTGGCGATGTAGGTGATCGAGTAGCAGCTCGGCTCCAGCTGCCGCTCCAGCGCGTCGTGGGCGGGCGACGCGGGGCTGTCCCAGTAGAACGTGTCGCCGTTGGCCTGGATCTGTTCCACGCGGGACCCCAGCCGCTCGCGGGTGATCGGGCTGTCGTGCTCGACGACGTGGAGGCGGAAGTTGAAGAACTGCTTCAGCGTCTGGAGGTGCTGGTAGGCCTTCTGCCCCCACTGCCCGAGGCCGATGAGGACGAAGTCCTTCTGGATGTGCCGCTCTTCCTCCACCAGCGCGTGCAGGCGCGCGTTCTTGATCGCGACGGCGGCCTGGTGGGCCAGGCCCTGGGCGCGGCGCACCTCGTCGGCGGTGAACGTCCGCGGCTGGTCGCGCTGGCCGAGCACGGCGGCCCCGATCGGCTGGCCGTCCGCGACCAGGGGCAGCGCCAGGAGCGCGCGGACGCCGAAGGCCTCCACGTAGCTGGTCTTGACCAGGTCGCTGGCGGCGACGTCCTCGACCAGCACCGGCTCGCCCCGGTCTAGCAGGTCGAACAGCAGCGACTGCTCCGGCCGCTCCGCCCGCTGCCGGCGCCACAGCTCCTCCTGGTCCGAGGCGGCGGCGCCGTACCAGCCCTCGCCGTCCTCCTCGTACAGGGCGATCTGGCAGAAGGAGGCATCGACCAGCCGGACCAGGTTGCGGGCGACCAGGCGCAGGGTCTGCTCCAGGTCGATCGACGAGGCGATGGCCTCGCTGATGTCGGCGCTCAGCTCCAGCTGCTCGGCGTGGTGGCGCGTCTCCTCGTAGAGGCGGGCCGTCTCGACCGCGACAGCCACCTGGGCGGCCGCCGAGCGGAGCGCCTCGATCTGGCCCCAGTCGGGCCGGCGCTCGGCCGAGCGATGGTAGCCGACCTCGAGCACGCCCGTGGCGGCGCCGTCGGTGGCGAGGCCGAACGGCACGAAGATGCGGGTCAGCTCGCCGTGGCCGCTGCGCTCGAAGATCTCGCCGGCCAGCGTGAAGGGCACCTCGCCGTCGCTCACGGCCTCCCGGACTCCGTCACGGGCCCCGTCGCGCGCGGGCGGGGCCGGCGAGGCCTCGGGCCGGCCCGCCTCGCCGATCAGCGCGCCGGGCACTGCGGTCACCTTCATGCCGTCGCGGCGGACGACGGGCACGCGGATCCGGCGCACGGCTACCGGGACCCTGCCCGCGATCAGGTCGCGGGGCCAGAGACCCTCGGCGAGCGGCACGGGTCCGATCACCGCCACCTGCCAGCCGCGCGCGACGAAGACCAGGACGTCCTGGGGCGCCAGGGCGCGGTCCTTCTCCAGGACCCAGCGGGGCACCCGTGCCACGGCCTCCCCGCCGTCGGCCTCGACCTGGGCGGCGTCGATCTCGTCCGTTGTGGTGGCGCCCGCGGCGAGGCGGACGACCGTCGTCCCGTCCGCCCGCTGGTCCAGCAGGTAGATGGTGGCGAAGTGGAAGTCGAACTCCGGGACCGCGGCGTCCGTGAGGCTGCCGACGACGGCCTGCAGGACGTCCTGCCGGGTGGAGCCGGGCCGGAGCATGGAGTTGGTCATCTGCCCCAGCGCGCCCAGCAGGTCGTTGCTGCTCTCCAGCGTGCGGATCAGGCGCCGGCTGGCCAGGGCGCCGGCGACCAGGTCGGCTCCGGCTTCGAGCAGCACGTCGATGGCGGGCGGCTTGCGGACGGACGCCAGCCGGTCGCGGCTGAGGACGACGAGATAGCCGTCCGGGTCGTCGTTGGGGCCGAGGGAGAAGCTGCCGGCGGGATGGAGGCCGGAGTCGCCCATCGCGGAGTTGACGGCCTCGCCGAGGGCCGCTTCGGCCTGCTCCCAGGACTCGCGGTCGGGAGGCAGGTCGATGCGGGGCGGGAAGGCAGCCGGGGCGTGGGCGGTCACGAGCTCCAGGCGGTCGCGGTGGACCGACAGCTCGTAGACGGCCGCGCCGTCGAGCTCGCTGGCCAGCAGGAGGTCGGCGATGGCGATGGAGACGAGCCGGCGGATGGCCCCGGCGTCCGTGCGGCCCTCCTCGGCGGGGGCGGTCAACTGGATGGAGAGGCGGCGGAGGCCGTCGAGGGCCCGGCGCTCGGAGCGGACGAGCGCCGCCTGGATGGCCATGGCTGCGTCGGCGGCGCGGCGCTGGAGGGCGGCGAGCGCCTCATCGTCGGGGACGCGGGCGGCGACGGCGTCTCCGTCTCCGGTGCCCGGCTGCCGGCGGGTGGTCGGGGCGGTTCTGCTGGCGCTCGGAGTGGTGCCAGGGCCTGCGGCGCCGGAGCCGGCGTTCGGCGGGTCGCAGTAGTTGAGGTAGAGGAGGCCGACCAGGTGGCTGCCCGCGATGAGGGGCAGGCCGATGGTGGAGCGGACGCGGTGGCGGCGGATGAAGGTGCTGTCGATCTCGGTGGGGGCGTCGCGGGCGATGAGGGGCCGGCGGGTGACGGTGAGCCAGACGGTCGAGCCGTAGTGGGGAACGCGGAGCTCGTCCGGCACCTTGCCCTGGGCGCGGTCGGCGAGGTAGCGGGCGAGCTGGCCGCGCACGTCCGCCAGGGAGTCGGAGAGGCTGTCCTCGGGCTGGCCCACGGCGAAGGGGGCGTAGTAGCGGGAGCCGTCCTCGTCGTAGAGGAAGAGGGAAACCATGTCGGCACCGGAGGCGCGCTGCAGGTCACGGACGATGCCGCGAAGGAGGGCTGGCAGGCCCGAGGTGGCTGGCTCCGGGGGCAGGCTCATGGTGTTTCCTCCTGTTGCCTCGATCATAGGTGGCACCCGAGGACACCACACCTGCAGGAAACGTTAAGATCGGGCCTGGTTCGGGGAGTAGCGTAGCCCGGCAGCGCACTTGGCTGGGGGCCAAGGGGTCGCGGGTTCAAATCCCGCCTCCCCGACCAACCTTCTTCAGCCAGCCCGTTTCGTATTCGCGGGCACCCACAGGTAACCGTTCGAGAGGGGTCCGGTAGGGCACCGGGCGCGACTCGGGAAGGTG
>JBKPCH010000128.1:0-14153 GCA_046727275.1 Candidatus Dormiibacterota bacterium
GCCGGAGCCGCTCGACGGCGGCCGCGTAGTCGGCCATCTCGGTCCGCAGGCGCTCCATCTCCCCGAGCTCCAGCAGATCGCCCAGCAGCAGCGCGCGGCAGTGAAGGGCAGAGGTGTGGTCTCCGATTCCCTCGGCCAGGGCGATGGCCTCCTGGGCGATCCGCAGGCGGCCCCGCGGCTCGTCGCTAGGCAAGCCCCACACAGCCTGGTGCCACTCGTAGAGCACGGCCGACAGGGTGGCCGGGTCGCCGAGGCGCCGGGCCAGGGCCTCCGCTTCGTCCGCCAGGGCCCGCCGGCGCTCCATCTGCGGTCCGAACAGCAGGGCCCGGGCGAGCCGCGCCAGCAGGCGAGCCCGCAGTTCGGGACGCCGGCCGTCGAGGCCCTGGAGCGCCTCCTCGAGCAGGTGCACCTCCATGTCGTCGACACTCTCCGCGGTGAACTCCGCCTGGAAGCCCAGCGCGGCCTGGGCCAGCAGGTCCAGGGCTCCGATCTCCCGCGCGACCGCCGCCGCCCGGCTGCTGGCCTTGCGGGCGGCGGCGATCTCGCCCGCCGCCATGCGGGCTCGCGCGAGCGACAGCAGGAGCCGGCAGCGCCGGTGGTCGTCCGCGTCGTCCACCAGCTCCAGCAGATCCAGGGCCCGCTCCAGGTGAGTTGCGGCGTCCTCGTGCGCCAGAAGCCGCAGGGACCGGTCCGCGGCCGCCTCGCCGAGCTCCAGCGCCCGGGCCAGGTCCGGCCCGCCTCCTGCCTGCCGGAAGTGAGCGGCCAACTCTGCCTCGCGGCCTTCGAGGTGGCCCCCGTGGCGCTGCTCCAGGGTGGCGCCCGCCTGGTGGTGCAGCTGGCGGCGCTGGGCGTCGGGCAGGTCTGAGTAGAGGACCTCCCGCACCAAGGCGTGGACGAAGCGGTACCGGCCTTCGCCGGGCGCCTCCTCGACCACGCGCGCGGCCTTCGCCTCGCCGAGCAGCGCGGCCGCGCGCCGCAGGGGCATCCGGAGCATCGCGCTGAGCACGGACCAATCGAAGTCCGGGCCGATGACGGCAGCCGCGGCCAGCAGGTCGCGGCACGGCGGGGACAGGGCAGTCAGCCGGCGCCGCACGACCTGGCGTACCCCCTGCGGCATGCGCGAGTCGGCGGTCGGAGCCGTCGCCGGGAGGCGGACCAGCTCCCGGACGAAAAACGGGTTCCCGTTGGTCAGCCGGTGCACCGCCGTGGCACGGTCGTCGCTGAGTGGGCTTCCGGTCAGCAGGGTGACCAGCTCGCCCACCTCCGGAGGGGACAGGCCCTCCAGCTGGAGCTGGTGCACGGCGCCGGTGAGCTGGCCGGCCAGCCGGGCCAACGGATGGTCGGGACCGACCTCCAGGTCTCGGTAGGTGCCCAGCAGCAGGAGCCGGCTGCCGCGCAGGTCGCCGGCGAGGAAGCGGAGGAGCTGAAGCGACGGTTCGTCCGCCCAGTGCAGGTCGTCCAGCACCACCAGCAGCGGCTGGCCTTCGGAGGCGCGGCGTAAGAACGCGGCGACACTGTCGAAGAGTCGGAATCGGGCCTCTGCGGAGGCGTCGACGGCCGGCTCGACCTCGCCGCCGCTCGCCAGCTCGGGGACCAACCTGGCGATCTCGCCGGCCTCGGAGCCGAGCTCGGCCCGCAGGTCCGCCCGGGCGCGGGCCGCACCGTAGCCTCGGAGCACCTGCAGCCAGGGCCAGAATGCAGGAGCACCCTCACCGTCCCAGCAGGTTCCCCAGAGCGCCCTGACACCGGTCCTGGCGACGTCGGCCGAGAGGTGCTGGGCGAGCCGGGTCTTGCCGATGCCGGGTTCCCCGGCGACGAGGAACAGGCAGCCGTCGCCAGCCACGGCCTGCTCGAGGGCGGCGTGCAGGTCACGGAGGACCTGCTGGCGGCCGACCAGGGGCCGCTGCGCCTGGAGCTCGCTGGTCAAGAGGGGCCTCGCCGATCCGGTGGTGGGAAGGCCTCATTTTAGGTCCAGTCCAGGCGGTTTGGCCGTTGGCCTGCGTCGCGGTCGCGGAGGAATCCGCGGGGGCCCCGGGGAGCCCCGCGGATTGAGGTCCTCGCAGGGCGTGAATAGCAGTTCCCGGCCGCTCGCTCTGCTTCGGTTGGCCCAACGGCGATCAGGTCCCCGTCAGGGGCTCGCCATGTTCCAGCGCCACCATCTGCACGCCCCTCCATGACAGCAGCGGGAGGCGGTAGCGGGCGGCGGCCGCCTCCAGCAGAGCGTGGCCAGTGTCGAGCAGTGCGACCGGGCGAGCGTACTCCGCACGCCACCCCTGGCTCCCGTGTTGGACTAACCGTCCCCACCCCACGACGGCACCCCAGACCGACACGGGCTGGTCGCAGGCGCCGGAGACTATGCCCAGCGGCCGCTCGATCCCCACCGGGGTGCTGAACGCGTACAGGCCGCACTCGCAGGACAGGTTCGGCACCGGGTGGTGGTTGACCATCCAGGGTGCGCAATGCAGACACCGAGCGCGGGTCACGCCGACCCCCCAGTGTCCGGACTTGAACCGGCCCTTGAGCGTCACGCCCCCGGCGGTCTGGCATAGCTTCCAGGTTCGGTAGCCGACCACCGGCAGCGGGCGGTGTCTGTGGGGCAGCTCACGCCGGGGCGTGGACTGGTACAGCAGGTTCATGACTGGGGAGGGGAAACTCGAAGGGCACCGGCTCGGGGATCTCCCAGATGTGCGTGGGCTCTTCCGTCAAGCCCATCCTGGGCGTCGGAACGTCCAAGACGCCCCTGCGGAACTCCGGGCCGGCGGGGAGCCGGTCCCGCTTCACGATGGTGACGCGGTCGAAGTGCGGCACCAAGGCCGCCGCCAGCAGGCCGGCCATGCTGCCGCCGATCACGACGGCCTTCTCGGGTCTGTTCGGATGGTTCATCGCGCCTCCTCTCGCATGTGGGTGGACTCTCACTAGAGGGGCGTGAAATCGGTTGTCACATCGTGACAGGGGGCGGTGGCGCCGCCTGTTTGGTCGATGTCAACGCCGGGCGTGCTGCGCGGTCGTTCCGCGCTAGTCGAGCACGGCATCGTCGAGCGACGGCCCTACTCGGAGCGGCCGCCCCGGATCGCTACCTGCTCACCGAGGCTGGCCGAGAGCTGATGCCGATCCTCGCCGCCCTGACCGCCTGGGGAGACCGGTGGGCGACCCCGCCCGGCGGTCCTCCGGTGCTCTTTCGGGACCGGGCCTGCGGCCACGATTGCACGCCGCTGGTCGTCTGCTCCCACTGCAGGGAGCCGCTCGTCGCCGAGCGGCTGCAGTCTCTACCCGGCCCGGGAGGCCGGCGGGCACCCGGCACCCTCCTCAGCAGCCAGGTAATCAGCGGACAGCGCGGCGCCGGCGGACCTGGCCTCGCCCGATCGTGAATCGCCGGTCGCCCGGCCGGCGGGCCGCTGCGCGGCGCTGCACCATGGAGCGATGCGCATCACCCATGGCGGGGCGAGCCCCGACATCCATCCGGACGCGTACGTGTCACCCGCTGCTGTCCTCAGCGGACACATCCGCGTCGGTGCCCACAGCCGCGTGCTCCACACCGCGGTGCTGACCGCAGAGGGGGGGCCGCTCACCGTCGGCGAACGCTGCGTCATCATGGAGGGGGCGGTCCTGCGCTCGACACGCCGCCATCCGCTGGCGCTCGCCAACGACGTCCTGGTCGGGCCGAACGCCTACCTGACCGGCTGCCGGATCGAGGACGAGGTCTTCATCGCGACGGGCGCGATGGTCTTCAACGGCGCGGTGATGCGACGAGCCAGCAGCGTGGCGCTGGGCGGCGCGGTGCACATCGGCTGTCAGGTCCCTGCTCGGGAGCGCATCCCGATCGGCTGGGTCGCGGTCGGCGATCCTGCCCGCCTCTATCCGCCAGGTGCGGCCGAGGAGATCCGGGCCGGGCTCACGGAGCTCGGAGGCTTCCTGACATACGTGTTCGGGGTCCAGGACACCGGTGACCGCAGCCAGATGATGCGGGAATCGATGCGGCGCTATGTCCGCGCCCTGGCCGGCCATCGCGACGACACCGTGGACGACGTCTGAGCGGTCGCGGCCGGCGCCGCGGCGGCTTCGACGCGATCACGACGCGATGCTGGAGCCGCGTCACGCGACCGGCTGATCCGGCCGTGTCCAACGATTTGTCGAGTCGGCAGAAAGTCGCCGCTCATGCCGGTGCCTCCGTGGCATAGCCTCCTGGCGTCTTATGTGCTGTGTCGTAACGTCACTGTTCTTCCTGGGGCCGCGGGTGGCGATCCTCGTCTGGTGGCTGATCCAGCCGGTGCGGTGGCAGGCGGCGTTCTCCTCGTTCCTCGTGCCGCTGATCGGCTTCCTGTTCCTGCCCTGGACGACGCTCGCCTGGGTCGTCGTGTCGCCGGGAGGCGTCACCGCGTTCGAGTGGTTCATCCTGGCGCTCGGCTTCCTCGTCGACATCGCCGGATACGCCGGCGGCGGCTACGGGAACCGCCAGCGGGTGCCCGGCTACCGGTAGCCCGCCTCAGGGCCAGCGCGGTACCGGCACCCGGCGCCCGCTCGAGCAGGACTCCTCCATCGCCTCCAGCGCCAGCGCCGAGCGCACGGCGTCGTCGATGGTGGGACCGTGCGCGCGGCCCTCGGCGATCGAGCGCACCAGGCCGGCCGCCTCGATCACCTTGAGGTCGTCGTAGCTCAGGCTCAGCCCGGTGGCCGGCTGGAACGCCGCGTAGTCGCCGTGGCCGGGACGGGCGAGCACCGTGGCGACCGCCTGGTCCTGGGGCCGGTCGCCCCGGCTGACGCCCAGCTCTCCCATGCGCCGGAAGTCCCAGTGCAGGGCGCCGAGCGTGCCGTGGATCTCGAACCCGTAGCTGCACTGGTCGCCCACGCTCACCCGGCTGGCCTCCAGGCAGACGCGGGCGCCGCCGGCCAGCCGGGCCAGGCAGGCGGCGTAGTCCTCGTTCTCGACCCTGCCCGTGGCGCCCGGGGCTCCGCCGGGCAGCGGCCGCTCGGGGATGAAGACGGCCTGGTCGGCGACCAGGCTGTCGATCGGTCCCAGGAGGTGGACGGCCAGGTCCACGGCGTGGGACATGAGGTCGCCGAGCACGCCGGAGCCGGAGGCCTCGCGGCGAAACCGCCAGGACAGGGCGCCCGCAGGGTCGGCGGCGTAGTCCGTGAGTAGGCGGAAGCGGGCGTGGGTGACCCTGCCGATCCTTCCCTCCAGCAGGAGGTCGCGCGCGTGTGCGACGGCGGGCGCGCTCCGGTAGTTGAACCCGACGACGCTCTGCACGCCGCCCTCCGCCACCGCCCGGGCGACCTCCCGCGCCTCCGCGGCGCTCCTGCCGACCGGCTTCTCGATCCAGATGTGCTTGCCGGCGCCGGCCATCGCGACCCCGACGTCGCGGTGGAGCTGGTTGGGCACCGTGATGCTCACCGCCTGGACCCCGGGGTGGTCGAGGAGGTCCCGCCAGTCGGCGGCCGCCGACTCGAAGCCGAACGCGGCCACGGCCTCGTCCCGGAGCCGGGCCGCCGGCTCCGCCACCGCCACCTGGCGCACGGCGAACGGCAGCCCCGGGAAGTGGTGCGCCAGACGCGCATAGGCCCGGGCGTGGCTGTGCCCCATCCAGCCGAACCCGATGACGGCGACGCCCAGCGCCGGCCGCGGCTCGCCGGCCGGCCCGGTCGTCACCCCTCCTCGACGTTGCGGTACGCCCAGTCGTACGCGACCGCGGACCGGACGACCAGGTCCTGGACGGACACGTTGCGCCGGCTCACAAGGACCCAGAGCAGCCCGATCGGGAAGAGGAGATAGAGGATGGCTCTCGCCACCGCCCGCCAGGCCCCGAGCTGCCCCCGCGCCGGGTCCACGACGCGCAGGCCGAGGACCTGCTTGCCCGGCGTCCGGCCGGTCGTCCCCCAGAAGTAGCCCAGGTAGAGCACGCCGATGGCGAACGAGACCGGGCCTTCGAGCACGGGCGCCGCGCTCACGACGACGAAGGGCGGTCCCAGCACGAGGAACCTGGCCATGCTCGCCAGCAGGAGCAGCCCGATCCAGAGCGCGCAGACGACGGCGAGGTCGATCACGTCGGCGAGGACGCGGGAGACGAAGCCGGCGCGGCTGAGCTGCAGCTCCGCGGCGCGCTCGCGGCGGATCGAGACGCCCTTCATCCTCCGTCCAGGCGGGTCAGCCGCCCGCTTCTCCGCATGAGCAGGCGGTCCACGACGCGGCTGACCCACCGGTCCGCATCCATGCCCTGGAGGCGGAGCGCCTCCACGCTCTCGTCAGCCAGGCTGGACGTGGACTCCCGGATGACCTCGCTGATCTGGATCTCGTCCATGGCCTGCTGCGTGACCCGCTGCATGTCGACGCGCTCCACGATCGCGTTCACGTCGAGGCGCGCGGCGACGCTGTCCAGGTCGATCCGGTCCAGCAGCCGGTCCACGTCGATCCGGTCGACGATGGCGTCCAGGTCCACCTGCTCGATGACCGCGGCGGCGACCTGCGCGACCAGGAGGCGCCAGAACCGGCCCGCCAGCTGGCGGTTGAGGCGCTGCTCCTCGACACCCTGCCGGTACCAGGGCTCGAGACGCATCCTGGCGAACGAGGCGAGCGGCTCGGCCGCGGGCGCCACGCGGCCGGCCGCGGCCAGGGTCCGGCGCTGGAGGTCGAAGACCAGGCCCACGGCCGCGCCGGCCCCGAAGCCGAGCGCCCGTGGAGCCCGCGCCGGCACGGCGGGGAAGACCCGGCGGGCGATCCCGGCGAGGCCCTCTCCCGCGATCGCCGTCAGGCCGAAGGCCACCCGCGTGGCGAAGACGAGCGTCTCGCTCGCGGCCGGCACCTCGCCCGTCTGGACGGGCACGAGCTGTGCCACCGCGTCATCGCGCTCCGGACCGGCAGGCACGGGTCCAGCATGATCTGCGTGGTGGTCCTGGGCGACGCCGGCGGACCACGCCTCGACAAGTTGTTGGACAGGCCGGCGGTCACCAGGCGACCGGGAGCGCGGTCAGGCCTCCGGTCATGTACCCGCTGCGCAGCCGCAGGTCCTCCGCGGGGACCGCCAGCCGCACGCCCGGCAGGCGCCGCAAGAGCGTGCCGAGCACGACCTGAAGCTCGATCCGGGCGAGGCCCGCGCCCAGGCAGAAGTGGTGGCCGTGCCCGAACGAGAGGTGCTGGTTCTCCTGGCGCCGGACGTCGAACCGCCGCGGGTCGGCGAAAGCCCCGGCGTCCCTGTTCGCAGATGCGGAGGCCAGCAGGACGAGGTCGCCGTCCCTGATCCGGACCCCGTCGAGGTCGATGTCGGCGAGGGCGTAGCGGGGCAGCATGCCCAGCCCCGGGGACGCCAGGCGCAGGATCTCCTCCACCGCGCTGCGCGCCAGCGACGGGTCGCGCTGCAGCGCCCGCCGCTGGTCATCGTGGGTGAGCAGCAGCAGCACCCCCAGGTCGATGCGGGCGACCGTGGTCTCGTGCCCGGCGAACAGCAGGCCGGCGGCCAGGCCGATCATCTCGGGCTCGGGGAAAGCCGGGTCCTCCTCGCCCGCGGCGATCAGGTCCGAGATGACGTCCTCGGCCCTGTTCGCGCGCTTGACGGCGACGAGACGGGCCATGTAGCGGTGGAGCGCCTCCAGCCCAGCCCTGGACCGGTCCAGGTCGGACGTGTTCCCGGCCGCCTCGGACCAGGCCCGGAACTCGTCGCGGTCCTCGTACGGCACGCCGAGGAGGTCGCAGATCACGAGGACGGGCACGGGCAGCGCCAGCTCCGCGTGCAGGTCAACCGGCTGCGGCAGCCCCTCGATCCGGTCCAGCACCCCGTCGACCGTGGCCTGGACGCGGGGGCGCAGGAGGTTCATCCGTTTGACCGTGAACGAGGGGGTCAAGAGGCGGCGCATCCTGGCGTGCTGGGCCTCTTCGCTCTCGCGCCGGCCCATGGGCCCGCCCAGCATCACCGAGTTGGTGAAGCGGGGCGCCCGCTCGGGGTCGGGATGCGTCCGTCCCAGCCGCCGGTCGCCGAACAGGCTCTTCACGTCGTCGTAGCGGGTCACCAGCCAGGCCACGTCGCCGGCGGGCGTGCGGACGCGGGTGACCGGCCGCTCGGCCTGGAGGCGCATGAGGAGCGGCGCTACGTCAAGCGCCCCGGGCCGGTCGAACGGCAGAACTGGAAGGTCCTCGGTCGACGTCACGGTCCCCTCCCGCGGCTGTGCATCCGGCTGAACGTCTCCACGGTACGCCAGGACGGGTGCTCGCCGGGGCGGGTCAGACGGCGGGCCGGCTCAGATGGCCGAGGCCACGTCGGGCGGGACCACGAACCACTTGCCGCCGACGTTCTGGCCGGACGTGTCCGCCACGCCCGTGTCCTTCACGTAGTAGTACAGCGGCCAGCCGTTGTACGTGACCTGGGTGCCGGCCGCGGGGTTGGCCAGCGTCCCGAGCGTCCCGGTCACGGTCTTGTCGCCCGTGGGCTTGCTCGTGCCGGAGGGCAGCAGCAGCGGCGGCCAGTTCTGGAGGCAGGCGCCGGCGCACGTGGCCTTGCCGGTGCCCTTGTCGGAGGTGAAGTAGTAGAGCGTCATCCCCTTGGCATCGACCAGGATCGTCTGCGTCGAGCCGGCCACCGACTTGCTCGCGGTCTTCACCAGCGCAGCGGCAGCCGGGGTGGCGGTGGGGGCGGTGCCGCCCTGCCCAGATGAGGCGCCGGAGCTGCCCCCACTGCCACCGCCGCACCCGGCCAGGAGCAGCACCACCGTCGACATCACCCCCAGCGAGCCGCGGCGCACAGCGCGAACGTCCATCATCCTTGCCCCCTCCTGGCACACCCCTTCCGGTCTTGCTGGAAACTACCGGAGCGGGTTACCGGGGCCGGCCTGGGCGAGCTCCCTCAGGTCGCTCGTCTCGGCCGCGAGCGCATCCTCGGAGACCGGGATCCGCCGGCTGATCAGGTCCCGGCTGAACCTGATGGTCTTGCCGTCGTTGACGGCCAGCACGGCCTCGATGCGTCCCTCCTTCAGGTAGAAGACGGAGAAGCGGCCGCCGCCGGGATCGCCACGCCACACGGCCCGGTCGAACGTGGCCGCCTGTCCGAGGTACTGCAGGTTGACGTCGTACTGGTCCGACCAGAACCAGGGCAGCTCCCGGTGCGGCTGGTCGCCGCGGGCGATGGACTCGCCGATCGCCTGCCCCTGCTTCCTCGCCACCTGCCAGTGCTCCACCCTGAGGTGCCGGCCGTAGACCGGGTGGAGGTGGGCGGCGGTGTCGCCCGCGCAGTACACGCCCGGCTCGGCCCGCAGCGCCTCGTCGACCAGGACACCATGTTCCCCGAGCGGCAGGCCGAGCTCGGGCGCCAGCCCCAGCTCCGGCTGGATCCCGACGGCCACCAGGGCGACATCGACCTCCTCGCGGGTGCCGTCGCTGAGCCGCACCGCCTCGACGCGGTCGCCGTTCGCGATCCAGCCGTCGACGGAGGTGGAGAGCCGGAGGTCGACGCCCCGCTCGCGATGGAGCCGCGCGTACCACCGGCCCATGTCATCGCCGAGCGCGCGCCCCAGCGGGACGGGGGCCACCTCGACCACGAGGGCGTCCTTGCCGATTGTCCGCGCCGACGCGGCCACCTCCGCGCCGATGAAGCCGGCCCCGATGACCAGCACGCGGCTCGCGCCGGCCACCGCCTGCTTCAGGGCGATGCCGTCGTCCAGCGTGCGCAGGGCGAAGACGTTGGACACCCGGGGGACCCCGTCCAGCCAGCGGGGGCTGCCGCCCGTTGCCAGCACCAGCTCGTCGAACGGCAGGGAGCGGCCGTCGTCGAGCGTGACCGAGGAGTCGCGCCGGCTCGCGGCCACCGCGGTCCGCCCGCCCAGCCACTCGATGCCGGCCTTCTCGTAGTCCTCGGGCCGCCGGAGCCGGACGCGCTCGACGGGCAGCTCGTCCCGCAGGAACTGCTTCGAGAGGTAGGGTCGGTGGTACGCCGCGTGGGGGTCCCTGCCGACGAGGACGACAGGACCGTCGAACCCGGCCTTCCGCAGCGCCTCCGCCGCCGCGTCGCCGGCCGCGCCGGCGCCCACGATGACGACCCGCCTTCCTGAGCCAATTTTAACAACGGCCATTGGTTTATTATGCAGGTCGGACCGACCACGTGGGCAAGGACGATCTCCCGGCCTCGCTGGCGACGGCAGCGCTGCTCGTCGACGCGGTGCGCCGCCGGATCTACCGGTTCGTCCGGCGAGCCCGGCGGCCGGTGACCCGCGACGAGGCGGCCGCCGCGGCGCAGGTGTCCCGGAACCTGGCCGCCTTCCACCTCGACAGGCTGGTCGACTCGGGCCTGCTGCGCACCACCGGCGGCCCCGCCGCGGGCGCGCCCAGGGTCGGCAGGAGGCCGAAGGCGTACGAGACCGGTCCGGCCGAGGTCCACCTGGACGTGCCCCCGCGCCAGCACGGCCTGCTCGCCGGCGTGCTGGTCGAGACGCTGACGGCCGCCGGCCCGAGCGACGGCGCCTGGCCGAGGGCGGTGGAGGTGGCCTGCCGGCGGGGCTGCGAGCTGGGAAGAGCCGCCCGGGCGCCGGCGGGCGGCGCCCCGGACGGCCTGGCCGGTGCCCGCGCGGCCCTGGAGGACCTGGGTTTCGAGCCCTACGACGCCGGGCCCTCGGTGCTGCGGCTCGGGAACTGCCCCTTCCACCCGCTGGCGGCGGAGTCGCCGGACCTCGTGTGCGCGCTGAACGAGGGCCTCGTCGCGGGCCTGCTGGCGGGCCTGCAGGCGGACGGGGTGGAGGCCACCCTGGCCCCACGGGCGGGCGAGTGCTGCGTGGAGATCCGGACGAGGCAGGACGAACCCGGCGCCGGCGGCCGGTGATCGCGGCCCGGCCGCAATCACCAGGCCCCGGGGCGTCACCCGCGAGCCGGCCTGCCGGTCGGGGCGGCACCCGGGCCGCCCACGAGCCCGGCCGCCATGACGCCGATCGAGGCCCAGGCCAGCCCCAGGCAGACCGGGAAGGCCAGGTTGACGGCCGCGATGCGGCCCGCGGTCACGATGAGGGCGACCCAGGCGACGAGGAAGAGCGCGCCCGAGGCGATCGCGAACGCCGCCAGGCCCCGCTGGCCCGTCGCGAAGAGCCGTCGCGGCAGGACGACGGTCGTGGCCACGATCAGCGCGAGGAACGCGACCGAGGCCGCGACCAGGTGGAGGGCGCCGTGCCCGCTGACCTGGCCGGGGACGTCCGGCGTTCCCGGCGGGAAGCCGTACATGGGGTCGGGCAGGAAGAGCCCGCCGCCGATGAGCCCGAGGCCGACGGCGCCGACCAGCAGCGGCCCCCAGGTCCCGGCCCGGCCGGGGTGCAGGGCTCGCCGGAGGCCGGCCGCGCACGCGATCATCAGCAGGCCGGCGAGGACGAAGTTGGTGACCTGGACCCAGCCCAGGTCCCCGAGGTCGAGGACGCTGATCGCGTGACGCCTGAGGTCGAAGCCGGGGCGGGTGAGCATCTGCGCCAGCACGACGGCGAACCACAGGGGCGCGGCCACCACGCCGCAGGTCAGCAGGGCCCTGGTCGTCCAGGTGAGGGGCTCCGGCGGCGCGGTCGCCGCCACTGAGCCGCGGGTCGCGGTCGTCTGAGCCATCGTCGTCAGCCCCCTCAAGAGCGCCGGCGCAGCAGGCCGACCCAGTTGCCGTCCGGGTCGCGGAACTGCGCCAGCTCGACGAGGCCGTCCGGCATGGTCACCGGGCTCATCACGACCTCGGCGCCGCACGCGACCGCGGCGTCGAGCGTCTCCTGGACGTCGTCGGTCTCCACATACACCGTGACGCCTCGCGTGCCGGAGCCGGCCATGATCCCGCCCCCGATGCCGGCGCCGCCGGCGTTCGTGTCCACGAGCCCGTACCCGACGGGGTTGCGGTCGTCGATCGACCAGCCGAAGACCCGCCGGTAGAAGTCGTGCAGCCGCTGGCGATCCTGGCCGTGGATCTCGAAGTGTGTCACCGGGTGTGCCATGAGGCCCTCTCCTTGCGATGCGGTCCGTGGGTCGGACCGCCTGGCCTCAGGATGTCCCGGTCGGGAACAGGTCACCAGGAACGCCGGGCTGAACAGTCACCTGCACTTTCGCGCCAGCCGCGGCGCGCCGCGGGCTACCGGGGCGCCGCGAGCCCTTCGCCGATCGCGTCCGCCAGCGCCAGCGCCTGGCCCCCGGCCCAGGCGGCTCCGGCCGCCTCGCGTCCGAGAGCGGCGCGGGCGTCCGCCATCCGGCGCTCGTGCCGGGCCCTGAACTCGATGGGCGCCACCATCTCCGCCGCTTCGCGCAGCGCCGCCGCCGCGCCGGCCAGGCGCAGGGCCCGCTCGTGCTGCCGCCGGACCGCCGCCAGGTCCGCCAGCCCCTCCAGGACGATCGCGATGCCGTGCTTGTAGCCGAGGTCGGCGTCGATCCGCAGGCTCTCGGCGAAGAGGGCGTGCGAGGCCTCGTCCTCCCCTCGCTCCAGCGCCAGGTGGCCCAGCGACCAGAGCTGGCGGCCCTCGCCGTCTCGATCCCCGGCCTGCCGCGAGCACGCCAGGCCCTCCCGGAGCAGCGCCTCGGCGCGGGCGTGGTCGCCCGTGAACATCGCCACCCAGCCCAGGTAGGTCAGCGTCAGCGACAGCCCTTTCCCGGGTCCCGACTCCCGTTCGAGGTCGAGGCTTCGCTCGAACAGCGACCGCGCCTCGTCGAGCCGGCGCTCGTCCAGTGCCAGCCGGCCGAGGCCGGTGAGCGCGACCGCCATGTCCGGCCAGTCCTCGGCCTTCCGGGCCACCGCCAGCGAGGCCCCCAGGCGGTCGCGCGCCTCGCCGATGTCGCCCTGGCGCAGCGCGAGCATGCCGGCGGCGTGGAGGGCCTGCGCGCGCACGGGCGCCGGCGCCGGTCGTGACAGCCCGATCAGCGCCGCGAGCTGGGCCCGCCCCTCCGCCGAGTAGCTCCGCAGCCACCAGAACCGCCAGAGCGCGCGGGCCAGGCGCAGCCCCTCCCACTCGGGGTCACCCGTGTCCCGGAGCCACCGCAGCGCGGCTCGCAGGTTGGCGTGCTCCTGCTCCAACCGGTCCAGCCAGGCCGCCTGGCGCACGCCGGCCAGCTCCGACTCCGCCTGCTCGGCGAGCGCCAGGAAGTGCCCGGCGTGCCGTCGGCTGGCTCCGGTTCCGTCGCCGCTCTCCGCCAGCCGCTCCTGCGCGTACTCGCGCACCGGCTCCAGCAGGCGGTAGCGCATGGCGGGCCCGTGCTCCTCGGCGACCACGAGCGACTGGACGATCAGGCCGCCCAGCAGTTCGACGATCTCGGGCCTGGCGCCCACCGCCTCGGCGGCGTCGAGCGACCAGCCGCCCGCGAACACGGCGAGGCGGCGGAACAGCGTCCGCTCCGGGTCGGACAGGAGGTCGTGGCTCCAGTCGAGGGTGGCGTGCAGCGTCCGGTGGCGATCGGGAGCGACGGGGCCGCCGGTCAGGCGGAGACCGTCGCCGAGCCGGGCCGCCAGCTGCTGGACCGAGAGGACGCGCACCCGGGCGGCCGCCAGCTCGATCGCCAGCGGCAGGCCGTCGAGGCGCCTGCAGACGTCGGCCACCGCCGCGCCGTTCGTCTCGTCGATGGTGAAGCCCGGGCGCGCCGCCCGCGCCCGCTCCACGAAGAGCGCGACCGCGCTGGAGCGCTCGATGTCCTGCAGGTGGGGCGACCGGGGATCGGGCACGGCCAGCGGCGGCACCGGCAGCTCCTGCTCGCCGGCGATCCTCAGCGGCGCCCGGCTCGTCACCAGGACCTTGAGGTCGGGGAGCGCCGAGAGCAGCTCCGAGACGACCGGCGCCGCCGTCAGCACCTGCTCGAAGTTGTCCAGCACGAGCAGTAGCTCGCGGTCGCGGAGGCGCTCGACGATGGACCTGGCGACGGGCCGGCCGGGCTCCTCGCGCACGGCGAGCGAGCGCGCGATCGCGAAGACGACGAGCCCGGGATCGCGGACGGTGTCCAGCGCCACGGCCGCCACGCCGTGGGCCAGCTCCGGCCCGAGGCGCTCCGCCACGCTCAGCGCCAGCCGGGTCTTGCCCACGCCGCCGGTGCCGCTCAGCGTCAGCAGCCGGACCTCCGGCCGGCGCAGCAGGTCCAGCGCCGCGGTCTCGTCCCGCTCGCGGCCCACGATGCGTGTGAGGGGCGCGGTCAGCGCGGGGGGCGGGTCCAGCCCCTCCGGGACGGGCTGCCGCGCGGCGGCCTCCAG
>JBKPCH010000129.1:0-17183 GCA_046727275.1 Candidatus Dormiibacterota bacterium
GCCGCGCCCCACCCGACCGCGGCGGCCGCGCGGAGCGCGTCCGGCGCCACGGCCGCGTTCGCCACCAGCTGGCTCGGCGCCCACCCGCAGCCGGGCCTCGACGTGCACGGCGTGGCCGACGTGCTGGTCGACGTCGACGCCCACCAGGTGCTGTGGCAGCGCGACCCGCACACGCCGCGGGCGCCGGCCAGCCTGGCCAAGCTGGTCACCGCCATGGTCGCGGCGGACCTGGCGCCGCTCGACCGCAGCGTCAAGGTCACCGACCAGACGGAGATGGACGCCGTCCGGCGGGTCGAGCCGGCCTCGACGGTGATGGGGCTGACGGCGGGGGAGACCCTCACCGTCCGGGAGCTGCTCACCGGCCTCTTCCTGCGCTCCGGCAACGACGCGGCCGAGACGCTGGGCTCGGGGCTTGTCCCGCGGGACCGCTTCATCCAGCTGATGAACGAGAAGGCGGCCGCGCTGCGCATGAACGACAGCCACTTCACGACCCCGGTGGGCCTGGATGACCCGGCCATGAAGACCAGCCCGTACGACCTGGCTGCGGCGGCCGCCACCATCACGGTCCGCTACCCGGCGCTGCTGGCGATCTCGGGCGAGGCCTCGGCGGAGATCGCCCAGACGGGGACCCACAAGGACTTCAGCATGGTGAACTACAACAAGCTGGTCCTGCCGGGCAACGCCTACACCTATCCGGGGGCGACCGGAATGAAGACCGCGTTCACGGACGACGCGGGACCGTGCATGGTGGCGACGGCGACGCGCGGCGGCCACCACCTGGTCGCGGTGGTGATGCACTCCGACAACTTCTTCGCCGACGCCACCCGGCTCCTCGACTACGGGTTCGGCGCGGTCGGCCCGTCGGGACGCCGGTAGTGGAGTCAGCCTTCCTGCGCGCCACGTGGCGTGACCTCGCGATGGTCAACTACGAGGTGGACCCGGACCTGCTGGCGCCGCTGGTGCCGGCGGGGACCGAGCTCGACCGCTTCGACGGCCGCTGCTTCGTGAGCGTGGTCGGCTTCCGGTTCCTGGACGTCCGCCTCCGCGGCCTGCCGGTCCCCTTCCACACCCGCTTCGAGGAGGTCAACCTCCGCTTCTACGTCCGCCGGCGCCACGACGGCGAGGTCAGGCGGGCCGTGGTCTTCGTGCGGGAGCTGGTGCCGCGCGCGGCGGTCGCGGCCGTCGCCCGGTGGCGCTACGGCGAGCGCTACTCCGCCCTCCCGATGCGCCATCACGTGACCGACCGGCTCGTGAGCTACGAGTGGCGCCGGCGCGGGCGCTGGGAGGGCCTGCGCCTGGAGCCCGCGGGGGACTGGGCGCCCGCGGCCGAGGGCTCGGAGGAGGAGTTCATCACCGAGCACTACTGGGGCTACGCCGCGACCCGGCGCGGCACGGTGGAGTACCGCGTCACGCACCCCCGCTGGTCGGTCAGCCGGGCCCGCTCGGCGAGCCTGGACTGCGACGCCGAGCACCTGTACGGCGCCGGGTTCGCCGAGGTCCTGGCGCGCCAGCCGAGCTCCGCCTTCCTGGCCGACGGGTCGCCGGTGGTGGTGCTGCCCGGACGCGTGCTGCCGGCCTGAGCTCTACCGGCCCCTCACCGGGATCGCCGCTCGCACCCGCGTCCCGTGGAGCGGGCGCGAGTCGATGTCGAGGCGGCCGCCCAGCAGGGCTGCCCGCTCCTCCATGCCAACCAGGCCCAGGCCCTGCAGCTCGCCGTCGGCGACCGCCCGCGCCGGCAGGCCGCGGCCGTCGTCCTCGACTGTCAGCTCCACCGCCTCGGGCTCGAAGCGGAGGCCGACCTCGGCCCGCCGCGCGTCCGCATGCCGCTCCACGTTGCGCAGCCCCTCCTGGGCGATCCGGAACAGGCCCAGCTCCAGCAGCGGGTCGAGCCGGCGCGGGCGGCCGTCGACCCGCAGCCCGGCCCGGAGCGGGCCCCGGCCTTCGACGTCCTGGACCAGGCGCTGCAGCGCCGCCACCAGGCCCAGGTCCTCGAGGCTGGCGGGGCGGAGGCCGCGGGCCAGCCGGCGCAGCTCCTGGGCGATGCTCTCGGCCACGCCCCGCGCCTCGCCGAGGCCGCGGCGCAGGTCATCGCCGGAACCCGGCGGCGCGGTCGAGAGCCGGTCCAGCAGCCGGTACAGGTGGACGACCGTCTGCAGCGGCTCGTCGTGCAGCTCCTGCGCGATCCGCGCCCGCTCCTCCTCCTGCGCTTTGACCACCGAGGCTGCGTACGCGTCCTTGATGCCCAGGCGGCGCCGCTCCTCGGAGACGTCCAGGAAGACGACCTGGACCGCGCTCCTGCCCGGCTGGTGGCTGACCACCGGCCGCAGGAACCGGCGGCCGCCCTCGCCGTCGGGCAGCTCGATCACCGGCGAGCCCCCGGCCGCCACCGCCGCCGTCGGCTCGGCGCCCACCAGGTCGGCCAGCGGCGTGCCGACCAGCTCGGTCCGGGGCCGCCCGAACAGCGCGACGGCGGCCGGGTTGGCCTCCCGCACCGCACCGTCGGCCCCGACCAGCAGGGTCGCCGCCGGGCTGTTCTCGAACAGGCTGCGCAGGCGCGCCTCGGAGAGCCGCATGGCGGCGCGGGCGGCCTCGGCCTCCCGGCGGACCCCGATCTCCCGCTCCACCCGGTCGCCGACGAACGCGGCCGTGACCAGGAAGACCGCGACCTGGGCAGCGGTCCAGGCCGCCCGCTCGGGGCTCCCGCCGAGCGGCATGGAGGGCAGGCTGAGCACCGAGACCCACACCCCGGTCGCCACGGCTCCGGCCAGGCCGAAGTTCAGCGCCGCGTACACGACCGGCAGCAGGAACAGCGGCAGCAGGGCGGCGCTGAGCACGTGCCAGGCGCCGTCGAGGACGGTCGCCCAGTACGCGGCGCCGACCCAGATCACCAGCGCCTGGATCAGCCAGAAGCGCCGGTCGCGCAGCGGCGGCCGCAGCGAGCGCGCCAGCAGGTCGCCCAGCGCCTCCCAGGCCTGGTTCACGGCTCGTCCGGCAGGAGGTGGTGGGAGATGGCGTGCACCGCCGCCTCGGTCCGGGAGGCGACGCCCAGCTTCTCGAAGATGTGCCGCAGGTGGTTCTCCACCGTGCGCTCGCTGATGCCCAGCTGGCGGGCGATCGTCTTGTTGGGCAGGCCGCGGCTGAGCAGGCCGAGCACCTCCCGCTCGCGCGGGCTGAGCGAGCGCGGCCGCCGTTGGAGGCGGCTCGCCAGCCTCGCCGCCAGCGCCGGCTGCAGCACGACCTGGCCGGCATGGGCCCGGCGCACGGCGTCGACCAGCTCCGTCGACGGGATGGTCTTGGTCAGGTAGCCGCTGGCGCCGGCGTCCAGGGCCGCCACGACGTACTCCTCGTCGTCGAAGGCGCTCAGGATCAGGACCCGCGTGGCCAGGCTGGCCTCGGCCGCCTCGCGCGCCACCTCGATGCCGGACAGCCCGGGCAGCCGGAGGTCGACCAGGGCCACGTCTGGCTCGGCCCCCCGGAGGAGGGCCAGCACCCGGTCCCCGCGGTCCGCCTCGGCCACCACGGTGAGGTCGGGCTCGCGCTGCAGGATGTCCCTCGTCCCTTCGCGCACGAGCGTGTGGTCCTCGGCGATGAGGACCGTGATCGCGTCCATGGACTCGAAGCCAGTCTAAGAACCCACGCGACTCGGCCGGGATGAGTGCTTCCCGCTATGCCGCGCGCGGCAGCAGGCGGCCGAGCGACAGCCTGCGGCGGGCGACCAGGTAGGCCCCGATCCCCAGGCCGGTCGCCAGGCCAGTGAACGTGACCCGCTGCAGCAGCGCCGCGGCCGCCGCGGTGCCCGGGTCCAGGCCCAGCAGCACGAGCAGGCCGACCGCGCTGGCGTCGTTGGCCCCCGTCCCGCCCGGCAGGAAGCTGATGGCGCCCCCGACGTAGGCCACGCCGACCACCAGGGCCGCCCGCCACCAGTCGACGGCACTCGGCTCCAGCACGTGCAGGATCAGCCAGAGGACGGTCGCCCCGACGACGGCCCGGAGGAGGTCCAGCGCGGACCAACCCAGCGTGGCCGGCCGGCGCAGCAGCGCCGCCGAGTCCCGCTGGAGCCGGTCCACCTGCCCCCAGAGCTGGCCCGGCAGCGGCAGCCAGCCGGCCGCCCTGCGCACGGGACGGTACAGCTCGGGCACGGTCAGGATCGCGAAGATCACGACGACGCCGGCCACGACGGCGGCCGCCGCCCCCATCCCGACGCGCAGCGCCAGAATCCCCGGCGCGGCGACGAGCACGAGGCACAGCGTGAAGGTCAGCTCCTGGACGGTCACGGTCGCGGCGGCCGTGCCGAACTCGACGCCAGCCGCCTCGCCGGCGAAGATCGCCCTGGTCAGGTCCCCCAGCGGCAGGATCGCCGTAACCACCTGGCCGGCAACGCTGAGCAGCACGCTGTCGAGGGCTCCGAGCGTGCTGCCCGCCGCCCGGAGCAGCAGGTGCCAGCGGAGGCCCTGGACCACGAACCAGCACGTGGTCAGCGCCAGCAGGGCCGGCATGGCGATCGGATCGAAGCGGGCCAGGGCCCGGCCCAGCGCGCGGGGGTCGACCACGACCACCAGGGCGGCCAGCGCCGCCACGCCGACCAGGAACGGCAGCGCCCGCCGGAGCAGCCGCCGGCTCCGCATATCCCCCCTTTGGAGTCCCGACCGTCACACCTGGGATAGACAGTACGGGCAAACGGGCGCGCTGTCCGGCCATACTCCTGTCGTGCGAATCGAGGCGGTGCAGGGGGACATCACGCGGGAGCCGGTCGACGCCATCGTCAACGCGGCCAACGGCTCGCTGCTGGGCGGCGGCGGCGTGGACGGCGCCATCCACCGGGCGGCCGGTCCCGAGCTGCTGCAGGCCTGCCGGCCGCTCGGCGGCTGCGCGACCGGCGACGCCAAGGCCACGCCCGCGTTCCGCCTGCCGGCGACCTGGGTGATCCACACCGTGGGCCCCGTCTGGAGCGGCGGCCGCCAGGGGGAGCCGGAGCAGCTCGCCTCGTGCTACCGGCGGTCGCTGGCGGTCGCCGACGAGCTGGGCGCCCGCTCGGTGGCGTTCCCGGCCATCTCCACCGGGGTGTACGGCTACCCCCGGGAGCAGGCCGCCCGCGTCGCCGTCGAGACGCTCAGGTCCGCCTCCACTGCGGTCGAGATGGTCCGGCTCGTGGCCTTCGACGCGGAGACCCGCCGCCTCTACGCGGAGCTGCTCCACCAGGCTTGATCCGGCCGCGCCGCTCCCGCCCGTCGCCCCAGGCCAGCGTCGTCGCCGTGCGCCGCCGGCTGGCCCTCGGCTGCTGCCTCCTGCTCCTGGCCTCCGCCTGCTCGGCGCCCTGGGCCCGGCAGCCGGCGCGCCACGCGCACGGTCCCCGGTTCCTCCCGGCGGCGGGCGTGTGGAGCCTGTTCCTGCTCGACAACCAGCCGGTCACGGGCGCCGTCAGGGCCACGCGCAACAGCCACCTGCAGCTGCTCTTCGACGCGCCCCAGCGCCCGGAGGCGGTGACCCTCGTCGTCGACGGCGCCCCGGCGGCCACCGACGTCCTGGTCTGGCACGCCGACCACGCGGGCGCCGACGTCTCGCTGGCCAGGCTGGCCCCCTACGATCCCGCCACGTTCGACGTGCGGGCGAACGTCCCGGTGCACAGCCTGGGGCCGCTCCAGCTGACCGTGGACGCCAGCCTGCCGGCCAACGGCTCGACCGGCGTGACGGCCGGCTTCCGGGCGGCGACGCCCCTGGAGGTCGTGGTGGAGAACAGCCCGCCCGCGAGGCCCCAGGCCGGCCTGCAGGACGCCGACATCGTCTACGAGTACCTCAGCGAGTACTCCGTGACACGGATGACCGCCATCTACTTCAAGCGGGTGCCGCCGCTGGTCGGCCCGGTCCGGAGCTGCCGGATGGTCAACCCCTACCTGGCCTACGCCTACGGCGGGTTCGTCATGTGCTCCGGCGTCTCCGACGGCACCGCCCACTACCTCTTCGGCGCGGGTGCCGACGCCCGGCCGGTGGCCGCCCTCCTGGAGGGCGCCGGATCGGGTCAGCACTTCTTCCGGTCGCCCGGCCGGGCGGCTCCGCACAACGTGTACACGTCGGGCGACCGGGCCGAGCCGATCCGCGGCGAGCAGCCGCAGCCGCCGGGCGACTACACCGTGGAGCCGCCGCACGACGGGGTGCAGGCCGGCCAGGCCGCCGACCCGCCGGCAGTGCCCCAGCACTCGGTCGGGTACGCGTACGACGGGGGGTCGCACCAGTACCTGCGCAGCGACCACGGCACGCCCTTCGTCGACCAGGTCACCGGCGGCCAGGTGCACGCCCGGACCGTCGTCCTGCTCCACGTCCCGGCCCGCGACGCCGGCTGGGTCGAGGACGAGAACGGGGGAGCGCACTCCGTCTGGTACGACCTGCTGGGCAGCGGCCCGGCCGAGCTCTACGCCGACGGCACGGTCGTCCACGCCACGTGGCACATGGGGGCGAGCGGCCAGGCCTACTACGACAACCACACGCCGGTCTGGTTCACCGACGAATCGGGGAAGGTCGTCCAGCTCGGCACGGGCCTGACCTGGATCCACGTCCTGGGCAACGGACAGTAGCGGCGGCCCGCACCCCCCTCCTCTTCGGCCGGGCCGGCGGCCGGCCGGCGCGTCAGGCCGGGGCCAGCCTCAGGGCCGACCGCGCGGCCAGCTCCTCGGAGCAG
This sequence comes from Candidatus Dormiibacterota bacterium, assembly GCA_046727275.1. Lineage (GTDB taxonomy): Bacteria > Chloroflexota > Dormibacteria > Dormibacterales > Dormibacteraceae > CF-161. Next base: position 6,674 of record JBKPCH010000129.1, read on the forward strand.
GCCCGGCAGACCTCGTTCATGGGGCTGACCACCGGGACGGGCAGCTCGACGGCCGCGGGCAGGGAGCGGCCGCACGAGGCGTGCGTGGTGAGGAAGCCCGAGCCATCGCTGCTGGCCGCGACGTAGTGGACCCGGCCGTCGTAGTCGCGAAACCGGCGCAGGCGGTGGCCCCGGGCGGGTCCGGGTGTCGTGCTCGGCGACATCGGCGGAATAGTAGCGGTTGGGCAGCGCGATGTCGCACGTCGATTTCAGTGGGCCGGCGCTTCCCCCGGGACGGCGCTCATTGTCCGAAATTTGTCCGCCTCCACCCGCTACGCTCGCCGGCATGAGCCTTGCTGAGACCGTCTACGACGACGCGGGAGAATGGTGCTACTGAGTGGTCCCAGGAGGTCTACAATGAGGGCACCATGAAGAGGATCGGCATCAGGGAGCTGAAGCAGCGCACCAGCGCGGTGATCCGCCTGGTGGCCGGCGGCGAGCAGGTCGAGGTCACGGACTACGGCCACCCCGTCGCTCGCATCGTGCCACTCAAGGCCGGCCGGCTCGAGCAGCTCGTGGCCGAGGGGAGCGCGAGCCAGCCGAGCCGCGACCTGCTGGACCTGGTGGACGAGCTGGGACTGCCGCTGCCCGCGGACGGCGGTGAGCCGGCCTCAGCGGTGCTGGCGAGGCTCCGCGCCGGTGAGCGGTAGCGTCGCCTATCTCGACACGTCGGCGTTCGTCAAGCTGGTCGTGGCGGACCCGGAGTCGGCCGAGCTGGCGCGCTACCTGCGCCGGTGGCACCTGCACGCCTCGGCCGCGCTCCTGCGGACCGAGGCGCTGCGTGCCGTCCGCCGCCGCGACCAGCGCTACGTCGCCGCGACCAGGCGCCTGTTCGGCGGCCTCCACCTGGTGGCGCTCGACGACGCGCTGCTGGACCGCGCGGGTGAGCTTGGGCCCGACGGCATGCGCTCGCTCGACGCCGTCCACGTCGCGGCGGCGCTCTCCCTGGGCTCGGACCTGGGCGTGGTCGTCACCTACGACGAGCGCCTGGCGGAGACGGCGCGCTCGCAGGGGCTCGAGACCGCCTCGCCGTGCTGACCCGGGATGGGCCGGCGGTCGTGTCCGGCTGATGTCGAGGTGGCGCCGCGCGCTCCGACGTCCCCGGTGGAGATGACCGGGAACGACCGCGTGGAGGACCTCCTGCGGGAGCTGGCGCCCCGGGTGCTCGGCGCGCTCCTCCGCCGCCACGACCACTTCGACGCGTGCGAGGACGCCGTGCAGGAGGCGCTGCTCGCCGCCGCCGTCCAGTGGCCCGAGCAGGGCGTCCCGGAGAGCCCGCGGGGCTGGCTGATCCGGGTCGCCTCCCGCCGCCTGACCGACCAGCTGCGCGCCGACGCCGCCCGCCGGCGCCGGGAGGCCACCGCCGCCGCTCTCGTGCCCGACGACGAGCTGCACGCGCCAGCCCCCGGCGAGGAACCCCCGGCGGACCAGGACGACACGCTCACGCTGCTGTTCCTGTGCTGCCATCCCGCGCTCTCGCCGGCGTCCCAGGTCGCCCTCACGCTGCGCGCCGTGGGCGGCCTGACCACGGCCCAGATCGCCCACGCGTTCCTGGTGCCCGAGGCGACCATGGCGCAGCGGATCAGCCGCGCGAAGAGCAGCATCAGGGCCAGCGGCATCCCCTTCCGGATGCCCCTGGAGCGGGAGCGGGCGGACCGGCTGCGCGTGGTCCTGCAGGTGCTCTACCTGGTCTTCAACGAGGGCTACACGGCGACCGCCGGTCCCCACCTGCAGCGCGTCGAGCTGACCGCCGAGGCGATCCGGCTCACCCGGGCCGTCCGCCGCCTCCTGCCGGACGACGGGGAGGTGGCGGGGCTGCTGGCGCTGATGCTGCTGACCGACGCGCGGCGCCCGGCCCGCGCGCGGCCGGACGGCACCCTCGTCCCGCTGGCCGAGCAGGACCGGGCCCGGTGGGACCGGCGGTCGATCGAGGAGGGCGTCGCGCTCATCACGGAGACGCTGACGCGGGCGCGCATCGGCCCGTACCAGGTCCAGGCCGCGATCGCCGCCGTCCACGCCGAGGCGCCCCGCGCCGAGGACACGGACTGGCCGCAGGTGCTCGCGCTGTACGGGCTGCTGGAGCGCCTCGCGCCGAACCCGGTGGTCACGCTGAACCACGCCGTCGCGCTGGCCATGGTGCGCGGGCCGCGGGCCGGCCTGGAGCTGCTGGCGACGGTGGCGGAGGACGGGCGGCTCACCGGGAGCCACCGGCTGGACGCGGTGCGGGCGCACCTGCTGGAGATGGCCGGCGAGCGGGAGGCGGCCCGGTCCGGCTACCAGGCGGCGGCAAACCGCGCAACCAGCCTTCCCGAGCGCCGCTACCTGGAGTCCCGGGCGGCCCGCCTGAGGCCCTAGACCTCTAGAGGCCGTGACGACCCGTAGACTTGCGCCGTGATACGTCACGCTGCGCTCCTGCGCTTCAGGGGCGGCACGCCGGCAGAGGAGGTCGACGCGGTGGCGGCTGCCCTGCGCGGCGTCTCGACCGGGGGGATGCTCGCGCTCACCGTCGGCCGCGACGCCGGGCTCAGGGACGGCAACGCGGAGCTGGGCATCGTGGCGGACTTCGCCGACGAGGCGGCGTACCGCGCCTACGACGAGGACGCCGAGCACAACCGGATCCGCCGGGAGCTGCTGGCCCCGATCCTCGACCACGCGGAGCGCTGCCAGTTCCGGGTCTGACGGCTGGCGCCGTGAGCATGGCTCGTGATCCCCGCTGCTGAACCGGAGTCCGACGCGCTCGCCTTCGCCTTCTCGGGCGGCCGCATCCTGGTCCGGCCGGACCTCGCCCCGCCGGAGCTGGCCGCGCTGCAGGGCCTGTCGCCGGTCACGGCCGGCCCGATCCGGCTGGGGCCGCTGGCCGGCCGGCAGTGCTACGCCATCTCGCTGGAGGACGGCGCGGCCGAGGACCCCGCGGGCCTGCTGGCGCTCGGCCTGCGGGAGCTGTTCGCCAGGGTGGAGGACCGGGGCGTGGTGGCCATGGCGTCGCGGGCCTCGCAGACGCTCAGCTGGTGGTTCGGGCACGCGTACTGCGGCCGGTGCGGCTCGCCGACGGAGCCTCACGAGGAGGAGATGGCGCGTGTCTGCCGCTCCTGCGGGACGCTGCACTTCCCGCGCATCAGCCCGGCGGTGATCACGCTGGTCCACCGCGACGACGGCGCCGTCCTGCTGGCCTCCGACCGCCGCTTCCGGCCCGGCTTCTTCGCGCTGCTGGCCGGCTTCGTCGAGCCCGGCGAGACGCTCGAGGAGGCCGTGGTCCGCGAGGTCCGGGAGGAGGTGGGCGTCGAGGTGGGGGACCTGCGCTACTTCGGCAGCCAGGCGTGGCCGTTCCCCAGCCAGCTGATGGTCGGCTTCGTCGCCCACTACCGCTCGGGCGAGATCGTCCCGCAGGAGTCCGAGATCGCGGAGGCCCGCTGGTTCCCGCTGGACGCGCTGCCCGGGCCGGACAGCCGGCCGGCGCCGTACAGCATCGCCGGCCGGCTGATCGCCCACTACCTCGAGGTTGCGCCGGGCCGTTCCGGCCGGCAACCGGGCCGGTCTGGCTCCTCTTCTGGAAAATAGCCACAGAGGACACGAAGAACGCACGAAGCTGTCCTTGCAGCCTGGCTCGCGACCCTACGCCAGCTCCCGCATCAGCTGGTCGAAGTCGTCGCGGCCGATCCGGAGGTCCGCCTCGGACAGGTCGCGGAGCGGCTGCTCCGGCAGGTGCTCGCGGGTCGCGAGGTCCTCGGCCGACTCGTTCAGGTAGAGCAGGCCCGTCAGCAGGACGCCCTTCTCGCGCGCCTCCTCGATCAGGCGCAGGGCGCCCAGCCGGTCGCCGGCGTCGTGCTCCTGGCCCAGCTTCTTGAGGAGCAGCCGCGAGCCGTCGTGCAGCTCGACGTCCTGCGTCGTGCCGGGCTCGTAGTCGACGTGGATCTCCTCGAAGTACGGGATGAACGAGACGTCCTGGATCTGCTCGTCGTGGTCCTTGACCCAGCTGTAGCTCTTCGTGGACCCGTCGTGGTCGTTGAAGGTGACGCACGGCGAGATCACGTCCAGCAGTGCCGTCCCGCGGTGGGCGAGCGCCGCCTTGATGAGGGGCACCAGCTGCTTGCCGTCGCCCGAGAAGGAGCGCGCCACGAAGCTGCAGCCGAGCGTGAGCGCGACCGCGCAGGGGTCGATGGGCTGGTAGGTGTTGACGCTGCCCCGCTTCTGCACGGAGCCCACGTCGGCCGTGGCCGAGAACTGGCCCTTGGTGAGGCCGTACGTGCCGTTGTCCTCGATGATGTAGGTGCAGTCCACGTTGCGCCGGATCATGTGCATGAGCTGGCCGAGCCCGATGGAGACGCTGTCGCCGTCGCCGCTGACGCCCAGCAGCACCAGGTTGCGGGCCGCCAGCTGCGCGCCGGTCGTCAGGGCCGGCATCCGGCCGTGCACGCCGTTGAACCCGTGCGCCTGCTCGACGAAGTACGCCGGCGTCTTCGAGGAGCAGCCGATGCCGCTCATCTTCGCCAGCCGGTGCGGCTCGACGCCCAGCTCGTACAGGGCCTTGACCAGGTGGTTGGTGATCGAGTTGTGGCCGCAGCCGGCGCAGAGCGTGGTCGCCGCTCCCTTGTAGGCGTCGCGCGGCAGGCCGATGCGGTTCAGGGTGACGCTCATTGGACCGGGACTGCCTCCTCCAGCTCGAGCAGTGGTCGGGTGATGGCCTCGGCGGGGATCGGCCTGCCGTCGTAGTGCCGGATGGACCGCAGCCGGCCCGCCAGCTCCACCGGGAGGTGCAGGCGCAGCAGGTCGTACATCTGGCCGTCGCGGTTCTGCTCGACGACGTAGACGCGCTCGTGCGCGCGGACGAAATCGATGATCGAGGCGGCCAGCGGCAGCGCCCGGACCCGCAGGTAGTCGACCGGCATGCCCCGCTCGCGCAGGATGTCCCGGGCCTCGATGACCGCGTGGTGCGTGCTGCCGTAGGCGATCACGCCGGTCGAGGACGCCGCGCCGTCGTCCACGACGGGCGCCGGCATCGCCTCCCGCGCCGTCTCCAGCTTCCGGGCCAGCCGGTCCATGTTCCGCGCATAGGCCACGTCGCTCTCGGTGTAGCGGGCCTCCTCGTCGTGGCCGGAGCCGCGCGTGAAGTAGGCGGCGGCCGCGTGCCTCGTGCCCGGCAGCGTCCGGTAGGTGACGCCGTCGCCGTCGACGTCGCGATAGCGGCCCCAGTCGCCCTGCAGGCGCTCCAGGTCCTCCGCCGCCAGCACCTTGCCCCGGTCGTAGGGCTGCTCCGGGTAGGCGAACGGCGGCGTCATCCACAGGTTCATGCCCAGGTCCAGGTCGGACAGGACGAAGACCGGCGTCTGGAACCGGTCAGCCAGGTCGAACGCCTGCTGCGCCAGCTCGTAGCACTCCTCGACGGTTCCCGGCAGCAGGACCAGGTGCTTCGTGTCGCCGTGAGACAGCGTGTAGGCGAACCCCAGGTCGGCCTGGGCGGTGCGCGTGGGCAGGCCCGTCGAGGGGCCGACGCGCTGCACGTCGAAGACGACCACCGGCACCTCGGCGTAGTAGGCCAGGCCGCTGAACTCCGCCATGAGCGAGATGCCCGGCCCGCTCGTCGAGGTCATCGCCCTGGCCCCGGTCCAGCCCGCGCCGATGGCCATGCCCACCGCGGCCAGCTCGTCCTCGGCCTGCACGACCGCGATCTTCCGCTCGCCGGTCTGCCTGTCGGTCCGGAAGCGGTCGGCGTAAGCGATCAGGCTCTCGCAGAGGCTGGAGGACGGGGTGATCGGGTACCAGGCCGCGACCGTGCAGCCCCCCATGACGCAGCCCAGCGCGGCCGCCTGGTTGCCCTCGATCAGCACCAGCCCGTCCGTGACGCCCTGCATCGGGCGGAGGACGTGGTTGATCGTCCGGTCGGCGAACTGCTCGCGCCAGTACTCGTAGCCGACGCAGGCGGCGTCAACGTTGACCTGCCACGCCCTGGGCTTGGCCTGGAACGTGCGCTGGATGCCGAGCTCGACGGCGTCGAACGGGACCTCCAGGAGGCCGGCGACGACGCCGACGTAGATCATGTTGGTCAGCTGCTTGCGCAGGGTGTCGCTCTTGATCCGGCTCTTCGCGAGCTTGGCGAAGGGGACGGGGAAGTAGCTGACGTCGTCGCGGGCGCCCGCCGTGGAGTAGGCCTCCTCGTGGACGACCGCCCCGCCGGGGCGGACGCCGCGGAGGTCGGCGTTCCATGTCGCGGGGTTCAGCGCGACCAGCACGTCGGGGTCGCCGGTGCGCGCCTGGTAGCCGCGCGAGGAGACCCGGAGCTGGTACCACGTGGGCAGGCCCTCGATGTTGGAGGGAAAGACGTTCTTCGGCGCCACGGGAATGCCCATGGAGAAGATCGCGCGCGTCAGGACCAGGTTGGCCGACTGACTGCCTGAGCCGTTGACGGTGGCAGCCTGAAACGTCAGGTCGTTAACTGTTGGGCCCGGTGTCATGGCAGGTTAGGAATGGTACGCCGGGCGTCCATTCCAAGGCCTTCAACCGAACTTGACGGCCCCCTTATTCGCGCCGGTTCGACCGCAGGCTATAATACCTCGTATAACATTATAAGCTCCGGCCCTGAGCCGGGGATCGGGGGGGAAGCCATGAAGGTCGCTTTCCGGGTGCTCGTCGCCGCCTGCACTGCCATGGTGGTGGCGCTGGCCGGCGTGGTGGTTGGCGGACGGCTCGTCGGCCACGCGCAGACCTCGCTGGTGAACAACTTCGGGCGCCACTACTATGCGCCATACGTCGACCTGACCGCGACCCCGACCCAGTCGCTGGTGGGCGACGCCCGGGCGGGCGGCATCAGGGACTACTCGCTGGCCTTCATCACCAACGGCGGCTCCTGCCTGGCCGCGTGGGGCGGCGTCGTGCCGCTGAGCCAGCTCAACACGTTCCTGCCCAACCTGGACGGCGACGTGCGGGGGCTGAGGGCGATGGGCGGCGACGTGATCGTCTCCTTCGGCGGCGAGGCCGGGACCGAGCTGGCCCAGGCCTGCGGGAGCCAGTCCGCGCTGCAGGCGCAGTACCAGTCGATCATCGACCACTACCAGGTCTCCCACATCGACTTCGACATCGAGGGCGCGGCGGTCGAGGACCCGACCTCGATCGACCTTCGCAACAGGACGATCGCCGCGCTCCAGCGGGCCAACCCCGGCCTGGTCGTCTCCTACACGCTGCCGGTGCTGCCCACCGGCCTCGTGGCGAGCGGCATCAGCCTGCTGCGGAACGCGATCGCCAACCACGTCGACGTCGGCGTCGTCGACATCATGGCCATGGACTACGGCAGCTCCTTCCCGCCGGACCGGATGGGCCAGAACGCCATCGACGCCGGCAACAGCCTCATCGGCCAGCTGAAGGGCCTGTACCCGGGCAGGTCGGACGCGCAGGTCCGGGCCATGGTCGGCATCACGCCGATGAGCGGGGCCAACGACGTCGCGCCCGAGACCTTCACGCTGGCAGACGCCCGGCAGCTGCTCGGCTACGCGCAGTCCAGCGGCATCACGGAGCTGGCCATGTGGTCGGTCAACCGGGACTCGCCAGGCTTCGGCTACTCGAGGATCTTCGACGCCTTCAACGGCTCGGGGCCGCCGCCGCCGACGCCCACGCCGACCAGCACGCCACCCACCCCGCGTCCGACGCCGACCCCCCGGCCGACGCCGACGCGGCACCCGACTCCGACCCCGAAGCCGACACCCACGCCGAAGCCGACGCCCACGCCGAAGCCGACGCCCACGCCGAAGCCGACGCCCACGCCGAAGCCGACGCCCACGCCTTCGGGCGGCGGCGGCAACCTGGTCGCCAACCCCGGCTTCGAGAGCGGCGGCCTCTCGCCGTGGACCTGCTCCACGGCCGACAGCGTGGTCGCCAGCCCGGTCCACGGGGGCAGCCACGCGCTGGCCGCCGCGGCCAGCAACTCGGACGCCGCCCAGTGCGCCCAGGCCATCGCCGTCCAGCCGAACCACGCGTACACACTTTCGGCCTGGGTCCAGGGCAGCTACGCCTTCATCGGCGTGACCGGCGGCGGGACGGGCGATCCCAGCACCTTCACGCCGTCCTCGTCCGGCTACCAGCAGCTGACCGTCCACTTCACGACCGGGTCGGCCTCCAGCGTGACGGTCTTCGTCCACGGCTGGTACGCGCAGGGCACCGTGTTCGCGGACGACTTCTCGGTGCGATGAGAGATGCGATCCCCCGCCAGCGTGCTGGCGGGGGATCCGCGGAAGACTGAGTGGGCGAGTTGCGTGCTTGCGTCGGCCGCCAGAACCATAGGTGCGCTGGCGCCTCCGGCGCACCAGGGCTTACCCCGAAAACCGCTCGGGGTAAGCCCGGAATCTAGGTCCGTGGGTCAGTAAGCCGACGGATCTTCGACGCCCATGCACCCCATCTCGCGGCCCGGCTTCTGCGGTCCTCGCTCACGCCCTGGAGGGCGCTCCCTCCGGTCCTCGGCGCCGGCCCACGATCTGGGGCACCTGGCCGCCGAATCTCTCGCCGTCTTACTGACCCACGCACCTAGCGGGCGTCTACCCGACTGGCCGCACCCGCCGGCACGGCCGCCGGGAGGGCTGCCGCCAGCGCCAGTCCGGCTGCCAGCACGATGCCACGGACGGTGGGCTTGGTTCCGCGCATGGGTTCCCTCGACCTCCCTTTCAGCCGTATGACCGCGTACTGCCGGCGAGTATCACGGGATCGCGATCCGGGCGCCAGGGGACGATGCGTACAGGTGGGCGCACAGTGCCAGGGACTCGATCGAGAGGCGGTGAGCGCGCCGGAGAGGGGCGTCCGCCGGGCCCCGCACCGGGGCACTGTGTCAATGCTGGGCGACGCCCTCCACCTCACCGACGTCCAGCGGACGGCCCTCGACGAGGCCGCCCCCCGTCAAGCCGGACGCCGGACCGTCTGGTTGCTCACGGCCGGTCGCCGGTGAGCGCGGGCCGCCTCGCGGCCCGGGTGACCAGGGGGCCGAGGACCGCCATCACCCGGATGAGATAGCAGTCGATGAGGCGTCCCCCGTAATCGACGACCTCACGCAGGTGGGCGACCCGCTCCCATCCCAGTCGGGCCCAGAGCGGGATGCTGGCCTCGTTCGTCGCCCAGACGCGCGAGGCGAGCGTGTGGAAGCCGCCCGCGCGGGCCCGTTCCATCAGGTGCAGGCGCAGCGCCGTCCCGACCCAGGTGCCGCGCACCGCGCGCTCCACGTACGTCGACGTCGAGCCCGTGCGGTGGAAGCAGGGCTTGGCGTCGTAGGCCGACAGGGCGGCCCAGCCGACCACCCCGGAGCCGGTCTCGGCGACCCGGACGCCGTGTGGAGGCTTGGTTGCTCGGCGGCGCGCAACGAAGACGTATTCCCGGCTGTCGTCGTCGAATGACTCTCCGGCGAATCCGCCGTAGAGTGCCTCCAACTCAAGGCCGGACACGTCGAGGAGCCCAAGCCATTCGTTCTTGGTGGCCCACCAGAGTGAGCTCTTTGCTCCGTCGTCCAGCGTGATGTCGATTCGGTTGTCGCCGATGCTGTACCGAATCGTGTGGGGAACGGGCTCATCCTGGTGCTGCCCGTCGAGGCGGGCCGCGATCCGAGTGGTCGAAAGCGAAGGCGTTCCAGGCGAACCGGCCACCTGCCCGCAGCGATGCGGCGACGCGCTTGAAGGTGCGGCGACGGTCGGCCCAGGTCGGCAGGTGCAGGAGTGCGCGGAACGGGCAGTAGATCAGGGCTGCCGGCTCGTCGATGGCGAAGTCGCGCATGTCGCCCTCACGCAAGTCAAGCTCCACACCCTCCTCACGCGCACGGGAACGTGCTTGTTCGAGCATCGCTGGCGACGAGTCGACGCCAATAACCGGCCGGCCGGTCGCCTGCGCGACAGGAATGGCCACGCGGCCGTTTCCGACCGCAAGCTCGACCAGCGGCCCTTCCGGCTGGCGCGCAAGCGCGACGTAGAAGGCGATATCGGCCGTCATATGAGCCGACCACTCTTCGTAGCGGCGGGAGAATGCTTCGTCCCAACTCAATTGGCCCATGCTACGGGGAGCGGATCGCGCGTCGTTGACCGCGGTGACGCGGCTGCCGCCGGAGGCGCCACGAAGCCCGGTCTGCGCCTCGACGAGTGCCAGGTGGCGCTGAACGCGCTGCGGCGCCTCCTGACAATCAGGCGACCACTTGCAGCCAAAGGTCGCCGTGTGTGTCCGACCTCGCGACATGGATGTCCCAGCAGCCGGCGTGCGGGAAATTGAAGCCGGTCCCGACCTCGTCGCCGGGATGGTCCCAGTTCGATCCGCTGTGGCCCTCAGGCCCCCACGCCAAAGGCACAACCATCCCTGCAGCGTCCGAGACGCGGAACGGAACTTGTCAACCTGTGTGAGACACCAGTGATGGGAAACAGGACTGCCGAGCCGAGACTCGGGGGGAGGGGTCCGGGGAGGGGGTGTCCGAGGCGGGGAGCGTGCGGGAGGTCATGATCACGCCTGGTCGGCCTCAGCC